>CAXMPY010000097.1:0-8469 GCA_964195275.1 uncultured Paracoccaceae bacterium
ATCATGTCATTGTGTGGCCCATACGTGGCCCAGCGAAAAGCACCAGAAATTAGTGATTTCATAACATATTGATTTGGTTTGTTAAAATGGTGCTGCCGCGGAGGCTCGAACTCCGGACCTCTCCCTTACCAAGGGAGTGCTCTACCCCTGAGCTACGGCAGCATACATCAAGGGCGGCTGAATAGGCGGAATCTGGCAATGAAGCAAGCCTAATCTGGACCCCTGCGAAACACTGCGATAGACAAAGCCACATGGAAAAAAGCACAACCGGTTCTGGCAAATCAAACTTGGCTGACAGGCGCCAAGATCGGCTAAAAGCTGCGTTGAAAGCCAATTTAAAACGGCGTAAAGCACAGGCTCGGGTGCGAAAATCTACCGCACCCAAATCTGATACAAATAAGGGCTGATACGGGCATGGATTCAATTTTGGTAAAAGGTGGCGGCGCGCTGAGCGGCAAAATTTCGATTGCTGGTGCAAAAAATGCCTGCCTGACGCTGATGCCTGCAACGTTGTTGGCGGACGAACCGTTAACCCTAACCAACGTGCCGAGGCTTTCAGATATCGCTACAATGACGCAGCTGCTGCAATCGTTGGGGGTCGAAGTCACCAGCCTGCAAGACGGTCGTGTGGTTGCAATGTCCAGCCATAGCGCCACCAATCCGGTTGCCGACTATGACATCGTTCGTAAAATGCGAGCGTCTAATCTTGTTTTGGGCCCCTTGTTGGCCCGGCACGGTCACGCGGTTGTATCAATGCCGGGTGGTTGTGCGATTGGCGCCAGACCAATGGATTTACATGTTCAGGGGCTTACGGCAATGGGTGCCGAGATCGAGCTGAAGGACGGGAATCTACACGGCAAAGTTCCCGGTGGTTTGAAAGGGGCAGATATCGAACTGCGCTTTGCCTCGGTCGGGGCCACCGAAAATATCATGATGGCGGCGACACTGGCCAAAGGCACAACTGTAATTAAAAACGCAGCGCGCGAACCCGAAATTACGGACCTTGCGACTTGTTTGCGGGCAATGGGCGCGCAAATTGACGGCGACGGCACCCCGACGATAACAATTCAAGGCGTTGACCGGTTGGGTGGGGCAACCCATCCGGTGATTGCGGATCGAATTGAGTTGGGCACCTATATGTTGGCCCCGGCAATCGCAGGTGGCGAGGTTGAATTGCTGGGTGGACGAATATCGCTGCTATCGGCGTTTTGTGAAAAACTTGATGAAGCCGGCATATCGGTTACTGAAACCGACGATGGCCTGTTGGTCAGCCGCAAAAATGGACGGGTCCGCGCCGTTAAAGTTAAAACCGAAGTTTTTCCTGGTTTTCCAACTGATTTGCAGGCCCAGATGATGGCCCTGCTGTGTACGGCGGACGGCACCAGCATTTTGGACGAAACAATATTTGAAAATCGGTTCATGCACGCGCCTGAACTGATGCGGATGGGCGCGCAAATTGAAGTTCAAGGCGGCACCGCCACGGTGACCGGCGTTGATCAGCTAAAAGGTGCGCGCGTGATGGCGACCGATTTGCGGGCATCTGTTTCGCTGATCCTGGCGGGGTTGGCCGCAGAGGGTGAAACAGTAGTCAGCAGGGTTTATCATTTGGATCGGGGATACGAACAGGTGGTGCGCAAATTCAGCGGCATAGGTGCCAAAATCGAACGGATAACGAACTGATGGTAGAAGACGCCCGATTTGAAGATGCCCGCGACGAACCATTGCGGCTGCGCGCCGTAGATGCCGACGACATGCAAGTGGTTTCAGCCCTAATCCAGGATGCTGTATTTCCGATCGGCGAAATGAACTGGGACCAAAAGCGGCGACGTTTTGCTGTGCTTTTAAACCGGTTTCGCTGGGAAGACCTGAACCCGAACACCAAACGCAAACGAGATTTTGAACGGGTTCAATCGGTTCTGGTGATCGAAGATGTGCTTAAGGTCACGTCACAGGGTGTGAACCGTCTAGAACCTGATGTAATCCTGTCTGCATTGTCCCTTGCGTTTGAGCCGAGCTCGGATGGTATGGGCCGTATTGAAATTACCCTAGCGGGTGATGGTGCTATTGCAGTCGATGTTGAGACCTTGGAAGTGACACTGAATGACGTGACCCGCCCCTATATTGCGCCGTCTCGCAGCCAACCGAACCACGACACCTGAATTTGTCGCCTCTGGCGACCTTGAGCCTTAGCTGTACGGCGGTTATGTCACCCCGACGGGAGATTTCGGATGCCACAGTTTCTTTCTACACTTGACCAAGATTTCGAGGCCAAATTTGACGTATTGCTGACGCAAAAACGCGAAGACGCACCAGACGTGGATGTTGCGGTGGCAAATATTATTGCTGATGTTCGGTCCCGTGGCGACGCGGCGGTTATTGAACTGACATCGAAATTTGACCGGTTGGATTTGACGCCAGAGACACTGAGAATTTCACAGGAAGAAATAGCCCAAGAATGTCTGAAAGTCGGCCCAGTCGAACGCGACGCACTGGTGCTGGCCGCCGACCGCATTCAAGCCTTTCACATGCGTCAGATGCCCGAAGATGTCAGTTGGCAAGATGACGCTGGGGCAACACTGGGCTGGCGCTGGACACCGGTTTCTTCGGCAGGCCTGTACGTTCCGGGTGGTCTTGCGTCGTATCCAAGTTCAGTTTTGATGAATGCAGTTCCCGCGCGGGTTGCCAGGGTGAAGAACCTGGTGATTTGCGTGCCAACACCGGACGGTATCCTCAACCCTTTGGTGCTTTTGGCAGCCGAGCTTGCGGGCGTAAAAGCCATCTATCGTATTGGCGGCGCGCAGGCGATTGCGGCGTTGGCATACGGGACTCAAACGATTGATCCGGTTGATAAAATCAGCGGACCTGGCAACGCCTATGTCGCCGCTGCCAAACGGCGTGTGTTTGGACAGGTTGGTATTGATATGATCGCGGGGCCGTCCGAAATATTGGTGATCGCAGACCGTCACAATGACCCCGATTGGATCGCCTTAGACTTGCTAAGCCAGGCCGAACACGACGAAAATGCCCAAGCGATCCTTATTACGAATGATGCAGGTTTTGGCCAATTCGTCGCCGAGGCGGTGACAGATCGCCTGAAATCCCTAGACCGCCGAGAGATTGCTGAACGATCATGGCGTGACTTTGGCGCCGTGATAACCGTTAAAAATATGGGCGAGGCTGCCGCGCTATCTGACCGCATTGCGCCCGAACACCTGGCCCTATGTGTGCAAAATCCCGAGGCCCTGTCTGATAATATCCGCCATGCCGGGGCAATATTTATGGGCAGCCACACACCGGAAGCGATCGGTGATTATGTCGGCGGTGCGAACCACGTTTTGCCCACAGCCCGGTCGGCCCGGTTTTCAAGCGGATTGTCAGTGCTAGATTTCATGAAACGCACCACAATCACCAAAATGACACCCCAAGCATTGGCAAAAATCGGTCCTGCGGCTGAAACATTGGCTAAATCCGAGGGCCTGCAAGCGCACGGGCTGTCTGTGCGGGCACGCCTTGACCGCTTGAATACGGGGCGAAATTGATGCCTGGCCTTTTTCAGATAGATATTGACGACCGCGGCTTGCCTGCGCCGACACCCGAGATTGAACAGGAACGCAAGGTTGCGATTTTTGACCTGTTGGAAGACAACGAATTTTCACTTCCATCGCGCGCGGGCCACGACATACCGGACGGTCCGTACAGCCTTAATTTGACCATTCGCGACAGACGTCTGGTATTTGATTTGTTCAGTAAAACCAGCGCAAAGGCAGGCGAATTTCACCTTTCTTTGGGCCCGTTTCGCCAAGTCGTAAAAGACTATTTTCAGATCTGCGAAAGCTATTTCGACGCGGTTAAAAAGCTGCCCCCAAGTCAGATCGAGGCCATAGATATGGGTCGGCGCGGCATTCATAATGAAGGTGCGCGAATTTTGCAGGAACGTCTGGAAGGCAAAGCAATCATTGATGTCGACACAGCCCGGCGACTTTTCACGCTGATTTGTGTTTTACATTGGGGGGGCTAGACGTGAGCGCAAAACTGCCCGATTCGGTTCTGTTTTGCTGCGACCACAATGCTGTTCGGTCGCCCATGGCCGAGGCGCTGATGAAGAAAGACCATGGGCAGGCCACCTACATCCAATCGGCTGGCGTGCGCAATGATCTGGAGATTGACGGGTTCGCAATTGCGGTGTGCGAGGAAATGGGCATCGAACTGTCGCGCCACCGTTCGCGGTCCTTTGAAGAAATGCAGCAATGGGGCGACGATTTGTCAGGGTTTGATCTAATCGTGGCGTTGTCCCCAGCATCGCAACGTCAGGCGTTGGAATTCACACGATACTTCCATTTGGAAGTTGAATATTGGCCGATACTGGACCCAACCGGCATTGGCGAGACCCGGGAAAGCAAGCTGGCCGCTTACCGGCAAGCACGCGACCAAATTTCTGCAAGAATGCTAGAACGATTTGGTCCACCAGACGTCGTTGGCGAATAGCATTATTTTGGAAGATTAAAATGAAATCATGGGCGGCGAGGTCCAGACCAACTTGGCTGGACCTATGCCGCCCGCATATTTGACTGGCGGTTCAGATCACCTAAGCCAAGTCTCGTGTATCAAATTCAGGCCGAAGCAGGCCGCTTTGAATCTTGATTGTCATTCCAATCGACAGTGCCATCTTCGGCAATGTCGCGCATATATAACGCGAAAATGACCGCTAGCGCACTAAGCGAACCGAAAACAGAATAGCACAGTAGGGCGAATAGCAATGTAGCGCCTGACCAAACGGCAAACGATGCAGCAAGCGCACCAACAATACCACCAACCAATATGAATAGGATAACCATTAGCCACCTCAATCTATTGCCCTTCCATCCCATCAATCAAATGTGGCGGGATTGGGGCTTTTCGACGTTGCCTTCGTGACAACTTGCGAAAGTTACCTGCAACACCATGATCAAAGCATAAATCTTCTTATGGAAAGTAAATTCGGCGGAGTTTCCAAGTTGCGCGAAATACCGCTTATACAACTAAAGGTTGTAATTTACTATTTCGCAAGCTCCCAAGGTGGAGTGAACACACCCAAGACCTGATTAATTGCTGCTTCATCTACGCCGTCTGCACGCCTTACCTGGGCCACAAGACCACGTTTTTTATCTTCGGTGACGGCAACAACTTTGGCATCTAGGTCAGCATCCGCCAAAGTAGCGTTGAACACCCGGATAATCGCACTTTTACGCAAATCGGGTTTAAAAACTTTGCCGACAGCGGTTTTCGGCAGCTCGTCCAGGATTTCCAAATATTTCGGATGCGCAGCACGTTCGGGGATATTGGTCGTCGCAAACTCCAACAAAGCCTCAACAGTTACGTCGGCCCCGTCGACCAGTTCAACATAGGCGCAAGGTAATTCGCCTGCATGGCGGTCTGGTTGGCCAATGGCACCGACAAATGAAACGGCCTCGTGCCCGGCAAGCGTTTCTTCGATTATGGCCGGGTCAATATTGTGCCCTCCACGGATGATCAGATCCTTGGCGCGACCGGTGATCCATAAAAATCCGTCGGGATCCAGCCGCCCCAAATCGCCCGTTCTCAAAAACTTGGTATCCGCAAACAGACCGATGTTTTTATTCGCTTCGGTATAGGTTTTGCCCGCATAGACGCCCGGGTTTGAAATGCAAATTTCACCAATCTCGTTGATGTCGCAGGCTTTTTTGACGGTCCCATCCGGCGCACAATCCAGAATTTGAACTTCGCAATATGGAAACGGAATACCGACCGAACCGATCTTGTGTGTTTTTTCGGTTGGGTTGCAAGACACCAAACATGTCGCTTCGGTTAGCCCATACCCTTCAATAATTGTCACGCCTGATGATTTTTCAAACCGCTTAAACAGTTCGACTGGCAGCGGCGCCGAACCAGAGAACGCAGTTTTGACAGATGATATGTCAGCATCCACGGGGCGTTGCATTAGTGCTGCGATTGCTGTTGGCACGATTATCACAAACGTTATTTTCCAACGTTCTATCAACTTCCAAAAATTGTCGAACACACCGTCACCGCGATAACCAGCAGGCGTTGGAAACACCACATGCGCGCCTGACGCGATCATGGCCATGAAAATCACATGGCAGGCAAAAACGTGGAACAATGGCAGGGGGCAAATTATGTTGTCTTCTTCTTTAAACAACAGCGTGTGCCCGATCCAACCATTGTAGATCATGCCCGAATAGGTGTGCTGGGCAACTTTTGGCATGCCCGTCGTGCCACCGGTGTGGAAATAAGCACCGACGCGGTCGCCTTTGCTATCTTCGAATTCCAACGTCGTGGATTGGCGCGCGACTTCGGTACTGAAATTCAACACTTTCGCGCTGTGGGTTGCTGAATTTTTGGGCCGCACCAGCGGCACAATCCAGGATTTTGGCGGCATCAAATAGCGCAGCAAATCGACTTCCAGCACCGTTGTGACATCTGGCGCTAAAGCAACGGCTGCGGCTGCTTTTTGTGCGACATCAGATTTTGGAAACGAACGTAATGTAACAACAACCTTTGCGCTCGTTTCGCGCAAGATCGACCCAATTTGCGTGGCATCAAGCAGCGGGTTTATCGGGTTAACAATACCCGCAACAGCGCCCCCGATTAAGGTGATGGCGGTTTCGTTGCAATTGGGCAATATGTAGGCCACCACATCTTTTTCACCGACACCTAGGCTGCGAAACAGGTTCGCGGCCTGTGTTGATTTATCGTGAAATTCCCGCCATTTCAGCGTTTCAGCTTTGTCGGTCGGGCCAGACGTGATTTGAAAGGTAATCGCGTTGCTTGAACCGTATTTATCTGCAGCAATACCAACTAACTGGTGCAGCGTTTTTGCCGGTTGGCGTTCAGCCCAGGGCATTTCTTTTTCAATGGTTCGTATATCCGCATTGTTCGCGAAGCCCATTTCTTTTCCCCTTAATTCCATTTGGCCGGAATTTTTTTTGTGAACGTCACAACAGGATGCGCGGAAATTCGATTTGTCGCAAGCTTTTGGCGGGAATAACGCTGTGCTGTTTCGTTATTCGTATTGTCGGGCGTTGTAGCTGATGTTCAGGCAGCCTCGCTGCCTGCTGTGAATTGCAGTTTGGCCAGCCGGGCATACAGCCCACCCTGCGCCACCAATTCATCGTGTTTGCCTTGGGCTACGATCCGCCCCCCTTCCATGACCAAAATTCGATCGGCTTTTTTAACCGTGGCTAGGCGATGCGCGACAATTATCGTTGTGCGATCTGCGCTCATGTTATCGACGGAACTTTGCACTGCGCGTTCGTTTTCAGCGTCCAATGCCGATGTTGCCTCGTCCAGCAACAATATCGGTGCGTCACGCAGGATTGCGCGCGCAATTGCTATGCGCTGTTTTTGACCACCTGACAGCATAACGCCGCGTTCACCAACATAAGCATCATACCCCTCTGGCAAATCGGTTAGAAAGTCATGGGCCGCGGCCGCCCTTGCGGCGCCTTCTACTTCTTGATCGGTGGCGGACGGGCGACCAAATCGAATGTTGTCCCGCGCTGAGGCGGCAAAAATGACGGCATCCTGGGGAACCAACGCAATTTCACGCCGATAGTCTTTGCACTGCATTTGTTCAAGCGGAACACCGTCTATGCGGATCTGGCCACTGTCAGGATCATAAAACCGCAGCAATAGTTGAATTACGGTCGATTTACCTGCGCCGGATGGCCCAACAAGTGCAACAGTTTCGCCAGCCGATACGCGAAAACTAACGCGATCCATCACAGCCTGTTGCCGACGCGAAGGGTAGTGAAAAGATACATTGTCAAATTCAATCTCACCGGTCACGGGTCGATCAATCTTGGTGTGTTTGTCACTATCTTCAACCGTGTCCTGCGCATTCAACAGTTCAACCAGGCGTTCAGTCGCACCTGCCGCGCGCTGTAATTCGCCCCAAATTTCAGACAGCGCCGCCACTGATCCTGCCACCATGATCGCGTAGATGACAAATTGAACCAACGCCCCGACAGACATGGCACCAGCACCAACGTCGCGCGCGCCAATCCACAACACACCCACAACACCCGAGAAAATCAGCGCAATCACAAGCACGGTCATCGCGGCGCGGGTCTGAACCCGTTTCAATGCCGCGTCAAAACTAAGTTCGGTAACTTTTGAGAATTCGTCGTTTATGGCCGTTTCTTGTGAATACGCCTGCACCGTTTGTACAGACAAAAGCGCCTCGGATGCTGATCCGCTAGAGGCTGCGATCCAGTCTTGATTTAGCCGGCTTAAAACGCGCAAGCGTCGGCCCAATAAAATGATCGGAACAATGACCGCCGGGACGATCAGCAAAACCAGCGCACTAAGTTTTAAGGATGTGAACAACATCAAAACGAGACCGCCGATAAAAATCAGCGCATTTCTGAGCGCAATTGAAACCGATGATCCGATAACCGATAGAATGAGTGTGGTGTCGGTGGTTATCCGGCT
>CAXMPY010000098.1:0-8455 GCA_964195275.1 uncultured Paracoccaceae bacterium
TTACCGGGATTTCCGCCCACAGGACGGCGTTTGGTGGATTAAAAGACATTTCAAGTTCCGTCTATTTGTTTGTTGATGACCCACCATGTCACACGCCCCCTGACAGTATTATGTCAGGAGGATTCAATTTCCCCGGATTTTTCGTATGTCACTGTGGCATCCCCGGCCGACATCGACCCAGCAACCCGTGCAAACCGCAGATAGGCGATGCCAAACCCACCTGACTGGGTGTAAAGCTCGCCTGCGGGTTTGCCATCAGCGACAATCTGGGTTCCCACTGGCGCGGCACCTTCAACGCTGACCGTCACAAGACCTTTTTTCAATTCAGTTTTGTGTTTCATGCGCGCTGTTACTTCCTGCCCAACATAGCATCCTTTTTTAAAGTCAACGCCGTGCAATCGTTCAAACCCAACCTCCAAAATGAATGTATCATTGGCGATCAATTCAATGCCGGTTTCGGGAATACAGTGGCGCACGCGTATTTCATCCCAGTCGACAGCTGCGGCGGCGGTCATGGCTGCTCCATAAATTCGCCAACCCAGCGCGGGATGGCGCGGGTCGGGCAGGGCGCCGTCTGGCGAAGGGCCAATACCACGCACCAAACCGATGTCGCAAATTGCAATGGTCACATCGGCGCGCAGTTTATACATGTTCAACCGGGCAGCCAGCCCATCTGAGATTGATGCCGCGACATCAATGAGAATGCGATCGTCTTGCGCCAGCATGAAGAAATCAGCCAGATATTTGCCCTGCGGCGTTAAAATAGCGGCATAGACCAAGCCACCGCCTGCCTCTGGGACGGTGTTGGTGACAAGCCCCTGTAGGAATTTGTGCCGATCTGCGCCCGTAACTTCCAGAATTGTCTGGTTCAAATTATCACCCATCGCTTGCCATTCCTCTGGTTTGATCCCCAATATAGGGCGCGTTAAATATTGCGAAAGCCCCATGCCAGCACCTTTGTCAATTGTGATCCCTACACTGAATTCTGGCGACAAGCTTGGACCAACTGTCGCCTGCCTGATGGAGGGGCTAGACAGCGGGTTGGTGCGGGAACTGGTGATCAGCGACGGTGGTTCAATTGACGCAACAGTCAGCATTGCCAACGAATTGGGTGCGACGCTGGTCATTGGAACGCCAAGTCGGGGTGCGCAATTGAAACGGGGGGCGCTGGCGGCGCGTGGGGACTGGATGCTGATATTGCACGCTGACACACATCTATCGCCCGGTTGGTCGGATTTGGTTTTGACGCATATTCGCGCCAGCCCAAAAGCCGCCTATTTTCGCCTGCGGTTTCGAGCCCAAGGTTTTCGGCCGCGTTTTTTTGAGGCGGGCGTCAAACTGCGGTCGCGTCTAGGTCTACCTTACGGTGATCAGGGGTTGTTAATTTCACGTGTTCTATATGACCGCGTTGGTGGATATTGCGACATACCGCTGATGGAAGACGTTGCAATTGTGCGCAAACTAAAGGGTGATTTGTTGGCGCTGGACATTACGGCAACAACCGATCCGGCCCGCTATGAGAAAACCGGCTGGTATCGCCGCGGTATTCGTAACATGTGGACGTTGCTGCGGTATCGGTTTGGTGCCTCGCCAGAAAAATTAGCGGCGTATTACAAACGGTAAGCTGCTACTTTTCTTCCGAAAATTGCAATCGGTACAGGTTTTTATATACACCATCGCGTTTGATCAAATCCTGATGGGTGCCTTGATCTACAACCATGCCCTGATCCATAACGATAATTTTGTCAGCGCCACGGACCGTCGACAATCGATGCGCTATAACCAGTGTGGTTCGGCCCTCTGATAATTTTTCCAGTGCCGCCTGCACGATTGATTCTGACTTAGCATCCAACGCTGATGTGGCTTCATCCAATAGCAAAATAGGCGTATCCCGTAACAGCGCACGCGCAATGGCCACACGCTGACGCTGTCCGCCGGACAGTGCAGAACCACGCGGCCCTGCCATTGTATCCACGCCGTCGGATTGATTGTCTAAGAAATCCGCCACGTGGGCTGCGGTCAACGCTGTTGTCAGAAACTCGTCACTGGTTTCCCCGCCGAGCAAAATGTTATCTTTGATACTTTCGTCGAACAGCTGTGCGTCCTGTGTGACGACAGAAAATAGGCTGCGCAGTTCTGTTAA
This sequence comes from uncultured Paracoccaceae bacterium, assembly GCA_964195275.1. Taxonomy (GTDB): domain Bacteria; phylum Pseudomonadota; class Alphaproteobacteria; order Rhodobacterales; family Rhodobacteraceae; genus NVTR01. The sequence goes on from CAXMPY010000098.1 coordinate 2,144, forward strand.
ATCAAAGGCTTTGGTATCAGTTCCGCCAATTTTTACATGGCCAGATTTGGCATCAACAAGGCGTGTCAGCACGTTGAAAATAGTACTTTTTCCAGCGCCAGAAACCCCAACCAATGCTGTGGTTTTACCGGCTTGCGCCACAAAACTAACATCACGCAGGATTTCCTGGTCACCATAGGCAAAACCAACATTATCTAATGTTAAGTCCGCTAGTTTTGGGTCCGCGGGCAGGTCCACTGGCTTGTTTGGTGACCGAATTTGCGGCCTAAGCTCGAATATGCTGTAAACGCGTTCCAGGCTGACAACGGCGGTTTGCCACTGACCGGAAAGCGCGCCCAGACGTCGTATCGGATCGAACAACAATGAAATCGCTGTGAAGAACGACATAAATTCGCCAACGGTCTTGTCGCCGTCGATGATTTGCACGCCGCCATAGCTGAGAACGCCGAAAAACCCGATGGCTGACGCCACGTCCACTATCGCCGGAAGACCAGCGGTGGCAGCTGTGGTCTTTAGTTCTGCATCCACCAGTGTTTCGACTTCGGTATTAAACCGTCGGCTTTCATAACCTTCTGTACCATTCAATTTTACAGTATTGATGCCGTGAAACATTTCGTCCAGTCGTGTCGACAATTTTGCCGCCGCATTTCGCGCATTTCGTGATATTTTCCGGATCAGTTTTTGCAACACAAGGACCGGGAAAAATAATATAGGCGCAGCTGCAATCGCAATTAGGGTCCAGACCCAATCGATATTGATCGCCACCCCAAGCAATACAACAACACTGACCATATCCCGGCCAAAAGTGGAAAACAGCGATGAAATGATATTCGCGGCGGCGGCTGGATCCCCGCGCACCCTTTCGAGCAATACGCCGGGCGAGTTTTGATGGTAAAATTCACCATCCAGCGTCACCATATGGGCCACCAGATCGCGCTGTATTTCCCCCGAAACCCGTCGTGCGGCGGTGGCGGTTAAGATTTTTTGAAACAGTCCGGCCGCGGCGCGTGCCAGAAATAGCCCTGAAACACTGACCGCTACCAGAAATACGGCAGATTTTTCACCAGCCACAAAAATATCGTCAAACATTGGCTGCATCAAGTAGGCCAACAGGCCCAACGCGCCGCCTTCGACGGCCATCAGGACGAAGCCTGCGAACAGCAACCCGGTGCGTTTTCGCACATATTCACGCCAAAACCATACCGTCAGTGTTTTGGTAGGATAATTTTTATCTTCGAGAATGTTCAGGATGTTCCCCGCAACGCACTATATTCGGCTGTCAGTTTAAGCTTATTATATCGGGTTCCAATCCATGTACGAATTGGCATTGGGTCGGTAACTTGTTCAAGTTCATATGCATCCAACACATAGTCAAGAATACTGGTTTGAAACGATTTTACGTGAAAAAACCGTATGCTGAGCTGTTTTTTGGCCAGTGCCACGGGCGCATGGTCCATATGCATCAAATATAGCGCAGATGCGAAGCCGGCGCGGTCTGCACCCGACTTACAATGCATAACGAAAGGGCGCTCGATGGTTTCAATTTTGTCCAATAGATCCAGTAAAATATCAGCGTCAGCCAATGCATGGGCGCAGAGATTTCTATTCACCAACTGCAAGCCAATAACGTCACAAGTCTCGTGTTCAAATAAATAAGGACTGCTGCTATTTTGACTACGCAGATTTAGAAGCGTCTTAATGCCCATCTGTTTGTATTTCCGCAATCTTCTGGGAGAAGGCTGGTTCGAGCGCCACACGCCAGGGGAAACTTCTTTCAGATTGCGCCAATTACCGCGCAAAAAACCGTGGTCCAGCAGGCGAAAATGCAAATATGCGCGCCGTCGCGCCATGGGCGATTTGATATCGGATCCAAAAGAATTCGTCAGGTCACGTACCCAGGATTTCAACATTTTATAGGTAGATTTGAACATGTGCCTGACTTTTATGGGCGATAATTTTTGTTGTTCGCTTGATCTAGACGGGTATTGGGCCGTAGGCAATAGGGGCGGAAATATGTGGCGGTCATTCGCATTGATACCCTGCAACCTGTTGTTAAGAAGCAGTATTTGCAATTTCAATTGCTATTGGCAATGCAGCGGCAAATGCGTTCAGTTGCGTATTGGTTCCAGCCGATACCCGGATGCAGCGATTTTGCGGTTCTGAAAACGGCATGCGCACAAAAATCCCCTGCTGGATCAACCCATTCAGAACGGCGGTGGCGAACGCTGCGTCTTTGCCGCAATCAATCGCGACAAAATTTGCGGCTGACGGCAGTGCATTCAGGCCGTTTTCACGGGCAATCTGGCCTATGCGCAATCTGGCGTTTGCCACGTTCGCTGTGACTTCGGCCAGATATTTTTGATCGCCAAGGGCCGCCAACGCGCCGATCTGCGAAATCCGGCACATACCAAAATGATTTCTGACTTTGTTGAAGGCAGTGATCATCCCGGGGTGGCCAATGGCATAACCCACACGCGCACCCGCCATCCCGTAAGCCTTTGAAAATGTACGCATTCTAATGACACGCGGATCATCCGGATCGATCGCGGGTGACGTATCTTTGGGGGCGAATTCAAGGTAAGCTTCGTCCAGTACCAACAGGCAATTGTCCGGTATTTCCGCAATTGCATCGGCAATTGTCTGCCCTGATTGCCACGTTCCCATTGGGTTATCGGGGTTGGCCAAATAGATCAGTTTTGCACCAACGTCGCGGGCTTTCGCCATCAGACCAACTGGGTCCTCGTGATCATCTTGATAGGGAATTGTCACCAGCGCACCACCATATCCGGCAACGTGATAGTTAAAGGTCGGATAGGCGCCAGCAGAGGTTACAACACGATCACCCGGTTCGACCAATAGCCGCACCAAATATCCCAACAGTGCATCAATACCTTCGCCTAACATAATGTTTTCAGGTGAAATTTTGTGAAGCTTCGCCAGGGCCGTTCGTAAATCATGGCTTTCTGGATCACCGTACATCCAAGTTTCTGCCACCGAAGTTTGCATCGCTTTTATGGCCAGTGGTGACGGGCCAAAAACATTTTCGTTGGCCCCTAAACGGGCTGTGAATGGCGCACCGCGTTTTCGCTCTTGCGCCTCGGGGCCAACGAACGGCACCGAGGCAGGCAAGCTTTGCGCTAGGTGGGTTAATTTTTGCTTATTCATGGCAGCATCAAACCGAAACTGCGCAGGAACGCAAGTCACTGATCTACGCTTGGCCCAGATCCGCCAAACGGGTCAGAGCGGCCCGTAGTTTTTCAGCTTCGTCTTGACGTTCGGCCAGTTGTATATGGCTGTCGGCAACCACCTTTTCCGGTGCACTGGCAACAAATTTCTCATTTCCCAACCTGCCTGCCAACGCGTTGATTTCTTTCGATAACTTATCCAAAGACTTCTGTAACCGGTCCTGTTCAGCACCGATATCGATGACATCTGCCAGCGGCAGCGCAAAAACTCCGCCCACCACAGGCACGGTAATCGCGCCTTTTGGTACGTCTTTGGCAGGCGTTAGACTATCAATGCGCGCCAGACGTTTTATTAACACTTCGTTATTGGCCCAGGCAGCAATGCCGGTTGCGTTCAATTCCACCTGCAACATCGGAATTGTTGCCCCTGCAGGCACGTGCATCTGCACCCGTGCCGACCGGATCGTCTCGATCAAATCGATCACCCAATTCATTTCGCGGTCTGCATTTTTGTCAACCAGATCAGCGGCTTGGTAGGTAGGCCAATCGGCATGAACCAGTGGTTTTTCGTGTTCGGCGGTCTGTGCCCACAGTTCTTCGGTGATGAACGGCATGATCGGGTGCAGCAAGGTCAGGCACTGATCCAACGCCCAGCCCATGACTGCACGGGTTTCGGTTAATATGGCTTCGTCGTCGCCGTAAAGCAGCGGCTTTGAAAACTCGATATACCAATCGCAAAACGTACCCCATACGAATGAATACAAGGTGTTGGCAGCGTCGTTAAAACGATAAGCGGCCAGTGAGACGTCAACGGCTTCACGGGATTTGGCGACCTCGCCGATGATCCATTTGTTCAGGGTTTGGCTGGCCGGTGGCGGGCCGTCCAGGGCGGTTCTGCCTTCAAAAACACCATTCATTTCGGCGAAACGCGCGGCGTTCCACAGTTTGGTGCCGAAATTTCGGTAGCCTTTGACGCGTTCCATACTCAGTTTCAGCGAACCACCGATGGCCGCCATTGAGGTCATGGTGAACCGCACCGCGTCGGCGCCAAATTCATCAATCATGTCCAGCGGGTCGATGACATTGCCCAGTGTCTTGGACATTTTCACGCCTTTTTCGTCACGCACCAACTGATGCAAGTAGACGGTGTCAAAGGGTACGTCATTGACGACTTCTAGCTGCATCATCATCATCCGGGCGACCCAGAAGAACAGGATGTCTTGGCCGGTGATCAGGGTGGAGGTGGGGAAGTATTTTTTCAGTTCCTCGGTTTCATTGGGCCAGCCGAGGGTGCCTATGGGCCACAGACCGGACGAGAACCAGGTGTCGAGGACGTCGGGGTCGCGCCAAATTGGGAAATCGCCTTCATTTTTTGCAACCCAACTCCAGCCAACACTCTGATCGACTACATGGACAAGGTCAGCCTCAAGGTCCGGCGAGACACCATAGTACTCGGATGCCTCCTTTGCGGCATCTTCGATTGTCGCCGCACAGAAGGTTTTAAATTCACGTTTGAACACGCCACGCTGCTCGCCAAGTGCAATGCTGCCGTCCCGCTCCGGCGTCGGCCCATACCAAACCGGTATCTGGTGCCCCCACCAGAGTTGGCGGGAAATACACCACGGCTCGATATTCTCAAGCCAGTGGTTGTAAACTTTGCGCCCACTTTCCGGCATGATCGTCACCCGGCCATCTTTCACCGCGTCCAGCGCCGGGCCGGCCAGTTTTTCGGCGTCCACATACCACTGATCGGTCAGCATCGGTTCCATCACCACCTTAGATCGGTCGCAGAACGGTTGCATGATCTTTTTGGCCTCGACATGGGGGATCATGGCAGGGTCGGTGGGTGAACCTGCGGCAGTCGCCGCAGAACCACCCACCAATGTTTTCGGATCGGGAACCATCACAGCCAGACCTTCGGCGTTGATATCCGCTACAACCGCCTTACGCGCCTCAAAACGGTCCAATCCGCGGTAAGCGTCGGGGACCAAGTTCAGGGTGTCAATTTCGCCTTCGTCCCAGTCGGCACCTTCGCTGATTTCCCGCGCGCGCGCCGCGGTTTCCGCATAGGGCGCACCGTCGGCGCGCATGGCCGCACGGGTGTCCATCAGGCGGTACATTGGGATGTTGTTGCGCTTGGCGACACCATAGTCGTTCAGGTCATGCGCCCCGGTTATTTTCACGGCACCAGACCCGAAATCCATCACTGGATATTCGTCATGGATGATCGGAATCAGGCGGCGGTGTTCTTTTGGACCAACCGGAATTTCACATAGATGGCCGACGATGGGGGCGTAGCGGGTATCATCCGGGTGCACCGCCACAGCGCCATCGCCCAGCATGGTTTCAGGCCGGGTGGTGGCGATGGAAATATAATCGCGAGTCTCGCACAGCGTCACATTGCCGCTTTCATCCTTCTCAACATATTCATATTCTGCGCCCTCTGCTAAGGGGTATTTGAAATGCCACATGTGGCCGTCGACTTCGATATTTTCGACTTCCAAATCGGAAATGGCGGTCTCAAAATGCGGATCCCAGTTGACCAGACGTTTGCCGCGATAGATCAGGCCCTTGTTGTAAAGATCGACGAACACCTTGAGCACAGCGTCGTTGAATTGCTCATCCATCGTAAACGCGTTGCGATCCCAATCACAACTCGCCCCAAGACGTTTCAGCTGGTTAATGATTGTAGAGCCGTATTTTTCCTTCCATTCCCAGACCTTTTGGATGAACGCCTCGCGCCCCATTTCGGCGCGCCCGGCATTGCCCTGCTCGGCCAGCATTTTTTCAACCTGCAACTGGGTGGCGATACCGGCATGGTCCTGTCCCGGTTGCCACAGCGTGTCAAACCCACGCATTCTGTGCCAACGGGTCAGAATGTCTTGCAACGTATTGTTGAACGCGTGGCCGACATGCAGCGCACCAGTAACATTGGGCGGCGGGATCATGATGCTAAAGCTTTCAGCACAGGGGCGCGCATTGGCGCCGGCTTTGAATGCGCCTGCATCCTCCCAGCTTTGGTAAATCCGGGCTTCGGCCTTGGCCGCATCAAATGTCTTGTCCATTGCCATTTTCAGACAGTTCCTGTGCGCAATTCAGCTTCGGGACCGTCTAGACAATTGCGCCC
>CAXMPY010000099.1:0-8399 GCA_964195275.1 uncultured Paracoccaceae bacterium
AGGCGACAACATCCGCCCCAACCGACGGCCACCCAGTATATGGACATGCATATGTGCAACATCCTGCGCACCATGCGCGCCAGAATTGTCAATCAGCCGATAGCCGTCGCCCTGATCCGGGTTTACACCCGCCATCTGACAAACCTGCCCCACTGCCCGGGCGAAATCCAATATTTCTGCGTCCGAGGCCTCGCGTACAAAATGGTCGTAATTCACAAAAGCCCCGCGTGGGATCACCAACACATGGGTCGGCGCTTGCGGGGCGATATCCGGAAAAGCAAAACTATGGTCAGTTTCCAAAACCGGTACGCTGGGTATTTCACCGCGCAGAATTTTCGCAAAGATATTCTGGTCGTCATAATTATACGCCATGTAGGCCCCCTAATCAGCAAACAAATGTGCGGTTGCAGCGATGGTTTGCGCCTGTTCAACCGAAATATCCAGAAATTTGGCCAGCGGCGCGGCGTTTTCCAAAACTGTCGCATTTTCTTTGATCCGGTAGAAATTTGGGAAATTTGCGTCTTTGATCTGGTCCACTTCGTAAAATACATCCGCGCGAATCGTCGGCAGCAACCGTTGGCTGGCTTTGTCGTTGGTTTGGTCGCCAATCAGGCCCACCCGGGTGGCATGCCCCATCAAATACTCGTCGCTGAATTCACATTCGATCTGCAGCAACTTGGTTTTGCTGCGGTCGGTATTAAAATCTTGCAGCAGGTCCATATTATTCGGATCCAGGCAAAAATTCTAAATCAACTTATGTGCGCGGAATAATTCGCCCAGATCAGCCTCGGGCCGTGCACCGATATGACTGATGATTTCCGACGCCGCCAGGCACGCCATTTGCCCGCATGTCTTCAGATCATAACCGTTGGTCAGACCCCACAAAAAAGCCCCGGCAAACAAATCACCGGCACCGGTTGCATCAACAACCTTTACGGCCACGGCTGGAATATGCCAGCGGTCATCGCAGGTCGCGATATGCGCACCATTTGCGCCGTCAGTACAGGCCACTATCTCGACCTCGCGAACGGCCGCCGAAATCGCGGCATCAATATCATCCGCTTGATACATCGACATGATTTCCACCCGATTGGCAAATAGCAGGTCAGCGTCGTTGCGCAAAAGCTGCGCGAACGCGTCGCGGTGGCGATCTATACAAAATGGGTCCGACAACGTGATCGCAACCTTTCCACCGGTCGATTTTGTGGCCAAAATTGCCTGTGCAAAGGCCGCGTGGCTTTGGGGCCCATCAAACCGGTAGCCTTCCAGAAATACCCATTCGCTGTCCGCCATCATTTCGGGGTCAATATCATCCGGACCCAAAAACTCTGACCATCCCAGATAAGTGTTTAGCGACCGTTCACCATCCGGGGTCACCAGAACAATGCAGCGTCCGGTTTCCGCCTTGGTGTCGCGTTCAGCCAAAGTGGTTGCATAAATCACACCCTGCGCACGCAAGTCATGGGCAAATATAGCCCCCAGTTGGTCATCTTTTACTTTGCCAACATAGGCGACCCGCCCGCCCAACTGCCCGGCTGCCGCAATCGAATTGGCCGCAGAACCGCCACTAATCTCTTTGGCCGGTCCCACCTGTGCGTACAGCTCAACCCCGCGCTGCATATCTGTCAGCTGCATGATGCCTTTTTTGACATCTGCCTTGGTCAAAAACTCATCCGTACAATGGGACAACACATCGACCATCGCGTTTCCGATACCTACAACTTGATACTTTTTAGACAATCGTCTTCTCCTGGTATGGGCATAGATCGTTGATAATACAGGCCCCACATTTCGGTTTACGCGCGACGCAAATATAGCGGCCGTGCAAGATCAGCCAGTGATGTGCGTGCTGCTGAAATTCTGCCGGAACATTGTCTTCGACCGCCCGTTCAACAACGTCAACATTTTTACCCGGTGCCAGCCCGGTTCGGTTTCCGACCCGGAATATATGGGTATCCACCGCCTGCGCCGGCTGCTTGAACCACATGTTCAGTACCACATTGGCGGTTTTGCGCCCCACACCGGGCAGTGATTGCAACGCTGCCCGTGACGATGGCACCTGTCCACCATATTCGTCGGCCAATATCTGACTTAGCTTGACAACGTTTTTGGCTTTTTGCCGGTACAGCCCGATTGTTTTAATTTGCTCTGTCAGGCGATCGATCCCCAGCGCCAGCATCTTTTCCGGCGTATCGGCGATCTTGAACAGGTGCGCGGTCGCCTTGTTCACGCCAACGTCTGTGGCTTGTGCCGACAGGGCAACCGCCACAACCAATGTAAACACATTCACGTGGTGCAATTCACCCTTGGGTTCTGGCTCGCTGGCCTGAAAACGCGAAAAGATTGCGTGGATCGTATGATAGTCCAGTTGCTTGGCCATGGCGGCCTCTATGCCCTGCCATTTCAAAAGGCGCAAGAAACGGATCGACCGGACTGGGCAATTTGGTAATCTGTCTATAACAAAGGAAAATCCATGCCTGATGAAACCGGTTACCACTATGGCGTTATGCGCCGCGCCATCGAAGCGATTGATGCAGCAGCCGAGCCTATTTCGCTGGAAACGCTTGCCGCAAATCTGTCGATGAGCCCGGCGCATTTCCAACGGGTATTTTCGCGCTGGGTTGGGGTTTCGCCCAAGCGATATCAGCAATATCTGGCGCTGGATCATGCCCGATCTCTGTTGGCCGACCGTTTCACCACACTTGAAACTGCCCATGAACTTGGGCTTTCAGGCACAGGGCGGTTGTATGATATGTTTATCAAATGGCAAGCCATGAGCCCGGGCGAATACGCCCGAAAAGGTGCAGGCCTTACTATTTTTTATGGCTGGTTCAATAGCCCGTTTGGCCGGGTTTTGGCCATGGGAACCGCCAAGGGTTTGTGTGGCATGGCCTTTGTTGACGAAACTGGTGACGTCGCCGCATTGACCGATATGATGGCCCGTTGGCCAAATGCCGATTTCACCCAAGCACCCGAGAAAATCGAAATCTGGGTCGCCACGGCGTTTGATCAAAAACAAGATACCCAGCTTCATATGATCGGTGCACCGTTTCAGATCAAAGTGTGGGAGGCACTGTTGGCAATTCCGTCTGGAAACGTGACCACTTATTCAGAAATTGCCAGCGCCATTGGCAACCCGCGCGCTGTGCGCGCCGTTGGAACGGCTGTTGGCAAAAACCCGATCAGTTGGCTCATCCCCTGTCACCGGGCGATCCAAAAATCTGGCGGCCTGGGGGGCTATCACTGGGGATTGCCGGTCAAACGGGCGATGCTGGCCTGGGAAAGTGCCCGGTCCGAAGCCTGATTTCGGGACACAACCCCGTGATATGGCTTGCGGATTTCCGCCGACCGGTACTTATTCCCCTTTGAAGTGGAAGTAATCCACGCATAAACAATACGCGACAAGCTGGGTCAACATTAACGACCAACCGAGGAACAAAATGACACTCTTAAAACTCCCTGCCCTGGCCATGACGGTCAGTCTTTTCGTCCTGTCGGCCTGTACCGACATAAACACGCCAACCGGTGCCTCAAACACCCGCACCAACGAAGGTTTGGGTGTCGGTGCGGCCACGGGTGCACTTATCGGCATTCTGCGTGGAGACAACGCTAAGGAACGTCGCCAAGGTGCGGTTCTGGGCGCCATTCTGGGGGGGGCCGTTGGCGGTGCCATCGGGTCTGGTCTGGACAAACAAGCCGCTGATCTTCAGGCAACGCTGGGTGACGATCGCATCCAGATTATCAACAATGGCGATCATCTGATCGTGCGGATGCCCCAGGATATTCTGTTCGCTGTTGACAGCACGGCGCTGTTAGGGGCTTTGCGCAGCGATTTGGCGGCACTGGCTGACAATATTCGTCGCTTTCCTGGCTCGACAATCGATGTATTCGGGCACACCGACAATACCGGTGCGGCCAGCTATAACCGCGATCTTTCAAACCGACGGGCGAACGCAGTTGCAGCTGTCTTGATCAACAACGGCGTTGCAGGGTCGCGCATTCGGTCAATCGGTCGTGGTGAGGATGATCCGATCGCGTCAAACCTGACACTTGCCGGACGCGCCCAAAACCGGCGCGTGGAAATTGTGATCCGCCCCAACAGCTAAGACCCCTGCCAACAACAGAAATCGGGGCCGGGATCACACCCGGCCCTTTTTTAATGTTTACGGCGCAGCGTTAAGGCGCGTACCTACGCTGCCCGACGTCGTCCGCCACCTGATCGGCGGTTTTGTGGCTTACGGCGTCTTTGGTTTGATCCACCGGGTTTACCTGACTTTTTCGGCTGGTCTTCAACCTGCCAGGCGCGACCGCTGGCCACCGGGATTTCATGCTTCAGTATTTTCTGAACGGCGCGCAGCTCTGACATTTCGGCAGGCGAACAAAACGCAATCGCGGTTCCGGCCCTGCCAGCGCGCGCGGTGCGCCCGATCCGGTGCACATAATTCTCGGCCACATTTGGCAGGTCGTAATTGTACACATGCGTAATGCCCGGGATATCGATGCCACGTGCGGCCACGTCTGTGGCCACCATCACGTCAATCTCACCGGCTCGAAAAGCCCTGATCGCCCGCTCGCGCTGTCCCTGGCTTTTATTGCCGTGGATCGAACTGGCGTTGATGCCCGCTGCCTCAAGCAGCTTTTTCAGTTTCTCAGCGCCGTGTTTGGTACGTGAAAATACCAGCGACAAACCGTCGGGGGTTTTACCTAACATTTCAATCAGCAACCGGGATTTCCCGGCCTGCGGCACATAATGCAACGATTGGTTGATCTTGTCGGCGACTTTGCCGGGTGGCGCCACCTGCACCCGCACTGGATCGCGCAAATAGGCCTTGGCCAGTTCGGCCATATGTTTGGGCATGGTGGCGGAAAACAACATCGACTGACGATCTTGGGGCAAAAGCGGCGCGATTTTGCGCAACGCGTGGATAAAGCCAAGGTCAAGCATCTGGTCTGCTTCGTCCAGCACCAGAAACTGGGTTTGGCCCAGCGTTAATGCGCGCCGGTCCAACAGGTCAATCAAGCGCCCTGGCGTTGCCACCAACAGATCGGTTCCCCGGCTAAGACGGTTAATTTGTGCAACAATACCAGCACCGCCGACCACCAAATTTACTTTTAGATGTGTGCCTTGGGTATAGGCAGCCAAATTATCGGCAATCTGCTTGGCCAATTCACGGGTCGGGGCCAATATCAGCCCGCGCACGGTTTTTGCCTCGGGCTTGGTGCCGGCTTTCAGCAAGGTATTTATCATCGGCAAACCAAAGGCTGCCGTCTTCCCGGTGCCGGTCTGTGCCAGCCCCATGACATCAAGGCCATTCATCGCATGCGGTATCGCCTGCGTCTGAATTGGCGTTGGTTCAGTTATGCCCTGTTCAGCCAGTTTGGCCACAAGACGGGGATGAAGCCCCAGCATATCAAAATCCATTAACGGATTATCCTTTCAAAACGAACCCCAGCAGGGTCCGCACAAATTTTACCAGCCGCCGCAGTTTGCGACGCCAGCTACGGTTGGGTTGCGCAAACGCCAACAGTGGGCCGAATCGCCCAACCGTCGCAACATGCGCCGGACCCCTTCGCGTGAAAATGGGAACCAAAGTGTCGATGACCTTGTCAAACTGCCCAAAAGGTGTTCGGACGGCTGCTCACGCGGCAGCAGGCATCGGTTGGGCGTCACATGCCCATGAAACCCTTACATGTCAAGACTTTCTTCTTTTTCAAAATATCCCTGCCAGCGGCATTCGCGCCCATAGGGCGCATACAGGAAAAATCGCGCCAAAGGCGCGCCCATAAAAAAAGCTCCGGCGAACTGGGCGGGGCTTTTTTAGTTACCTGCAAGCAAATCCGGTCAGTGCAATTTTTCGCCAACCGTCGTAATCGCTTCATCAATCAGCTTTTCGCCATCTGCATCGCTCATGCTGGCGGCGATAACTTCGCTGGCGGCACCAACAGCGACAGACACAGCCGAATCGCGCACTTCTTTGACAGCCGCCGCTTCCGCCGACGCAATCTGATCTTGCGCGGCCGCCAATCGACGAACGATCGATGCCTTAAGATCTTCAAGCGCCTTGGCAGCGGCTTCTTCGGCCTCTACTTTTGCGTGCTCAACAATCCTTTCGGCCTGTTGCTGTACTTCACGTTGCTTACGCTCATAGGACGCCAATATCGTCTGCGCCTCTTCCCGTAATGCCTTGGCTTGGTTCAGTTCTGCACGAATGCCTTCGGCGCGATCATCCAGTAACCCGGTCAAAAGAGCGGGCACCTTAAGATAAACCAACACGCCAACGAACAGCAGAAACGCCAACAGGACCACATAATTGGTGTTGAACAATGATGTAAACGGACCCGAGGCCGCAACCGCGGGTGAGCCAATCAACACCAGAATAAGGGATAGATTTTTCATGTCCCTATCCTTTCAGCCGGGCGTCAACCGCCGCCGTAATTGTCTTGGCATCCGCCTTGCCACCCAGTGACATGACAATTTCCTTGGCCGTGGCCTTGGCAACGTCACGCACGCTTTTTAGCGCGTTTTGGCGAATATCCCCAATGGCCGCTTCTGATTCCGCCGCCTTTGCCGAAATTTCAGCGTCGGCTTTCGCTGTGGCCACGTCCAGTTCGCCCTGAATGTCGGCGCGCGCCTGCACCACAATCCGTCCGGCTTCCAGCCGCGCATCCGCCAATGCCTTGTTATAGGCTTCTTCAGCTTCAACCGCTTTTTGCTTCAAATCTTCTGCTGCGGCAATATCATTGGTGATCGTGCCCTGGCGCTCAGACAGAACTGATCCGATCCGGGGCAGCGCAATACGCGCCAAAACCAAATAAATCACAATCAATGTCACCACCAACCAAAATATTTGGTTGGGAAATGACGTAAAATCCAGCTGCGGCATGCCGACAGCTTCACCACCATGCCCAGCGGCATCAGTGGCATGTGTATCAGCGACTGTTGTTTCGGTAGCCATAATATCCTCCTGAAATCCGGGTTACGGCGGATGGACCACGTTGGGTCCATCCAGCGTTAAGGATTGGTCAGGATTTAAACAGCAAACATCAACAAAAGCGCGACCAGGAATGAGAAAATCCCCAACGCTTCTGCAAACGCAATACCAATAAACATTGTCGCCGTCTGGCTGGCAGCAGCCGATGGGTTGCGCAACGCGCCTGCAATGTAGTTCCCCACAACGTGGCCCACACCGACAGCAGCACCGCCCATACCAGTACAGGCTACGCCTGCGCCGATAAATTTACCCATTTCTACGATATCGCCTTCCATTAGGTCTCTCCTTGAATCATGGAATTGTTGAATTATTGAATTATTGTTGTTGATGATGATCAATGTACCGGATGCAGCGCATCCTTTAGGTACACACATGTTAGAATTGCAAACACATAGGCCTGAATGAACGAGACCAGAATTTCCAGCGCATAAACCGCCGTAATCGCCAGGATTGGGGCTATTGCCCCGATACCCATAACACCGGCAAAACCCGCAAACACTTTGATAACAGCGTGCCCTGCCATCATGTTACCAGCCAGACGAATTGAATGGCTGACCGGGCGCACGAAATAGGATATCACCTCGATCAGTGCCAACATTGGGCGCAGCGCCAGCGGGGCGGCTTTGATCCAGAACAGTTCCAAAAACGTAAAGCCGTTTTTGACGACGCCAATGATCGTTACGGTTATAAATACCGCCATCGCCATAATCGCCGTTACCGCAATATGGCTGGTGGTGGTAAACGCCATCGGCAGCAGGCCCAGGAAATTGGCAAACAGGATGAAGATGAAAAGCGTCATGATATAGGGGAAGAATTTTAGCCCGTCTTTACCGGCAACATCTTCGACCATTTTATAGACAAACCCGTATAACAGCTCGGCGATTGATTGCACCCGATTGGGTATGATGGCCCGGCCACGCGTGCCGACCACCAGCAAACCAATCATGCCCAAAACGGACAGCGCCATCCATAGGGTCACATTTGTTGGTGTGTAAAAATTGACGTGCTCGCCGCCAAACAGCGGGGTCACGATGAACTGATCCATCGGATGAATTTGCAAGCCTTCAAGCGGGCTGTCGGTCACCAGACCGATAACAAACAACAACGCCACCAATGCAAACAACGCCAATCCGAGCACGGATTTGGTTTTGGCGTTTCGCTGACTTGGTCTGCCACGTTAACTTCCTTCATCCTGCGCTTGGATCTCCTTAACTGACCGCAGCATCACCCGCACGCCAGCTGCAAAACCCAGCAATACAAACAGCACCAGAAACAATGGCAATGTGCCCAACAACACATCCAACCCGTACCCAATGCCAAATCCAATGACGATGCCCGCCACCAGCTCGATCACCATGCGCCAGGCAAGATGCGCCTGTGAATGATGCTCTTCCATCTTCGAGGTCG
>CAXMPY010000100.1:0-8046 GCA_964195275.1 uncultured Paracoccaceae bacterium
CCAATACAGTTGAGCTGATCCGGAAATTTTCGCCGGATTACTTCCCGGCCAATTCGGCCCTGGGCCAGTTTACCCTCGGTGCCAGCGTCTCGGGTAGTGAGAGCGCGACCGCGCTGGAGGATTTGACCATTGAACTGGGGCCGGCTAGCTTTCGGGGGTCCCTGGCATTTTCAGACGAAGGCGGACGCCCCCGCATTACAGGGTCGCTGGCCGCCCGCAATATTACTATGGATGATTTCATGGCCGCCACCAACGCCGGGCTGGAAGAGGCAGTTAATGAGGGCGGCGCCCGCTGGTCGCGGGATCAATGGGACGTTGATTTTATGCGCGAAACCGATTTTGACGTTCGACTTTCAGCAGACAGCCTGACGTTTAGAACCTACCGTTTACTCAGCCCTAAAGTCAGGCTGGTCGGCCGGGGTGGGGTTTTGACCGTGGATGGCCTAGAGGCCGAAATGTTTGGCGGCACCATTATCATGAATGCCACCATGGATGGCCGCGAAATTCCTGTCCTTGAGGGCAGTTATGATTTCGCTGGAATATCTGCCGAAGCGGCGCTGGGGGCCTCGGCTGAATCACTTAAATGGGCGTCAAATACTGATCCTCAGACAATGGATCCGCACGCTGTAAATTCCGCACCGGTCTTGTCGTTTTTGAATAATATTTACGAAGGTCTGGTCCGCCGCAATCAGGGGATGTCGATCGAACCATCGCTTGCTAGCTCTTGGGAGCCACTGGTTGGCGAAAACGGTTGGCGCTTTAATTTACGCCAAGGTGTAACGTTCCAAAATGGGGCCGCGTTCAATTCTGAGGACGTTATGTTTTCATACCAACGGGCTTCAAACGAAGCCGCCGATGTCCGATCTTGGTTCGCACCCGTGAAAGAATTGCGCGTGGTCGATGACTACACGATTGATTTCGTGACCACCGCGCCCAACCCACTATTTCCAGATTCTATCGCGAATTTCATGATCCTGGATAAAGATTGGGCCGAAGCAAACGACGCCGCACTGCCGGCACGGGACGCGGAAAATTTTGCGACAATGAATGTGAATGGCACAGGCCCGTTTACATTATCCAGTCGCGACCCTGGTGTTAAAACAGTCCTGGCCCCAAATGCCAGCTGGTGGGACGATGTGAACCACAACATAACCGAGGCCGTCTTTACGCCGATTGGTAATTCTGCAACCGGCCTGGCAGCCTTATTGTCGGGCGAGATTGATTTTATCCAACCGATCCCGCTGCAAGACGTTGCCCAAGTTGAAAGCCGCGACGGTTTCAAAGTGCTGGAAGGCGAAGAGACTCGCGTGATCATGTTCGGTTTCGGCCATGAACATGACGCGCTGCTTTATTCGTCTGATGTTACCGATAAGAACCCATTCGCGGATGCAAGGGTTCGCTTGGCGGCCGCACATGCTATCGATATTGCGTCAATAGATCGGGTTCTGTTTCGCGGTAAGATCGAAGCAGCGTCCCAGTTGGTACCTGCTGGTATATCGGGCTTTTCAGAAGCCAATTCAGACCGACCGGCCTATGACCCAGACCGCGCCAAGGTCCTATTGGCAGAAGCAGGTTACCCCGACGGTTTCAGTTTTGGCCTGAAGTGCCCGAATGACCGCTACATCAATGACGAAGCGCTGTGCCGTGCCGCCGCGTCGATGTTTGCTGCGGTTGGTCTGAACGCTGAACTTAGCACCGGTCCAGTGCGCGATTACTGGCCACAACTTCGCGAAGATGACTTTGACATGTATCTTCTCGGCTGGTCACCTGGCACGTTTGACATGGAACACCCAATTCGTTTCCTGATGCACAGCCCTGACAGTGAAAAGAAGCTTGGGTCCTGGAACTTTGGTGGTTATTCAAATGCCCGTGTTGATGAACTTTTGCCAGCGATCCAGCAAGAGATTGACCCAACGACGCGTCAGACATTAGTCGACGAAGTTGTCGCGATAACCCAGGCTGAAGTTGCGTATATTCCGCTTTATACTCAACCGCTTATCTGGGCTGCAAAGGACAATGTAGATCTGACACAGCGTGCAGACAATTTCTTTATGCTGCGATGGGTCACTGTTAACTAGTCCAAAAAGATACATAGATCGGCGATGGCATATTTTATCCTGAAACGACTGGTCCAGTCAGTCTTTGTGATGATCGCTGTCGCCTTTTTAGCCTTTTCCTTGTTTCGGTTCGTGGGTGATCCGATTACACAAATGACTGGCGTCGAAACTTCCATCGAAGATCAGGATAGACTGCGCGAAGAACTGGGCCTCAACGATCCGTTCGTATTGCAATTCGCTCGGTTCACCAACGATATGCTTCGCGGTGATTTCGGGTTCTCTTACCGAACTCGCCAACCTGTCGCTGAAATGATCGCAACCCGCATTCCGGCAACTCTGGAATTGGGTGTCGTGGCCCTTCTGATCTCTTTGCTCGTTGGTATTCCAAGCGGCGTGTTCACGGCGCTTCGACCGCGCGGGTTTGCGACCCAGGCTATCTTGATGACCACGCTGGTCGGCGTTTCGATCCCGACTTTTGTGATCGGAATAATGTTGATCTTTCTCTTTGGTGTGCAACTCGGTTGGTTGCCCACATTTGGTCGAGGTGGCACCGTTCAAATCGGAGGATGGGAATCTTCGTTATTCACCATTGAAGGCTGGCGCGCGCTGGTTCTTCCAGCAATCACATTGGGCGTCTACCAACTGACCCTGACGATGCGCCTTGTACGGGCCGAAATGATGGAGGTTCTGCGATCTGACTACATCCGTTTTGGCATGGCGCGCGGTGTACCTATGGGGCGTTTGTATTTCAAACACGCGCTGGCCAACACGATGGTGCCCGTCATAACGATCATCGGATTACAGTTTGGCGGCGTGATCGCGTTCTCTATTGTCACCGAAAGCGTTTTTCAGTGGCCGGGAATGGGTCTGTTGTTCCTTGAATCCATACGCTTCGTCGATATCCCAGTGATGGGCGTTTACCTTGTTGTAATCGCCCTTTTCTTCGTCCTGGTGAATTTGATTGTTGATCTTCTATACGTTGCAATTGATCCGCGTTTGCGCGTGAAAGACACTTCTTGATTGACTTCATAAAACGATACGAGGGCCTTTGGCTTTTCACGCGGTCCCCTGCAGCGCTTGTTGCCGCATTGGTGGCCATGTTGGCGGTAATGGGCGCCGTTTTTGCGCCGTGGATCGCCTCAATAAACCCCTATGACCTGGCATCATTCAGCCTGATGGATGGCCTGTTGCCACCTGCATGGATCGACACCGGGACGCCGCGATTTGCCCTGGGCACAGATGACCAGGGCCGCGATATGGTATCGGCGATCCTTTATGGCGCACGCTTGTCATTAATCATTGGTCTTTCAGCCATGGTCATTGCGACTGTTCTGGGCGTGGGATTGGGGCTGGCGGCCGGGTTCTATGGCGGACGATTTGATGTCATCGTCATGCGGATCGCAGACATTCAACTGGCATTGCCTGCTATTTTGACTGCACTGTTGATCGATGGCATCGCACGGGGCATCTTGCCGCCGGAGATGCAACAAGATTTACGTGTTGCCGTGTTGACACTTGCCATTGCTTTATCTCTTTGGGTCAACTTTGCCCGGACCGCCCGCGCCTCAACTTTTGTCCAAATGCAAAAGGAATATGTGCAAGCAGCGATCATCATGGGCCAGCGCCCAACCCGCGTCATGTTTGTGCATATCTTACCAAACATATTGGGGCCCCTGCTGGTGATTATGACAGTAGATTTGGCGTCGGCGATTTTGCTGGAAGCGACCCTGTCATTTCTTGGCATCGGCCTGCCTGCTGATAGCCCCTCATTGGGTACGCTGATCCGCATTGGAATGCAGTTTATGTTGTCGGGCGAATGGTGGATACTTTGGGTCCCGACGCTTTTTTTGGTTGCACTGGTCGTGTCTATCAACATTCTCGGCGATTTCCTTCGCGATGTCTTCAACCCGAGGCTGCGCTGAAATGCTGAAAGTCGAAAATCTTACGGTTCGGTTCCCGTCGCGGTTTGGCGATGTCACTGCAATTGAAGGCATCGCAATGTCGATCGCCCCGGGCGAAATTCACGGGTTGGTTGGCGAAAGCGGCGCTGGAAAATCCACGGTAGGTGCTGCGATTATCGGCCTGCTTCAGCCGCCGGGATATATTTCTGAAGGGTCGCTGTCTCTGGGCGATACGGACCTACGCGCCCTAAGCCCGGCCAAGGCACACGCCCTGCGCGGCAAACGCATTTCGATGATCTTCCAGGATCCCCAGACCAGCTTGAACCCGCTGATGCGCGTCGAGGATCAGTTGATTGAAACTATCCAAGCCCACGAAAACCTGTCGACATCACAGGCACGCAGGCGGGCGGTCGATTTGCTTGAAGAAATTGGCATCGAAAACGCTTCGGCCCGTATTAAGGCCTATCCACACCAGTTTTCGGGTGGCATGCGGCAAAGGGTCGTCATCGCGCTTGCGCTATGTACAAACCCCGAATTAATCATTGCGGACGAACCAACTACAGCGCTGGATGTTGCGGTGCAAAGTCAGGTACTTGACCTGATCGCCGACCTCGCGAATTCCCGGAAAATTGGCTTTCTGTTGATCACCCACGATATCGGCGTGATCGCCCAAATCGCAGATACGGTTACTGTTATGCGGCGCGGTCGGGTCATCGAAACCGGTCAAACCGCTCAGGTTCTTGGGCAACCCAAGCATCCCTATACGATGTCCCTGATGGATGCAGTGCCGCCACTTGACCACAAGATAGACCGGTTCCGAGTTCCCGAAGACGAAGCCAAATCGGCGACGTCCGAAAGGGTGGGAGATGCCGCCGAACGCTGGCTCTTAGAAGGAAAAAGGCAAGACGTAATAGGCCTTTCGATCAATGGTCTTGGGGTGGATTTCCCTGGCACACGGACATCCCTTTGGCGCAAACCCGTTCCGTTCACAGCCCTTCATGACATTAGTTTTGACGTCCGGCCGGGTAGCATACTTGGTCTTGTCGGCGAAAGCGGATCAGGCAAATCGACGCTTGCCAAAGCGATAACCGGGCTGGTTAAACCCAGCGGCGGCACATTGGTTTTGGGCGGCGAAAACTTACCAAACGGAAAACTTCGGAACAGGAACCACCCGTCGCGTCAATTGATCCAAATGATTTTTCAGGACCCATATTCAAGCCTAAATTCCCGCCACAGGATTGGGGCAATCTTGTCGGAACCCCTATGGCTATATGGGCTCGTTAAGAATTCTGGGCAACGTCGTAAATTGGCGGCGGCCATGCTTGATCTGGTGGGAATGGCACCGGACGCAATTGACAAATATCCTCATCAATTTTCAGGCGGCCAACGCCAACGGATCGCAGTGGCGCGGGCGCTTCTGGCGCGACCAAAATTCCTGATATGCGACGAACCGACGTCCGCGCTGGACGTTTCAATTCAGGCCGAAATTCTAAACCTACTTAAGGATTTGCAATCTAAATTTGGCCTTACAATCCTTTTCATCAGCCATAATTTGGCGGTGGTTCGTCAGATGGCCGATGACATGGTTGTGCTACGTCATGGCCGGGTGGAAGAATTTGGCGATGCCGAAGATGCCTTTGAACGTCCCCGTGCAGAATATACCAAGACACTATTGGCATTGACGCCAGTCCTGCCGAAAAATTGGCGCCCTTCAACATCTGCTGATTAGCGCCAGCCATCTGTGTGTATTGACCTGTTGAAATGTGACGGCGTTTTAAGGCGGCGCGGCCACGAATATTCCGACCTAAACATCAATGGCGTTGCATCCCCTGCGCAACTGATGCCCAAGTTCACTGGGTATTTCCGAAATGGACGGGCCTATGTGTTTTGCTTTGCTGAACAAACGCTTGCTCTTTGATTTGCCGTGATACCATCAAATTCCAACCTGTTATTTGAGTCGCCCTATTAACCACCCGGCATCTTTCACATGTCGTCGCTGCTGCGTTTGTCGGCGACAAGAAATCAACGTATGCTAATTTTAAGGAGCCCGATTTATGCAAGGAAGACAGATGAGCGCAATCGAGATTGCAACAGAGGGCGGAAACCTTGCGCTGGACTATTTTGGCCGGCTTGGCGATCTGGATGTCGTGCAGAAAGGTCCGCAGGATTTTGTTTCAGAGGCTGATAAAAACGTCGAAACACAGATTAGAAAGTCGATCGAAAAATCGTACCCTGAAGATGGAATTGTTGGCGAAGAACATGCGCCAAAACTGACGCGATCGGGCTACACTTGGATCATCGATCCGATCGACGGCACAGCTAATTTCATCAACGCAATTCCAGCCTGGACCGTCGTAATTGCCGTGGTCAAAGCCGATGCGACCCAAATTGGAGTTACCCACGACCCAATTCATAACGAAACATACACGGCAACACGCGGCGGCGGTGCGTTTCTGAACGGAGCTCCTTTGATCTGCCCAACAGACACCCATCTGTCACGCGGGTCATTAGGGACTGGACTTTCAAATCGCACATCCGGCGAAGGTGTTCGCCGTTTGATTGATGAAATCCTAAAAGCGGACGGTATTTTCCATCGCAATGCCTCGGGTGCTTTGTCGCTTGCTTACGTGGCAGCCGGAAGGTTGCTTGGTTATGTCGAAGAACATATGAATGCGTGGGACTGCCTGGCAGGACAATTGCTGGTCGCGGAAGCAGGCGGGCACGTAGAAAAGCAAAGTGCAGACGAAATGATTGCCCATGGTGGACGTGTCGTTGCTGGCAGCGCGGGCGTCTTTGATGAACTTGTCCGAATTGCGGACGCTGCCTATTTGGCCTGATCGGCCCGCAGCAAAACCGGCCCAATAGTATCAAGGCAGAAAGTTGTTTTAATTCCAACTTCCAACGGCGCGTCGACATTTTCGCTTGCTGCGAACAGGTCACCGAATTCAACTTTAAGTATGTGATTGCTGATCGCTACACTCGCAATCGAAATATTGATATTAATAGATTCGCCATTTGAATTATTTGGCAGTTGTTCGTTGGAGTGAATGCATGATCGGATTTTTAGCAATTTGCATCGTTATTTTGGTTTTTTCCCTTGTCGCCGCACGACTGGCGTCATCTATTTTGACCGCCCCTATGGTTTTTCTTTTCAGCGGCGCGCTATTGTCGGTCACGCATCTGATGCCGGGCGAACTTAGCCAAACGCTAATTTATCCTGTGGCAGAGATCACATTAGTAGTTCTTCTGTTTTTGGATGCAGCTCAGGTCGACCTGATGGCGCTGCGCAAACGTCATATTTGGCCGACACGTATGCTTTTGGTAGGGCTTCCTTTATCGATCTTGTTTGGCACCATCGCTGGCATGGTTTTCTTTCCGGGCTGGCCAATTGTTGCTGTTGCGCTTGTGGCAGCCATCCTTGCCCCTACTGACGCGGCTTTGGGCCAGGCGGTCGTCACAAACCCCAATGTCCCAATCCGTCTTCGTCGGGCATTGACTGTTGAAAGCGGATTGAACGACGGATTGGCTTTGCCGGCCGTATTGCTTTTTGCAAGCCTGACGGCCGCAACGATGCAGACCGGCGAAGAGTGGATCCTATTTGGTGCTAAACAAATCATCTTTGGTCCACTTGCAGGAATTGTGGTCGGTGTGATTGGTGGGTGGGCGCTTTTGCGCGCGAAAAAATACAGGACCACATCCGATATCTACGAAGGTATCGCCGCCCTGGCGATGGCGGGCACGGCCTATCTTGGCGCGATCCTGATCGGTGGCAATGGCTTTATCGCGGCATTCGTGGCCGGACTAATGTTTGGCGGCATCGTCAAGGGCGCTTGCAAATTTGTCTATGAGTTTACTGAAAGCGAAGGACAACTATTAGCTTGGTCGTCTTTCTTTCTGTTAGGCGCGGCCTTGGTTCCAGAGGCCGTCGCGCACTTAACCTGGTCTATGCTGGCCTTGATCCTGATCAGCCTTCTGATCGTCCGCCCGTTGGCTGTTTGGATATCGCTCATTGGGTCCGGCGCAAGTCCGTTGACCCGGCTTTTCTTTGGTTGGTTCGGACCTCGAGGCTTGGCCACCGCTTTGTTTGC
>CAXMPY010000100.1:8056-8315 GCA_964195275.1 uncultured Paracoccaceae bacterium
AAATTCCACACCAGTATGGCGACGAGATCCTGCACCTTGCCATCAACGCGGTCTGGATTAGCGCACTTGTGCACGGCGTGACGGCGGCACCCCTGGCGAAATGGTATGCACGTGTTGTTGCAGGAATGGGCGATTGCCCCGAGACGCAATAGCACGCAACATTGGCTGACCCCGCAGGCACCAATAACTGTTCCCACAGAAAGGACGACACATGAACAAGATTGCGATCCATAAATATTCTACCCTTGAGGACCGCAAG
>CAXMPY010000101.1:0-391 GCA_964195275.1 uncultured Paracoccaceae bacterium
GACCCGAGATCGAAAACACATCCTCGATCGGCAGCAGGAACGGCTGATCAATCGGGCGTGTCGGTGTCGGGATAAAGGTGTCGACGGCTTCCATCAGTTTGCGGATGCTGTCTTCGCCAATCTCAGGGTCGCGCCCTTCCATGGCGGCCAGGGCCGACCCCGGGATCACCGGGATATCGTCGCCTGGGTAATCGTAGCTGGACAGAAGTTCGCGGATTTCCATTTCCACCAGTTCCAACAGCTCGTCGTCGTCGACCTGATCAACCTTGTTCATGTAGACAACCATGTGCGGGATGCCGACCTGGCGGCCGAGCAGGATGTGTTCGCGGGTCTGGGGCATCGGGCCATCGGCCGCGTTCACAACCAAAATCGCGCCGTCCATTTGCGCCGC
>CAXMPY010000101.1:401-7969 GCA_964195275.1 uncultured Paracoccaceae bacterium
TGGCCCGGGCAATCGACATGGGCGTAGTGGCGCGCCTCGGTTTCATATTCAACGTGGGCCGTTGAAATCGTGATCCCGCGGGCCTTTTCTTCCGGCGCCGCGTCAATGCTGTCATAGGCCTGAAAATCACCGAAATACTTCGTGATCGCCGCCGTCAGCGTCGTCTTGCCATGGTCAACATGGCCGATTGTGCCAACATTAACATGTGGCTTATTGCGTTCAAACTTTTCCTTAGCCATGGGGGCCTCCTACTTTAATCTGTTGTTTCGCTTAGGCGAACTTTGCCTGAATTTCTTCGCTGATTGCGTGTGGTACTGAATCGTAATGATCAAACTGCATGCTAAAGTTCGCACGACCCGATGACATGGAACGCAGATTGTTGATGTAGCTGAACATATTGGCCAGCGGCACAAACGCATCAATTGCAATTGCGTTGCCACGGGTATCCTGACCCTGTACCTGACCGCGACGCGATGTCAGATCGCCGATGATGCCACCGGTGTATTCTTCCGGAGTGATCACTTCGACCTTCATAATTGGTTCAAGCATCTTCGCGCCCGCTTTGCGCATGCCTTCGCGCATGCACATGCGGGCGGCAATTTCAAAGGCCAGAATGCTAGAGTCAACGTCGTGGTATTTACCTTCGAGCAAGACAACCTTGAAATCGATCACCGGGAAGCCAGCCAGCGGGCCAGAATCCATGACCGATAAAACGCCTTTTTCAACGCCGGGAATATATTCCTTAGGAACAGACCCACCAACGACACGGCTTTCAAAGCTGTATCCTTCGCCCGGCTCTGTTGGAATAATTTCCATTTTAACTTCGGCGTACTGCCCAGAACCACCCGACTGTTTCTTGTGGGTGTAGGTATGTTCCACCATGTGGCCGATGGTTTCACGGTATGCCACCTGCGGCGAACCGATATTGGCCTCGACTTTGAATTCACGCTTTAGACGATCCACCAGAATATCCAGGTGCAATTCGCCCATGCCTTTCATGATGACCTGACCGCTTTCAAAATCGGTCTCGACCCGGAATGACGGGTCTTCGGCGGCCAGACGGGCCAGACCGGCGGACATTTTTTCCTGGTCGACTTTGGTTTTTGGCTCAACCGCAATCTCGATAACCGGATCGGGGAAAGTCATGGTTTCCAAAATCACTGGATCTTGCACCGAACACAGCGTGTCGCCAGTTGTGGTTTCTTTCAGGCCTGCAAGCGCGATGATGTCACCCGCAAACGCTTCGGTGATTTCCTCGCGATCGTTCGAATGCATCATCATCATCCGGCCAACGCGTTCTTTTTTACCCTTGGTCGAATTGATCATGGTGTCGCCCTTGGTCAGCGTACCAGAATAGAGGCGGGTGAATGTCAGGGTGCCGACAAATGGGTCGTTCATAATTTTGAACGCAAGACCAGAGAACGCCATGTCGTCATCGGCGCGGCGCGCGATGTCACGGGTTTCTGTCTCGTCGCCGGGTTTAAAGCCCATGTAATCGACCACATCCAGCGGGCTGGGCAAAAAGTCGATTACAGCGTTCAACAGCGGCTGAACACCTTTGTTCTTGAACGCAGAACCGGCCAAAATCGGCACGAATTTCATTGCCAGTGTACCGGCACGGATCAGGCGGCGCAGGGTTTCTACGTCAGGCTCGGTGCCGTCTAGGTAGGCCTCCATTACGTCGTCATCCATGTCGACGGCCAGCTCGATCATATTGCCACGCATCTCGGTGGCTTTTTCAAGCAACTCGGCGCGAACCGGCCGGAGTTCCCAGCTTGCGCCCAGATCTTCACCCGCCCAAACCCATTCCTGCATGGTGATCAGGTCAATGATGCCTTCCAATTCGGTTTCAGCGCCAATGGGCATCTGAACCGGGCACGGAACAGCGCCGGTGCGATCTGCAATCATCTTAACGCAGTTGTCAAAGTCAGCGCCGATCTTGTCCATCTTATTGACAAAAACGATGCGCGGAACTTTGTACCGGTCAGCCTGACGCCAGACGGTTTCGGTCTGCGGTTCAACACCTGCATTGGCATCCAACAGCGCAATCGCGCCATCCAAAACGGCCAGAGAGCGTTCAACTTCAATGGTGAAATCCACGTGGCCGGGGGTGTCGATAATGTTCATACGAACTTTGTCGCCCACGCCTTCGCCTTCAACGCCGGTTTCACTACGTTCCCAGAAAGTGGTAGTCGCAGCCGACGTGATGGTAATGCCGCGTTCCTGTTCCTGTTCCATCCAGTCCATGGTTGCAGCGCCGTCATGCACTTCGCCAATGTTGTGGGATTTACCAGTGTAGTACAGGATACGTTCGGTGCAGGTTGTTTTACCTGCATCAATATGCGCCATGATACCAAAATTGCGGTAACGGGTCAGGGGATATTCGCGTGCCATCAGTTCAGCCTCGGTCCTAAATTACCAACGATAATGGCTGAACGCTTTGTTTGCGTCGGCCATTTTGTGGGTGTCTTCACGTTTCTTCACAGCAGTGCCGCGACCGTTGACTGCATCCAGCAGTTCACCGGCCAGGCGTTCTTCCATGGTGTTTTCATTGCGCGAGCGGCTGGCTTTGATCAACCAGCGCAGCGCCAATGCTTCGCGGCGTTCGGGCCGCACTTCGACGGGGATCTGATACGTCGCACCACCAACCCGGCGCGAGCGAACTTCGACCGATGGTTTGATGTTGTCGATGGCTTCGTGGAACACTTCGACGGGTGCACGTTTCAGTTTTTCTTCGACCCGGTCAAAAGCATTGTAAACGATGCTTTCTGCGATTGATTTTTTACCGTCAATCATCAGGTTGTTCATGAATTTCGTCAGGATGCGATCACCAAATTTGGCGTCGGGCAAAACTTCGCGTTTTTCTGCGGCGTGGCGGCGGGACATATCGTATTCCTCTTATTTCGGCTTCTTGGCGCCGTATTTCGAACGACGCTGCTTGCGGTCTTTGACGCCTTGGGTATCCAGAACACCGCGCAGGATGTGATACCGGACACCGGGAAGGTCTTTTACACGACCGCCGCGGATCAGAACCACAGAGTGTTCCTGAAGGTTGTGGCTTTCGCCTGGGATGTAGCTGATCACTTCAAAACCATTGGTCAGGCGCACTTTGGCAACCTTGCGCATGGCCGAGTTCGGCTTTTTCGGTGTGGTTGTATAAACGCGTGTACACACGCCGCGTTTTTGCGGGCATGCTTCTAAGTGCAAAGACTTAGAGCGTTTTACTTTCGGCCGGCGCGGTTTGCGGATCAGCTGTTGTATCGTTGGCATTCCGGTTATTTCCCCGTGTTGCAACACATTTCATTTCGGTTTCGTATTACGTCAAGCGCAACACGACAAAACCGCATGTCCCCAATTCCGGCGGGAACGCTGCGGTAGTTTTTCAGAGGATCAGGGCTAAAGCGCCCGGATCATGACTACTTAAATCTGGTATCAGGCCCGCAAGAATTTACCCATCGGCCCAAGTGGGCGCGGTATATGAAGAGTCGGGGGGCATGTCAACAGCCGGCGGTGTCGTATTTTTGGTTGACGCGTTATCAGTTTCTCGCGGAACTTGGCGTGGGAGTATATTCTAGCTTTCGCTCGCGTATCCAGGTGAAAATGCCGGTGCCGACAACGATGGCGGCCCCGATCAGTGTCAGGCCGTCTGGCCAGTCACCGAAAACCACAAAACCAAGCAATAATGCCCAAAGCAAGCTGGTATAGCGAAACGGCGTTACCGTGCCAATATCGCCGATACGCATGGCCATGATGCTGAACAGGTATCCGCCAATAATAAAGACTGACGCCGCCGCCAGTTGCGCCCAGGCCAGGCCTGACGGTTGCACCCAGGTTTCTGTTGTAGAGGCAAGACCAGCGCCAAGCGTGACCGCGAATGCACCAGTAATTGCAGGTGTCATGGACGGGGTATCATGCGACAGTCGACGCGACGCCAGATCGCGGACGGTCACAAAGCCAACGGCCCCCAACACATAGACCGAATAGATGTTGAACCCATCTGCACCTGGCTGAACAATCATCAACACACCCACTAAACCGACAATGATGGCGATCAAGCGTCGCCATCCAATCGCTTCGCCAAGAAAAACGGCACCGGCCAACGTTACGGCAAGCGGCAGCGCCTGAAGAATAGCGGTGGCGTTGGCAAGGGGCATATTAAACAGAGCTGACAAAAACAAATAGGTCGCCGCCAGTTCAGAGAAAGTACGCAGAGCAATCAACCCCCATTCCCGACGGGGCAACACAAAACGCAGGCCGCCCAATGCCAGTGCCACCAGATACATCATCAGGCACGTAACGGAACCCCGCAGGAATATGGCCTGAAACAGCGGCAATTCGTCAGACAGTGCCTTCATACTTACGTCATTGAAGGTAAATGCCGCCATCGACGCCATCATGAAAAATGCGCCGCGAAGATTGTTTGAGGTGCCGGTCACGTTGAATTGTCCGAAGTTGGGTTATGGCCAGCCTTGTCAAATCTGCAAGCAAGGTGCAAGAAATATTGATGGCGCCGCAGTCAAGCTGCGTCGCGGGGCGATTTTTCGGGAAAAAATCGTTGCCTTCGGCGAGGATATTTTTGGAACAAAGATGTACATAGGGTCGGTGAAGCAGCGGTATCAAACTATTTGGCTGAATAAATCTCGCCTAAGCAGTTCAACCGGTCAGGTGCGAAAAAGTGTTTATGCTGCGCGGTTCGATATCTGGTGGCCCCACCCCGACAACACGTGCGCCTTGGTGGCCTTAAATATATAATGCGCAAAGTAGCGTCTGCCGAACTTGGCGACGCTCAACCGGGGCATCAAGCGCAATCAATTCAACCCGGTCGATTTTCACTTGATCCACTTGGGTGCTGCCATATGAAAATCTGGCTCGCCGTCGAGCAGGCTTTTTGCTTCCTGCATATATTGATCAAACCAATCGGCCTTTGCGTTTGCTTCAAAGCCCTGCATCGTTTCGTAGACTTCTATTATGTGGATTAAGTTTTCATCATGCATATCATACGCGTAGATGTAACTTGATTGCGATGCATTGTCGGCTGCGCGTTGCTTTAGATGTGTTTCCCAAAGTGATTTTAGCGCGTCTCTTTTGCCTGGTTTGGTTCTTACCGAAATAAAGATTACGAGTTCTGCCATGGCCGTTTCCCCCATTAGATAGCGCTGAGAACTAGGTTTAACATGCTGCGGGCATTCAAGAATTACTAAATGACAATCGTGTGACTGGGTTCGTCCTGGTCTGCATTCGGCCAAACGAAAAAGCCCCGCCGGTCTGGGCGGGGCTTTTGCTGTTATTTTGTATGCCTGACTTAATCGCGGTCTTCAGGTGTGTCCACGACCATGCTGTCAAAGGCGTCGCCGCCAACGAAATCATCCACCGGCGCTGCAAGTGCTGCTGCCGCTTCGGCAAGGGCGCGTGCTTCTTCGATAACTTTGGTATCCCGTTCGGTAGCGATGCGACGAACCTGTTGGGTTGCACCGCCTGTCCCTGCCGGAATAAGGCGGCCAACGATGACGTTTTCTTTCAGCCCAACCAGTTTATCACGTTTGCCCTGAACCGAAGCTTCGGTCAGAACCCGCGTGGTTTCCTGGAACGATGCCGCCGAGATGAACGACCGTGTTTGCAAGGACGCCTTGGTGATGCCCAGCAAAATGGGTTCGCCCTGGGCAGGCGCACGTTTGGCAGCCAGCGCCTTTTCATTGGCAGCCTCAAATTCAGCCTTATCGACGTGTTCACCTTTCAGCAGGGTTGTTTCGCCACTGTCACGGATTTCCCATTTCTGCAGCATCTGGCGCACGATCACTTCAATATGTTTATCGTTAATCTTAACGCCTTGCAGTCGATAGACATCCTGAACTTCGTCGATCATGTAATTTGCCAGCGCTTCCACGCCCATGATCGCCAAGATGTCGTGCGGTGCTGGGTTGCCGTCCATGATGTAATCACCCTTTTGGATGAAATCACCTTCGGCAACTGGGATGTGTTTGCCTTTTGGCACCATGTATTCGACTTTTTCCATGCTGTCGTCGGCTGGTTCAATGGCGATGCGACGCTTGTTTTTGTAGTCGCGACCAAAGCGGATATAGCCGTCAATTTCGGCGATAACGGCGTGGTCTTTCGGACGACGGGCTTCGAACAGTTCTGCCACCCGTGGCAAACCACCGGTGATGTCTTTGGTTTTTGCACCCTCGCGCGGGATACGGGCAACCACGTCACCAGCTTCGATTTCCTGGCCTTCTTCGACAGACAAAACCGCATCAACTGACATCGGATAGGTCACAGGATTACCGCCCGCATTTCGAACGGGTTCGCCATCTTTATCCGCAATGATAATCTCGGGCTTTAGATCATTACCTTTGGGGGCTGTGCGCCAGTCAACCACGATCCGCTGGGTCATACCCGTTGCATCATCGGTTTCGTCACGAACAGCGATGCCGGTTGCTAGATCGACAAATTTCGCGATGCCTGCTTTTTCGGCAATGATGGGCAACGTATAGGGATCCCATTCAAACATCTTGTCGCCGCGCTTGACCTTGGATTTGTCTTTGACATGCAGCTTTGAGCCGTAGGTCAGTTTGTGATGCGCACGTTCCTGATCATTTTCGTCAATAATCACCAATTGCATCGAGCGGCCCATAACCACCGTATCACCAGCCGCATTCTTCAGCACGTTGGCGTTGCGGAATTCGATGCGACCGTCTTGGCTGGCTTCGAGGAACGACTGTTGGCCAGCTTGGGCCACGCCACCAATGTGGAAGGTCCGCATCGTCAGCTGTGTGCCAGGTTCACCGATGGACTGGGCCGCAATAATGCCGACCGCTTCACCAGAGTTTACCATCGTACCGCGCGCCAGATCGCGGCCATAACACATGGCGCAAACACCTTCGGCGGCCTCGCAGGTTAGGGGCGAACGAATACGCACGGTTGCTAGGCCAGCCGCGTCAACCAGGTCGGACTTGCGTTCGTCAATCAGTTCACCATGGCTGACCAGTACTTCATCAGTGCCGGGGCGCAAGATATCCTCGGCGGCCACACGACCCAACAGACGTTCGGCCAGTGTCGAGACGACTTCACCGTCATTAACAGCCGCCTCGGTGGTGATGGCGTTGTCAGTTCCGCAATCATGTTCGCGAATGATGCAATCTTGGGCCACATCAACCAATCGACGTGTCAGATAACCAGAGTTCGCCGTTTTAAGCGCGGTATCTGACAGCCCTTTACGGGCGCCGTGGGTCGAGTTGAAGTACTCAAGAACCGACAGGCCTTCTTTGAAGTTCGAGATGATCGGTGTTTCGATAATCTCGCCCGACGGTTTGGCCATCAGACCCCGCATACCGCCCAACTGTTTCATCTGCGTAACCGAACCACGGGCCCCGGAATGGGCCATCATGTAGACCGAGTTCGGTTCCGCTTCGGCACCGTTCTTGTCTTTCTTGCTGGACGAAATCGTATTCATCATCGCGTCGGTGACTTTGTCGTTACATTTTGACCAAGCGTCGACAACTTTGTTGTACTTTTCACCCTGCGTGATCAGGCCGTCCATATACTGTTGTTCAAAATCCTTCACCTGGCTG
>CAXMPY010000101.1:7997-8286 GCA_964195275.1 uncultured Paracoccaceae bacterium
CAGCGAAAACGGCGCTTTGGCGTTCAGCGGCAGATGCGCCCCAAGGCGAATACGGCCCGGCGTGGTTTCGAACCGCACCATGACTTCGTTACCTTCTTCGTCGATCTGCGCGATCCGGGCCTGTACCTTGGCGTGCAAATGCACTTCGCCGGCATCCAGTGCGTGCACAACTTCATCAACATCCGAGAAAATCATGCCTTCGCCCTTCATACCTTCACGTTCCATAGAAACGTAATACAGACCCAGGATCATATCCTGTGACGGTACGATAATTGGCGCGCCGTTGGAC
>CAXMPY010000102.1:0-8049 GCA_964195275.1 uncultured Paracoccaceae bacterium
GGCGACTAGATATTCCAGATCAAACAGCGAGCCACCCCCGGCACCGAACCGTTCCAACAAAACCCGGCCATCGGTTTGCCCCTTAAAGGCGTGACCAAACATGATGTGTTTGTGGTTCAGGGGCGTGCCATCATCTGGAAGCTCTTTTAGCCCAAAAATTACAGCGTCGCTGGGGGCGTCTGGCCAACTGTTTTCACGGACAATCTGTGCGCCCGCAGCGCGATACCCATCAATTTCAATGGCCCGAACGCTGCTGTTCTCGACACTGATATAAAATCCGTTCTCCAGCAATTCAGCCGCACCGCCGGGCGTGATCCCAACCCGTTCTTCATTCTCTCGCTGCTCGGCGCGCACCCAGATATGTGTCATGTAAATTTTCCTTTGGCCTTGGTCTAGGCCAACTGCGCTGGCTTGCCAATGCAGTGAATTAAAAGCCGAAAATAGGCCGGATCACCGGCAGGACAGCGGCTGCGATCACGCCAACCACAGCCCCCACACCCAACCGGACGCCTGCGCCACCAAGGTTGGGGGTAGGCCAGCTAAGGGTGCCACATATCAGGGCATAAAATGCGAGTACAGCTGGGTTTATTTCAACAAGCTATCACAATCCGCTAATTCCGCAGTCAATTTTAATTGAACAGACGTTCAAAAAAAATCTGGATTCAACTCGCGGCCCGGTTTAAAGTCTGCGTTGTGCTCAAAGTTCTGTTCAAGAAAACTGGGCAGACCGTTCTGGGAGGAACTCGATTTGGCCGATAGTGCTGCACACGAAATTCCGGTTTCTGTGCCTGCCTTGCTGGCGCGCAACGCCCGCCGTTTCGCTGACCAACCCGCCTATCGTGAAAAAGAATTCGGCATCTGGCAAAGCTGGACCTGGTTTCAGGTGTCCGAAGAAATTCGCGCAATGGCGCTGGGATTTTTGTCACTTGGCGTTGAACCGGGGGATCACATTGCGATAATCGGGCGCAATCGCCCCGCACTTTATTGGTCGATGGTTGCAACCCAGATGGTGGGGGCCGTTCCTGTGCCCCTGTATCAGGACGCTGTCGCCGACGAGATGGCCTATGTGCTGGATCATTCCGGCGCCAATTTCGTCGTTGCTGGCGATCAGGAACAGGTCGATAAAGTACTGGAAATTCAAGACCAGGTGCAGGGCATCAGGCATATAGTTTACCTGGATCCTCGGGGCTTGCGAAAATACGATCACGCGCGATTGCAGTCGATGCAAGACATGCAAGACATGCAGGCCCAAGGTCGCGTCGCCCACGAACAGTTTGCGGGCGAATTGGAAAAACGCGTTGGCGGGATCGGTTACGACGATACCTGCGTGATGCTGTATACATCTGGCACCACCGGTCGGCCCAAGGGCGTTGTGCTGTCAAACCGAAACATTATCGAGACTGCCAAGAACACCTCAGAATTTGATCATCTGCGCGCAAATGACGAAACGCTGGCCTATCTGCCGATGGCCTGGGTCGGCGATTTCATATTCTCGATTGGCCAGGCCTATTGGACCGGTTTCTGCGTGAACTGTCCTGAATCGGCTGACACACTGATGGCGGATTTACGCGAGATTGGCCCAACCTATTATTTTGCCCCACCGCGTGTGTTTGAAACGCTACTGACCAGTGTAATGATCCGCATGGAAGACGCCGGGCGAATCAAGCGTTGGATGTTCAAATTGTTTTTGGATCACGCTAAAAAGGTCGGGCCGGATATTCTGGATGGTAACCCGGTTAGCGGTTGGGACCGCTTTAGATACAGGCTGGGTGACTTATTCATATACGGGCCGCTGAAAAACACACTTGGGTTTAGTAAGATCAGGGTGGGCTACACGGCAGGCGAAGCAATCGGACCAGAGATATTTGCGTTTTACCGGTCACTTGGGATCAACTTGAAACAGCTATATGGGCAAACTGAGGCGTCGGTATTCATAACCCAGCAGCCTGATGGTGAAGTGCGGGCAGACACGGTTGGCGTGCCTTCGCCAGGTGTCGAGCTAAGGATCGCGGAAAATGGTGAAGTTTTCTATCGGTCGCCCGGTGTGTTCGTTGAATATTTCAAAAATGCGGACAGCACCGCCGACACCAAAGATGCCCAGGGTTGGGTGGCGACCGGGGATGCCGGTTTCATCGAGGAAGGCAGTGGCCATTTGCGGATTATTGACCGCGCCAAGGACGTTGGAAAGATGGCAGACGGGCGCCTGTTTGCGCCTAAGTATATTGAAAATAAACTAAAGTTTTTCCCAAATATTCTGGAGGTTGTGGTGTTTGGCAACGGCCTGGATTATTGCACGGCCTTCATCAACATCGACCTGACGGCGGTGGGGAATTGGGCCGAACGCAACAATATCGCCTATGCGTCCTATCAGGAACTGGCCGGGCATCCGGACGTTTACGCGACCATTCAGGAACATGTGGAACAGGTGAACCGATCGGTGGCGGCGGACGACATGCTGTCCGGCTGCCAGATCCATCGCTTTTTGATCCTGCACAAAGAACTGGACGCCGATGACGGCGAAATGACCCGGACCCGAAAAGTGCGCCGGGTGATTGTTGAAGATAAGTTCAGCGATCTTATCGGCGCGCTCTATGATGGGTCGCGCCAGCAATATACCGAAACCGAAGTAACCTACGAGGATGGGCGCAAAGGGATGATTTCTGCAACGCTGGAAATCCGCGATGCGGCTGTGGTGGGCGAACAGAAGGTGGCGGCGGAATGAGCTTTCTTGCGTTCGCTATTCTAAGCACGGTCGGCAGTGTTATTTTTATCATTGGATTTGGCGAAAGATTAAGCAAAAATTGGGCAAATCAGATCGTAACCGTTGCGGGGATTCTTATGGGCTATGGCTGGTCCTGGGCATTGGGCCCGATTGACAGAACACTGATTTCGAGCATCGTGTTCTTGGCTGGCGGCATGGGTTTTGCGTATCTGTTGATGCGATTTGTCAGGAAAGCAGAATGAACGCGCTGACCCCCCAGGCATACACAACCGCCGATGGCCGCGAGATTGGTGACATCTTGATGGAGATAAAGAATATCACCCTGCGGTTTGGCGGTGTGGTGGCGATTGAAGACATCAGCTTTGACATCCAACAAGGTGAAATCCGCGCGATCATTGGGCCGAACGGCGCTGGGAAATCGTCAATGTTGAACGTGATATCCGGGTTTTATGTGCCCCAAGATGGCAAGGTTTGGTTTCGCGGTGCCAAACGCCCGGCGATGCGGCCCTACAAAGTTGCCCAACAGGGCATCGCGCGCACCTTTCAGAACATCGCCCTGTTTGAAGGCATGAGCGTGCTAGACAACGTGATGACCGGGCGTCTGACCCATATGAAAACCGGAATTTGGTCGCAGGCGCTGTGGCAAGGGCGCGCAAAAACAGAAGAATTTGAGAACCGTGAAAAAGTTGAACGGATCATAGATTTCCTTGAAATTCAAAGCATTAGAAAGACACCGGTCGCCCGGCTGCCCTATGGCCTGAAGAAACGGGTTGAACTGGCGCGCGCATTGGCGGCAGAGCCAAAACTGTTGCTGCTGGATGAACCGATGGCCGGTATGAATGTTGAAGAAAAAGAGGACATGAGCCGCTTTATCCTGGATGTGAACGACGAATTTGGCACCACGATCTGCCTGATCGAACATGATATGGGTGTGGTTATGGACCTATCAGACCGAGTTGTGGTGATGGATTATGGCCGCAAAATTGGTGACGGCACGCCAGATGAAGTGCGCAACAATCAAGCGGTGATCGATGCGTATTTGGGGGTGAGCCATGATTGATAGATTTGGAAATTCTTTAGATGCCTGAGCAACTGCTCTTCGCGATGGAAGTTATCCTAAACGGCCTTATGGCCGGTGTGCTGTATTCGCTGGTGGCGTTGGGGTTCGTGCTGATTTTCAAGGCCAGCGGTATTTTCAACTATGCTCAGGGCGTGATGGCGCTGTTCGCGGCATTGACACTGGTGGGGATCATGGAAGGGCAGGTGCCCTTCAGCCATCTAATCAATGCGGTTTTTGGCACAAATATTCACGAATTTGGCTGGCAAGTTCCGGCGGTGCTGGCGATTATTCTGACGATTGCCGTCATGGTTTTGCTGGCGATTGCGGTTGAACGCTTTGTGTTGAAACACTTGGTCAACCAGCCGGAAATTATCCTGTTCATGGCGACGATTGGCCTCGCGTTCATTCTGGAAGGTTTTGGCGATTTGATGTGGGGGTCCGAGATTAAGATACTGGATGTCGGCCTGCCCCAAGGGGTTTCGGATATCGTTGAGACCACAACATTTGGCTGGTTCGGTTATGGGTTCTTTATCGACAAGCTGGACATGGTGGCGGCTGTCATCGCGGTATTGCTGGTGATCCTGCTGACCATATTTTTTAAGTACACCAAACAGGGCCGTGCGCTGCGGGCGGTGGCAGATGACCATCAGGCGGCGCTGTCGGTGGGGATTTCGCTGCGGTTCATCTGGGTGCTGGTCTGGTCGATTGCAGGCATTGTGGCATTGGTGGCGGGGATGATGTGGGGCGCGAAATCGGGTGTGCAGTTTTCGTTAAGCTTGATCGCGCTAAAGGCATTGCCGGTTTTGATACTGGGCGGCTTCACGTCAATTCCGGGGGCCATCATTGGCGGGCTGATCATTGGTGTGGGCGAAAAACTGTTTGAGTTTTCGATTGGGCCGCTGATTGGTGGGGCCACCGAGAACTGGTTCGCCTACGTGTTGGCGCTGCTGTTTTTGGTGTTCCGTCCGCAGGGGCTGTTTGGGGAGAAGATTATTGAGAGGGTATGAGGGATGCGATTTTTCGCCGAATAATCGGACGCATCGTTTGCGGCATTTGTTGATGCCTCCGGCGGGAATATTTATGAAAAGAAGAAAGGACGCGGGCGATGATCTACCGTGAAGCCGGCGATTTTAGCGCGTCCTACAAAGAGGACAGCCAGACCTTTCCGATCCGGTTTGATCGTATCGCGTTTTACGCGTTTGTGGTGGTCGCGTTTCTGGTGGTGCCGTTTTTCATCAATGACTACTGGGCCAACGCGGTTTTATTGCCGTTTCTGATCTATGCGATCGCGGCGTTGGGCTTGAATATTCTGACCGGATATACCGGGCTGGTCAGTTTGGGCAGTGGCGGTTTTATGGCCGTAGGGGCGTTTGCATCCTATAAGCTGATGACCAGTTTTCCGGATGTGAATTTCGCAGTGCATATCTTGCTGGCCGGGTTCATCACGGCCGGAGTTGGTGTGTTGTTTGGGCTGCCGTCCTTGCGCATCAAGGGGTTTTATTTGGCAGTGGCCACGCTGGCGGCGCAGTTTTTTCTGGTCTGGCTATTCAACAAGGTCGGCTGGTTTTTCAATTACTCCCCGACCGGCATCATCAATGCGCCACCGCGCACAAGCTTTGGTTTTGAAGTCACCGGCCCGGCGGCAAGCGTGTCGGTGAAATATGTATTCTGCCTAAGTTTTGTGGTTGTGCTGGCGCTGATCGCCCGCAACCTGACCCGCGGATCAGTGGGCCGCAAATGGATGGCAATACGCGACATGGACATCGCCGCCGAGATTATCGGGGTGAACCCGCTGACCGCCAAGTTAAGCGCGTTTGCGGTATCGAGCTTTTTTATCGGCATTTCAGGCGCTTTGTTTTTCAGTGTCTACTTGGGCGCGGTCGAGGTGGCCGATACGTTCAGCATCCAGAAAAGTTTTTTGCTGCTATTCATGGTGATCATCGGCGGGCTGGGATCAATCTTTGGGTCCTTCGCCGGGGCGGCGTTTTTGGTGCTGTTTCCGGTGCTGATGAAAAATGTGCTGACCGGCTGGTGGGGCTGGCCGACCGATCTGGCCACCCATGTCGAGGTGATGTCTGTTGGCCTGCTGATCGTGGTATTCCTGATCATGGAACCACACGGGATGGCGCGACTTTGGCAGATTGCTAAGGAAAAGTTACGACTTTGGCCGTTCCCGCATTAGGGTGGGGCGAGACAACCAAGATTATCGGAAAAAACCTAGGGAGGAAATCAACCGATGAAACTGAAACTAGCAACATATGCCCTGGCGGCTGTGATGGCAGCAGGCCCGGCAATGGCGGACCTTGTATTCCCGTCGCTAAGCTATCGAACTGGGCCTTACGCGGCGGGGGGTATTCCGTTTGCCGATGGTTATGCGGATTATTTTACCATGATCAACGAACGCGACGGCGGTGTTGGCGGTGTCCCGATCAAGGTGATTGAATGCGAAACTGGCTATTCCACCGAAAAGGGCGTGGAATGCTATGAAAGCACCAAGGGGCAAGGTGCGTTGTTGTATCAGCCGCTGTCTACGGGCATTACTTACAACATCATCCCAAAAACCGGTGTCGATAATATCCCGGTCCATTCAATGGGTTACGGGCGAACATCTGCGGCCAATGGCAAGGTGTTTGAATGGGTGTTCAACTATCCCACAAACTACTGGAACGGCGCTTCGGTCGCGGTAAAGCACATTTTGGATCAGGAAGGCGGCGATCTGAATGGCAAGACCATTGCATTGCTGTTTTTGAACGGCGCCTACGGTAAAGAACCAATTCCGACATTGAATGTGCTGGCGGAAAAGCATGGGTTTGATCTGACGCTGTTGCCAGTTGAAGGCGCGACCATGCAGGACCAAAAATCACAATGGTTACAAATTCGGCGTGAAAAGCCAGACTATGTGCTGATGTGGGGTTGGGGCGCGATGAACCCGGCAGCCATTCAGGAAGCGGCGAATATTCGCTATCCGATGGATCATTTCATCGGCGTTTGGTGGTCGGCGTCGGAAAACGATGTTTTGCCAGCTGGGGACGGTGCCAACGGATATAAAGCACTGGCGATCCATGCGCCGGGCAATAATTTCCCGCTTTATGATGATCTGAAGGCCAATGTTTATGACAAAGGCATGACCGCAGGTGCGGGGGATCAGTCCGGAACGGTGCTGTATAACCGTGGCCTTTATGCGGCGATGTTGGCGGTGGAAGCTGTCAAAACCGCGCAGGGCATCCACGGTGTGGGCCAGATTGATGCCGCAATGATGCGCGATGGCATGGAAGCTTTGGAAATGTCCTCTGACAAGATGGCGGCCCTTGGCTTGCCTGGCTTTGGGCCAGAGTTTTCGGTGTCTTGCGAAAATCACGGTGGCAATGGCTTGGCAGCGGTTCAGCAGTGGGATGCAGCCAGCAAAACCTGGAGCCTGGTCACCGATTACATTTCACCAGATTCTGACGTTGTAAATGCCCTGATTGCAGCGGATTCAGCTGCGTTTGCGGCTGAAAACAACATCAGCGAACGGTGTAACTGATCTGGTAGTTAACCGGATCACCCCGGGCTAGAACCGGGGTCTTTAACAGCGGGCGCGCCGGTAACCGTCGGCGCGCCTTTTTTACCATTAGATCCCGGATCATGTCCGGGGCGACACCGAGGAGGGTGTCAGATGCTGGACGCTGAAACCACCAAAGAGACCCTGCTTGAGGTCAACAATGTCGAAGTGATCTATGATCACGTCATTCTTGTGCTTAAGGGGGTAAGTTTGCAGGTGCCCAAAGGCGGCATTACCGCGCTGTTGGGCGGTAACGGGGCCGGAAAATCGACAACATTAAAGGCAATTTCGAACCTGTTGCGTTCAGAACGGGGCAAAGTGACGAAGGGTACGATCCAGTATCGTGGCGTGGGCATTCAGCATATGGACCCGGCGGATATGGTCAAGATGGGCGTTATTCAAGTGATGGAGGGCCGCCATTGTTTTGAACATTTAACGGTCGAGGAAAACCTGTTGTCCGGGGCTTACACGCGGCGTGATGGACGCAGCGCCATAGACCGTGATCTGGAATTGGTTTATTCGTATTTTCCCCGTTTGAAAGAACGCCGGCGCAGTCAGGCGGGCTATACGTCAGGTGGCGAGCAACAAATGATCGCCATTGGGCGCGCGCTGATGAGCAAGCCAGAAACCATTTTGCTGGATGAGCCTTCAATGGGGCTGGCGCCGCAACTGGTGGAAGAGATTTTCGAGATTGTGAAGCGTTTAAACGAAACCGAAGGCGTGTCA
>CAXMPY010000103.1:0-8023 GCA_964195275.1 uncultured Paracoccaceae bacterium
CAGCCCGCAGCACCACGATTTTGTCCGCCAGCGTCATCGCCTCGACCTGATCATGCGTCACGTAGACAACTGTGGTTCTCACCTTCCGATGCAGTTTTTTGATCTCGGTGCGCATTTGCACGCGAAGTTTAGCATCCAGGTTTGAAAGTGGTTCGTCAAACAGGAATGCCTCGGGGTTGCGCACGATGGCGCGCCCCATCGCAACGCGCTGGCGTTGGCCACCGGACAGTTCCGCAGGTGTACGTTCCATCAGGTCCGACAGGCCCAAGATATCCGCTGCCTCGTCGACCCGCTTAACAATTACGTCTTCGGGCAACTTGGCGATCTTCAAACCAAACCCAAGGTTTTCCTTTACCGACATATGGGGGTAAAGCGCGTAGTTCTGAAATACCATCGAGATGTTGCGTTTGCGCGGCGGCAGGTCGTTGACCAAAACGTCGCCAATCTCGATCTCGCCTTCTGAAATATCTTCCAGCCCGGCGATCATGCGCAACGTTGTTGACTTGCCGCAACCAGATGGTCCGACCAACACCACGAATTCATTATGTGCAATTTCAAGGTCGATGCCGTGCACAACCTGGGTTTTGCCATATCGTTTGACAACGTTGTTAAGGCTTATGTTCGCCACTAGATCTTATCCTTTTACGCCGCCGAATGTGAGGCCGGGAATCAAGTGTTTCTGAACGAGGAAGGTCAGGATCAGTGCCGGGATGATGATGATCACCGCCATCGCGCACATACCCGCCCAATTGATTGTAAATTGTGCCGTAAAGTCCATCAGTCCTACTGGCAAAGTTTTGCTATCGGTTGAACGGGTTAACTGGCTGGCCAGCGCATATTCGTTCCAAGATGTCAGAAAGGCGAACACCC
Organism: uncultured Paracoccaceae bacterium; assembly: GCA_964195275.1. Classification (GTDB taxonomy): domain Bacteria; phylum Pseudomonadota; class Alphaproteobacteria; order Rhodobacterales; family Rhodobacteraceae; genus NVTR01. The sequence continues at coordinate 871 of CAXMPY010000103.1, forward strand.
CGGCCGAAGCAATCCCTGAACGGGCCAATGGAAATTCAATTTTCCAAAAAGCTTGCCAGCGGGTGCAGCCATCGACCTGCGCGGCCTCGTTCATTTCCTTTGGGATTTGGCGGAAAAACCCATCGATCAGCCAGATTGTGAACGGTACATTCAGCGCGACATAAGCAATGATCAGCCCAGCTTTGGCATCTATCAGGCCCAGTTTTGACCAGATCATGAACACAGGCAACGACAAGGCGATGCCTGGCACAGCCCGTGAAAGCATCAGGCCCAAAAACAGCGCGTTCTTGCCGCGAAATCGAAACCGGGCAAATGCATAGCCACCGGACATACCAATCAATAGGGCAATCGCCGTCGACGTAAGCGCGATGATCATCGAATTAGAAAAATAGCTTAGAACCGGGATCGCCACTTGCGCATCACCGAAACCAAAGATTTCAGCAAAATTGTCCAGTGACAGTTTTCCCGGTAGCCAGACCGCTGGCTTTGCCAGGATTTCGCGGTTGGGGCGAAAAGCTGATAGAACAACCCATAATCCCGGAACGCAAATGACGACCATCAGCGCGAATGTTGCGATCCAGGTGCTGACCGCCATAAATCGTTTTTTCAGGGTGCTGTTCATTCTGCGCCTCCCATATAGCGTCGGGCCGCCAACAGCTTGGTAAAGAAATAATACGTGAACAGGATCGACAGTAACGTCGAGACATAGGCCATAGCATTGGCCTGCCCCATCTTGGCGTTGTCGTATCCAACGCGGGCAATCAGCGTCCATAAAACTTCGGTCCGACCGGCAGGGCCGCCACCGGTCATCACGTCGACAATGTCATAGGCGCGCGCCACATCAAGCGACCGGATGGTCATCGCAATAAAGGCGAATGGCATGATGAAGGGCAGCGTGATATGGCGAAATACTTGCCACGGATTGCAGCCATCGACCTTGGCAGCTTCAAGCGGGTCGCGCGGCATCGCGTAAAGGCCCGCCAAAAGCAGGATCGCAAAAACAGACGTGCTCATCCAGACCTCGGCAAAGATGATCGACATCATGCCCAGTGGCTTGTCCACAAGCCAGGCGGTCGAACCATCGGACAAGCCTATCGCACGCAATGCGTTGTTCAAAATGCCGATATTGTCGTTGAAGATGAATTTGAATTGGAACCCAACCAAAATGGGCGAGAACATCATCGGGAACATCATGATTGTGCGCAACGTACGTTGGCCCCACGTAATTCGGTTTATCAAAAGCGCGATGCCCAGGCCAAGAACGAATTCGAGGTTCAGTGCAATCGCCAAGAACAGAATGGTCCGTCCGAATGCCCACCAAAATTTGCTGTTGTCCAAAAGCCGTGTGTAATTATCAAATCCGATGAAGGTGTTGATGGTTTCTGGCTTGGTCAATTTGTAGGGTGTCAGGCTGGTATAAAACGAGAATATCAATGGGATCGCGACAACGAACATAATTGTCAGGATCGCCGGTGACAGCAACAGAAACGGTGTATGTTTTTCCGCGCGCCAACGCATGGGTGTCACCTTATAATGGGGTTGTAGGTTGCGGGGCGACGACTTGCGCTGCCGCCCCGAAATTTGGTTTAACTTACTTTAGGTAACCAGCATCTTGCATGATTTCCGCGGCCGCCTCGGCTGCACCGTCTAGGGCATCCTGAATACTTTCTTCACCCAGGATCGCAGATTGCAGCGCCGGCCAGATTTCGTTCGAAACCTCGATCCAGGGCTCAATCAGCGGTGGTGTGAAAGCGTCTTCGGCCATCGATACTGAATAGGTTTCGAATACCTCGACCAAAAAGTCGTTTCCAGATGCCGAAAACTCGGCCTTGGCTGCATCCCAGACCGATTGCCGTGTTGGCAACAGTCCGCTACGTGCCTCGATCATCTGCCGGTCGTGATCGGTCAGGAAAGTTATGAACGATGCGGCTGCTTCGGCATTGTCACATGTCTCGGTGATCGAGAACGTGTGACTACCGGACCAACCCGAACGTTTACCACCTGCACCAACTGGTGCACGTATCAGTCCGATATTTCCGGCAACTTTTGAGTTTTCAGGATCGTTAAAGAACGATGCCCAACCGGCCCAGTCAAGGTTCAGCGCGATGGTGCCGGACGCAAAGCCCAGACCAGTATCATCCCATAAGTAGTTCAGAACACCGGCGGGGACCGCCTCGGCATCGTAGAGATCTTTGAACCACTTGACCGTCATCACACCTTCGGCAGAGTTGAAGGTCGGGTTCCAGTTTTCATCAAACAATGCGCCGCCATTGGCCACCAAAAGTTCGTAGAACCGGCCAGTGATTGCTTCGTCCTTGCCGACATACTGTGTGCCATAAAAATCTGGACCGTCAGCAAAGAAGATCGCTTGATCGCGGAATTGGTCCCATGTTTCAGGTGGTGTCAGGTCGTATCCGTATTCCGCTTTAAAGCCGTCGAGATTGGCTTGATCTTCATAAAGCGATTTCTGGTAGAAAAGGTTGGATACGTCTGAGTGCCGTGGCAGTTGAACAAGGCGCCCGTCGACCGTCGAATTGGCGATCGCCAATTCCTGGAAACCGGCAATAACGTCGTCTGCGACCACATCGTTCAGGTCACGGTAGATATTGCCATATTGCGGCGCAAAACTGGTGTGGTTTGATCCAACGCACCAATCCAGCGTACCGGCTGCAATATCTTGCTTGATCTCGCGATCTAGCTCAAAGTGGTTCTTACGCGACAGTATCTCAACCGTCGCGCCAGTATCTGCTTCCCAGTTTTCGATCTCGGCGTATAGCGGTTCGTATTGCGCGCCACCGATTAACTTTACCCGAAGGGTATAACCATCAAATTCGCCAGCGGTGGCCGGAGCCCCCGCCAACATTAGTGGCACCAACGCAGTCGCGGTAAGAGCCTTTAGTTTTGGATACTTCATTTCTTCCTCCCGTAAAATTTGCCGGTTATTGATCAGAAAAGCGTCTTACTTTATCGCTCGACGCCACCTTAACGCCACTCTCCGCCGGCAAGGTATCGGAAAGTAACTCGTCAAAAATCTTGTTTTGGTCTGCACCCAATTCGGGCGCGGCCCGGGTTGATTTTAGGGTACAGTTGTCTATTCGAATTGGCCCGCGCAGCGCATTCAACGATGTATCTCCGTTGCGTTGAATTACTTGTTCGAAATCCAAATTTTGCCAGGCATTGCTGGCCATCAGTTGCGGCCAATCTAGAACTTCGGAACACCAGATATCCGCGGGCTGCAATATATCGAGCCATTTTTCGGTTGTTCTTTGCAGAACTGCCGCTGCCATGATCGACTTGATGTCGTCACGGTGCTGCATCATCGCCTTGTCGTCGTGGAAATATTGCTCCAGCCCATCTATTTCCATCAAGTTCGCAAGCTTTTCCAACGACGGCGTCATCGCGATGGCCAAGTAGCCATTCGCCGTCTTGTAGACGCCATACGGGGCGCCAAGATACGCGTGGGCACCGTTCGTAGCGCTGCGCTGCGGTATCCGCCGCCCATCATTCAGATGCGTCGTCAAAACCTCAAATTGGAAGTCAATCATTGCCTCAAGCAGGCTGGTATCAACCCGGGCGCCACGCCCGTGGATACCCCGCCCGACCAGCGCAGCCAATATTCCCTGGGCCAATGCGTTACCAGCCAACATGTCGGCCACGGCCAATCCCATTGGCATCGGCGGATCATCGTGACTGCCGGTCAGCCACAGTAAGCCTGAACGCGCCTGGGCCAGCAAATCCTGCCCTGGCAGGTCCTTCCACGGGCCTTCTTCACCGAAACCGGAAATTGAACCGTAAATGATGCGCGGATTGATCTTGCGCACGTCATCATAGCCAAACCCGCGCCTTTCGATCACGCCGGGGCGAAAATTTTGGACCATAACATCGGCCGTTTTCAAAAGAGCACGCAATCGGGTGCAGTCCGCGGGGTCTCCCAAATCGGCGGTGATGCTTTCCTTGTTACGGTTGATGGCGTGAAACAGCGAATTATCGCCATCAATTTCTGTGTCAGAGAGATATAAATGACGGCAAAGATCGCCCACTTCCGGGCGCTCGACTTTGATGACACGGGCGCCCAAATCGGCGAGTTTAAGCGTCGCGAGCGGCCCCGATAAAAACTGGCTGAAATCCAAAACAACCAAGCCGTCAAGCGGGCGTTCTGATTGCGGCAGCGACTTCATGCCATGCTCTCAACATAAGCGGTTTGGAGCAAAGCAGCAGTGTTTGGTGTTGTAGCTTCGCCTCGCAAACAAGTATGCAGGATGTCTCCAGCGCGATCCTGAAATCCCATATATCCATCGTAGCGTGGGCGCAGCCACGATGTTTCCAACGTTTCTCTGGTGTTACGGAAAAAGTTTCGGCTGGCAGCGTTGCACCCGTCGTCTTCCCACGCGATCGCGTTGCCGGGTTGCCCGCCGGCTGCAAAATAAAGACCCCTTTGGCAATCGGCACCTGCGATCCAGAATGCATAATCAACAGCCACATCAGCATGCGCTGATGTAGAGGACACAGCGATGCCGGTGCCGCCGATCACAGTGCCACGGGGGCCATTGTCGCCAAACCCCGGTGCGTCGGCGAAAACCAGTGGAAAGCGGCAGTAACCGTCCCGGCTGTAATTGGTGTAGCCATATCCAAAGGGTGAATAGGCGGGGGCGTCTACATTTCGGCCCATCCATTCGTAAATGCCAATCGGATCAAGGGTCAGGCAACGCGGGTCCATTAAGGCGACGATTTCGCGCAGTGTTTCAATAATTTCGATCGATTGGTCGGCGGGTAGCAGGTCTTGTCCTGCGGCGACGTTATAGCCTTTGTTCTTGGCCAACCCAAAATAACACATCAACGCGTTGATGGGGATCAAGGCAAATCCAACTTCACCGTTGCGCGCCAGTTCCAGCACTTCTTGCCAGCGCTTGGGCGCGGTTTCAAGCCGGTCGGGCCGGCACGCTGCTACGGGTGTTGCCGCGTCAATTGCCAGGGCCCATTGGCGGCCGTCAAATTCATAAGATGGGTGCGAGCTGCCCACAGACTGATCGGCCAAAGTTGCAATTTCATCGTTCCTGCCCGCGCCGTCAAATGGCCTTAGCAGGCCCGAACCGGCCACTTCTCCGACATGGGGGTGGTCAATGACCATCAGGTCGTAGGCGTCTGTCATTTCCTTGATCGGGCGATCCGCAAACGCTTGCAGTGACCGTTTTTCCCAAGAGATTGTTACCCCCGGGTGCGCATCTGCAAACGCTGCAGAAGTCGCCAACATTGGGTCCACGCCCCGGCTGTGGCTCCAAGTCATGCCTTTTAGGTGCACCGGTTCAACCACGTTTCTTGGCCTCTTGCACTTTTTGCGCTTCGTCTTGGAAGGGTTCGGGGTCACGATACTTTGCCGTAAGCAGATGCTCTGCATAAAGGGCAAGTTCACCTTCGCCTTTATAGACCGAATAGCTGACACGCAATTTGCCCATCTCGGCGCCGTGCACTTGCTTGGCCAAATTCTCGCGGATTGTGTAGATGGTGTCGCCGATGAAGACCGGCTTGATAAAGCGCAGGCGGTCATAGCCATATGAAAACGAATTCAAGCAATTCGTTGCGGCAAGCCCCAGCCCAATTGAAAACACCATCGCGCCGGCCACCAACCGTTTACCGAACACACCATCTTGAACGGCAAATTCCTGGTCCGAGACATAGGGGTGGTGATCCATGACCAGCGAATTGAAAAGCATCGACTCGCCGTCCGAAATAGTACGGCGGATCGAACGGATTTTGTCTCCGATCTCAAAATCCTCGTAGTACCAATCCTCGGAATTCCACACCGGGATTTCAGCGTGATCATCGGGCAATCCGGGCAGCGCGCGCGGGTGCACTCCTATTTCGGCCACGGTCTCTCCCCAAGTCGACTCAGTCGGTTTCTTGATTCAATCTTCACATGGTTCTTTTCATATGTCAAAATATTTTGTATATATAAAATACAAAAAGGACCTTGAAGGAGGCAAGTACATGGAAAAGGAGCAATTTTTAGAGGACTACGTCGTGGGTGAAATGCGCTGGACCTTTGGCAGGACCATCACGGAAACCGATATAATCCTGCATGCTGGCCATACTGGCGACTATTTTCCGCACCATGTCGACGTAGAGTTTTGCAAGACCCAGCCTTTCAAACGTCCCATCGCACATGGCACTATGACGTTCGCTATCGGCGTCGGATTGACAGCGACCGAGATTAACCCACGCGCGATGACATATGGTTATGAACGCCTGAGATTTCCCACCCCGGTCCACGCGGGTGACACGATCCGCACCGCCGTCACAATCAAGTCCAAAGAAGTAGACACTAAACGCCCCGGATTTGGCCGGGTAATTGAAGCCAAAGAAGTTACCAACCAACATGGTAAAACTGTCATGTATGTTGAGCACTTGCTGATCGTGGAAATGAAAGGGGATGCGAAATGATACCGAAGCTGAAACAAAGTTGGCCTGCACCCAGCAATCCGAAACCGGTAATCATTGTTGGCGCCGGGGGCATCGTTCGGGATGCCCATTTGCCAGCCTATGCCAAGGCCGGCATCCCCGTGAAAGGTGTAACAGATTTAGACAGCGACCGGCGCGCTTCGCTTGCCCAGGATCATGACCTGCAACATGTATACGCGAATTTGGCCGAAGCGGTGGACGATAACGGTAACGATGCCGTTTACGACATTGCTGTCCCTCCACATGTCATCACCGATATCTTGCCCGAATTACCCAATGGCGCCGCTACTTTGATCCAAAAACCGATGGGTGCAGACCAGGATCAAGCAAGACAAATCCGGCAAATCTGCCGAAAGAAAGGGTTGAAAAGTGCGATGAACTTTCAGCTGAGGTTTTCACCGATGATGATGGCGGTAAAAGACGCGGTCGATCGGGGTCTTTTGGGCGATATGCTTGAAGTTGAGGTGCATCTGAACATCTACACACCGTGGCAATTGTTTCCGTTCCTGATCCCGATGGAAAGGGTAGAGATTGCGGTCCATTCAATACATTACCTAGACACGATCCGGGCCATCGTCGGAAACCCGATCGGTGCATTTGCGCGGTCGATATCTGACCCGCGCGCGGCTGAATTTGCCCAAACCCGCACGTCGGTAATTCTCGATTATGGCGATCAGTTGCGTGGGTTGATGTCAAT
>CAXMPY010000104.1:0-8011 GCA_964195275.1 uncultured Paracoccaceae bacterium
CAGCCAGATGTCACGCGCCTCTGGTGCTTTGCCGATCCCGGTGACGATTGTACCAGGCGAGCTGGCAAATGATCGCATTGAAGCGGTGACCTGACCTTAATTTAGAATCGTTCTAAACCTTGACTTGCCCCGGGGCCGGGCGCATATCAAGGGCCTGATAAAGGATGCTCAGATGTTTATTCAAACCGAATCTACACCGAACCCTGCAACGCTGAAATTCTTGCCCGGACAGACAGTGCTAGAAACTGGAACGGCAGATTTTCCAAGCCCGAACACCGCTGACAATTCGCCCTTGGCGCAGCGGGTTTTTTCGGTAAGTGGCGTATCGGCTGTGTTTTTCGGCAATGATTTTGTGACCGTGACCAAAACCGATGCCGTGGAATGGGACCACATCAAACCCGCCATACTTGGCGCGATCATGGAACATTATCAGTCTGGACTGCCGGTCATCGAAGGTACACAGGCCGCTGCTGGCCATGCCGAGCATAGCGGTGCTGATGAACAGATCGTCAACCAGATCAAGGAATTGCTGGACACGCGTGTGCGCCCGGCTGTGGCACAAGACGGTGGCGATATCACGTTTCACGGCTTTGACCGCGGCATTGTCTATCTACACATGCAGGGCGCCTGTGCAGGCTGCCCGTCGTCTACGATCACCTTGAAAATGGGCATCGAAAACCTGCTGCGCCACTATATCCCCGAAGTGGTCGAGGTGCGCCCGGTTGCCGCCTGAACCGCTGGTTCTGGCATTTGACACATCGGTCGCGCATTGCGCGGCCGCTTTGCTTTTGGGGGACCGTGTTCTTGCGACTCGGACCGAAACAATGGCCAAGGGTCAAGCCGAAAGACTGTTTGGCTTGCTGGAAGAATTGATGAAAGAAGGTGGCGCAACCTGGCGGGATTTGGGGCGGATTGGCGTCGGTATCGGACCCGGCAATTTCACCGGCACGCGCATTTCAGTGGCCAGCGCACGTGGCTTGGCGCTGTCTTTGGCAATACCGGCTGTTGGCGTGTCAACGTTTGAAGCATTGGCCCTTGGGCACCCGCGTCCGATTGTGGCCTGCGTCGATGGCCGTGCCGGGCGGGTGTACTGCCAAAGTTTCGAACTGAACGGAACGCGCGCGCCAGTTACCGCCCAAATCGATGCAATGCCAGCCGACCTGTTTGGCAACGGCCAAAGCATTGTCGGCGACCATATTGACGTTATTGAACAACAATCCGGTGCCGTCGGCTGCAGCCCGATCTTTGGAATGGCTGTCGCAATTGGTAAAATTGCTGGCGATGTGGGGGCGGATTTGTCGGTTCGCCCTGCACCGATTTATATGCGCGCACCGGATGCCGCACGTGCGCGCGATACCGCGCCTGTAATCCTGTCATGACGCCAGACACCGGCTGGTTGGCGTCAACCCACGCGGCCTGTTTTGCGAACGCGCGCCCCTGGACAAAAGCAGAATTCGCGGCCCTGCTAGCCTTAAGCGGTGCAATCCTGATCACGAAACCGCAGGGGTTCGCGCTGGCCCAGCGGGTTTTGGAACAGGCCGAAATACTAACCATCGCCGTTTTGCCTGAAGCAAGACTGGGCGGCATCGGGCGTACCATGTTGCGTGAACTGGAAGCGGCACTGATCCAACAGAACACCAGAATCATATTTCTGGAGGTATCGACGGTTAATTTAGCGGCTCAGGCGCTTTACTATGCGTCAGGTTATTTGGAAACCGGGCGCAGAAGCGGATACTATTCAAGCAAAGGCAGCACCGCACAGGATGCATTAGTTTTGTCTAAATCGTTTCACTGACAACAAAACACGAAATTCACGCGCAACCAATCCGAATTTTTATACCAGATGGTAAAATAACAACATTTGTGCCAGAATCCTATTGACCCCCGCACCCCCCTTCGGCCTTAATGCCGGATGATCAAAATAGATCTGCTCGCTTACCCGCGGAAGGCTGGAAAAACCGCCCTTCCCCGAAATAAACAAATGGGAGAGAAAATATGACCCTTATGCAAAAATTCCTTGGCGCTGCCGCAACCCTGGCGATGACCGCCGGTGCTGCCGCTGCCGACCCTGCAATTATCTTTGACCTTGGCGGCAAGTTCGACAAGTCGTTCAACGAAGCTGCCTTTGGCGGTGCCTCACGATGGGCCGAAGAAACCGGCGGTTCATTCCGTGAAATTGAACTGACATCAGAAGCTCAGCGTGAACAGGCCCTGCGGCGGTTTGCCGATGGTGGATTTAACCCGATCGTCGTGACTGGTTTTGCCTTTGCATCCGCACTGGACACGGTTGCAGATGATTATCCGGATACCAAATTTGCCATTATTGACGTTGACTGGTTGAGCAAGCCAAACATTCGTGGCGTTGGTTTTACCGAACATGAAGGGTCCTACCTTGTTGGTATCGCTGCTGCGATGGCATCAAATTCCGGCACCGTCAGCTTTGTCGGTGGCATGGACATTCCGCTGATCCGCAAATTCGCCTGCGGATTTGTGCAGGGCGCAAAATCGGTTAGCGCCGATATCACTGTGATCCAGAACATGACCGGCACAACACCAGCGGCCTGGAATGACCCGGTTAAGGGTGGCGAGATCACTAAAGCCCAGATTGCCCAAGGTTCTGACGTGGTGTTTGCCGCTGCCGGTGGTACCGGCGTTGGTGTGCTGCAAACTGCTACCGACGAAGGCATTTTGTCGATCGGTGTGGACAGCAACCAGAATTACCTGCACCCGGGTTCGGTTCTGACCTCCATGATGAAGCGGGTTGATAACGCTGTGTTTGAGGCCTTTACTCAGGGCGCCGATCTTGAAACCGGCAATGTCATGATGGACATCGCAAGCGGCGGGATCGACTATGCGGCCGACGAACATAATGCCGGCATCCTGACAGCCGACATGGTCGCTGCAATGGATGCTGCCAAGGCAGCTATCGCAGATGGCTCGATCAGCGTTCACAACTACCAGTCCGACGACAGCTGCCCGGTAAGCTAAGTCCGATGGATGGGGCAAATTCAGCGGGGCGCCAGGAAACTGACGCCCCAGCAATCGAACTTGTTGGCATCAGCAAGGCATTTGGCCCGGTGCAGGCAAATAAAGATATTTCGATCTCGGTCGCCAAGGGTGCGATCCACGGGATCATCGGCGAAAATGGCGCCGGAAAATCCACGCTGATGTCGATCTTGTACGGGTTTTACAAGGCTGACGCAGGTGAGATTTACATATCGGGCCAAAAGACAGAAATCCCCGACAGCCAGGCCGCCATCTCTGCTGGTATCGGCATGGTGTTCCAGCATTTCAAACTAATCGAAAACTTTTCCGTGGTGGAAAACATCATTCTGGGTGCCGAGGACGGCCCAATGCTGAAAGATTCACTGGGTAAAGCGCGGGAATCATTGAAATCACTGGCCAAAGAATATGAGCTGAACGTCGATCCGGATGCTTTGATCGAAGACCTGTCAGTGGGCCACCAACAGCGCGTTGAAATTCTGAAAGCGCTGTATCGCAAGGCCGACATTCTAATCCTGGACGAACCCACTGGGGTATTGACCCCGGCAGAGGCCGATCACTTATTTCGCATCCTGCGCAATTTGAAAAAAGAAGGCAAAACCATCATCCTGATTACCCATAAGTTGCGGGAAATTATGGATATTACCGACACTGTGTCAGTGATGCGTCGCGGCGAAATGACGTCAACCGTCAACACTGTGGATACTTCGCCCGAGGACTTGGCCGAGCGTATGGTGGGCCGGAAGGTTCTGCTGAGTGTCGATAAGAAGCCAGCCACGATCGGCGATACTGTGTTGAAGATCGAAAACCTGCGGGTGATTGATGAAGCCGGTGTTGAGCGCGTTAAAGGTATTTCATTAGAGGTTCGCGCCGGCGAAATTTTGGGTGTGGCTGGTGTATCTGGCAATGGTCAGTCAGAATTACTGGCCGTGCTGGGTGGTTACATGAACGCCACCGGGTCGATATCGGTCAACGGCGTTCCGATTGACCTGACGGGTCGGGAATCTGACGGCCAATCGCGGCGTGCGCGTGGCATTGCCCATGTGCCCGAAGATCGCCAGACCGAAGGTCTGATCATGGATTTCATGGCCTGGGAAGACATCGTCTTTGGTTATCACCACGACCCGGCTTTCCAGAAAAACAGATGGCTGATGGATAACGCGGCCATCCGCGCCGATGCCGAAGGCAAGATGGAACGCTTTGACGTCCGCCCGCCACATCCGAACCTGCAGGCGAAAAACTTTTCCGGCGGCAACCAGCAAAAAATTGTGCTGGCCCGTGAAATCGAACGCAACCCCGATTTGTTGCTTGTCGGCCAACCGACGCGCGGCGTTGATATTGGTGCGATTGAGTTCATCCACAAGCAAATCGTCGATCTGCGCGATCAGGGCAAAGCCATCCTGCTAGTCAGCGTTGAGCTTGAGGAAATCATGTCGCTGGCAGATCGTATCGCAGTGATGTTTGACGGCCATATCATGGGCGAACGCATTCCCGCCGAAACTGACGAGCGCGATCTTGGCCTGCTGATGGCCGGGGTCAACGAACAGCAGGGGGCGGCCTGATGAACGCTATGCCAAGATGGGCCGACATTATTCTGGTGCCTTTCATCAACCTGATCCTGGCATTCTTTGTGGCCGGTCTGGTGGTTCTGGCCATTGGTGAAAACCCATTTGATATGATCTATTTCATGGTCAAAGGCGCACTTGGTTCCACTTCGGGTATTGGGTTCACGCTGTATTACGCGACCAACTACATCTTTACCGGCCTCGCAGTTGCCGTGGCGTTCCACGCCCGCTTGTTCAACATCGGCGGCGAAGGTCAGGCGGGCATCGCGGGTATCGGTGTGGCCATTGTGTTGCTGGCCTTTGACTGGCCGCACTGGACCATCGCCATGCCGTTCGCCATCATTGGCGGCGCGGCGTTTGGTGCACTTTGGGCCGCCATCCCAGGCTATTTGCAGGCCAAACGCGGCAGCCACATCGTTGTTACCACGATCATGTTCAATTTTATCGGTGCTGCGTTGCTGGGCTATTTGCTGAACGGTATCCTGAAAAACCCTGATCTACAAAACGCTGAAAGCCGCGCCTTTCCGACAGGCGCACATCTGCCAACTTTCCATGAAATGCTGGCACCGCTTGGGATTGAATTTTCCAAAAGTGCGCCTGCAAATGTTAGTTTCATCTTCGCGCTGATCTGCGCTGTGGCGGTTTATTTCCTACTGTGGCGCACCCGTCTGGGCTATGAAATCCGTTCCTTCGGCCATAACGAACGCGCCGCCACCTATGCCGGGATATCCTCGGTCAAGGTGATCATTGTTGCCATGCTGATCTCGGGCGGACTGGCGGGTATGCTGGCCATCAACGTGGTCATGGGCGAACAGGAACGCCTAATCGCCAGCTTTGTTGAGGGCGCCGGGTTTGTTGGCATCGCCGTGGCGCTGATGGGCCGGTCCCACCCGTTTGGCATCGTGCTGGCGGCACTGCTGTTTGGCATGCTTAATCAGGGCGGATTTGAATTGCTTTGGGAAATGCCGGCGATCTCAAAAGAAATGGTGCTGGTCATTCAGGCGCTGAGCATCCTGTTCACAGGCGCGCTGGATAACATGGTGCGTGTGCCGCTGGAACGCATGTTCCTGCGTATGAAGAAGGGGGCCGCGTAATGGATTTTGTCCTGCAAGTTCTGCTGACATTTGACATGTCCATCCGCCTGTCTGTCGCCCTGTTGCTGGCTTGTCTTGCGGGTTTGTTTTCCGAACGCGCCGGTGTTGTCGATATTGGGCTGGAAGGCAAAATGCTGATCGCAGCGTTTTTTGCCGCCGTGGTGTCCTTTGAAACCGGCAATGTTTGGCTGGGCGTGCTGGCTGGTTGTGCGGCTTCGCTGACATTTTCCATGATTCACGCCGTCGCCTCGATCACTTATCAGGGCAATCAGTTGATTTCTGGCGTGGCGGTGAATTTCCTCGCCTCAGGCCTGACCGTGGTGATGGGCAACGCCTGGTACAAAAAGGGCGGGCAAACACCAACCCTGACCGAAGGCGGCCGTTTCTACGACATCACCCTGCCATTTGCCGATTTCTTCCAGTCGATCCCCCTGCCCGGGCCGATCTATTCCGAGCTGATCTCGGGCCACAAATCCATCGTTTACCTCGCCTATCTAGCGGTGCCACTGGCCTGGTGGGTGCTGTACCGTACACGCTTTGGTCTGCGTCTGCGCGCCGTTGGCGAAAACCCGGCATCAGTGGACACGGCGGGCATTTCAGTGGTGCGGATGCGCTATTCTGCGTTGATTATTGCCGGAATTCTTTGTGGTATTGCCGGGGCCTACCTGTCAACGGCGCAAGCCGCTGGGTTTGGCAAGGAAATGACGGCCGGGCGCGGCTTTATTGCGCTGGCTGCCCTGATCTTCGCCAAATGGCGACCCTTCCAAGCAATGGGTGCATGCCTGCTGTTCGGGTTTCTTGAGGCGATATCAAACCTCTACCCCAACATCGACGTTTTTGGTCTGTTCACCATCCCGGTTCAGTTCACCCAAGCAATGCCGTTCATCATGACGGTGGTCATTCTTGCAGGCTTTGTTGGTAAGGCAATCCCGCCCCGTGCAGTAGGTGAACCCTATGTCAAAGAGCGTTAGCGAACTGGTCGGGCTAATTCACGGCCGCGCCGGGACCGATCAGGTGCAAATCGGATTTGTTTTAGGTTCTGGATTGGGGCATTTAACAGACGCGGTTGACGGCGTGTCGATTGACTATTCCGATCTTGCAGGGTTTCCCAAAGCCGGGGTTTCCGGACACAACTTAAAATTGGTTATCGGCGATCTGGAAGGTGTTCGAGTCGCCATGTTTGGGGGCCGTGAGCATTACTATGAAAGCGGGCGTGGCGATGCGATGCGCCTGCCACTTGAAGTCCTAAAGGCATTGGGCGCGAATACACTAATCCTGACTAACGCTGCCGGATCCATGCACCCAGAAATTAAGCCCGGTGATCTAATGTTGTTGTCCGATCACATCAATTTTTCTGGTTTAAATCCGCTGATTGGTGAGCCAACCGATGCCCGGTTTGTGCCGATGAAAGACGCCCATGACCCAGACTTGCGCCACGCCATTGCCGAGGCGGCGCGTGCGACGGGGACGGATTTGGCCGAAGGCGTTTACGCCTGGTATTCCGGGCCCTCTTTTGAGACCCCCGCCGAGATCAGGGCGATCCACCGTCTTGGCGCAGACGCTGTGGGAATGTCGACGGTACCCGAAGTAATTCTGGCCCGGTTTCTGGCGCTAAAGGTGGTCGCAGTATCTGTGATAACAAATATGGCAGCTGGTCTGAGTGACGAATCTATCAGCCATGAACATACCAAAGCTATGGCGCCGATTGGGGCGGCGAAGCTTGAAAAGATACTGCGCTATTTTCTGCAAAATTACGGCAATTAGGTAACGCAGTTTCTGCCCCGGCTGGACAAAGCATCCGCAATTTGTGACACGGGCGCACGTAGAGTCGTTTTCGCTTTGATTTGTCGTGGTGTTTTGCAGAAATTGCCCGCCAGCCAGGGCTGATTGGACTCCTTTCAAACCAACTGACAAACGGTCCGCTATGCAGATTTACCTGCCCATCGCCGAAGTATCGGTAAACGCTTTCCTGCTATTGGGATTGGGCGGCATGGTGGGTATTCTGTCGGGCATGTTTGGCGTTGGCGGCGGCTTTTTGATGACGCCACTATTGTTTTTCATCGGCATTCCCCCGGCTGTTGCTGTGGCCACCGAAGCCAACCAAATCGTCGCATCGTCATTTTCCGGCGTGCTGGCCCATTTCAGGCGCAAAAACGTCGATCTGAGGATGGGAACCGTACTGCTGATCGGCGGGCTGGTTGGCGCGGCACTAGGCGTGCAAATATTCAACACGCTGAAATCGATGGGTCAGGTCGATCTGCTGGTTAAACTGTCATACGTTATTTTCCTGGGTATCATTGGCGTCCTGATGTTTCTGGAAAGTCTGCGCGCGATCCGCCAATCCAAAAA
>CAXMPY010000105.1:0-3123 GCA_964195275.1 uncultured Paracoccaceae bacterium
TCAACCGCCCCATCAGCCTGTTGGCCATTTTCCAACACCGCGATCAAACAGCGGCCAATCGCCAGGCCCGAACCGTTTAGTGTGTGCACAAATTCGGGTTTTCCGCCATCACCGGGGCGAAACCGCGCGTTCATCCGGCGTGCCTGAAAATTACCGCAGGTCGATACCGAACTGATTTCACGATAGGTGTTTTGTCCGGGCAACCATACCTCGATGTCATGGGTCTTAATGGCCCCAAATCCCAGATCGCCGGTACATAAGATCACCGTGCGATAGGCCAGATCCAGCGCCTCCAGAACGTTTTGTGCGCAGGTCGTCATGCGTTTGTGCTCGGCCTCCGATTTGTTCGGGTGGGTGATCGAGACCATTTCCACCTTTTCGAACTGGTGCTGGCGCAACATCCCAGTAGTGTCCTTGCCTGCGCTTCCGGCTTCCGAACGGAAACACTGGGTGTGTGCCACGTACCGAAGCGGCAAGTCTTCTTCGCGCCATATCGCGCTTGCCGATAAATTTGTCAGCGGTACTTCGGCGGTTGGGATCAGCCACCAGCCGTTTTTTGTCTGATAACTGTCCTCGGCAAATTTTGGCAATTGGTTTGTGCCATACATTGCCTCATCTTTGACTAAGACAGGAACCCACATTTCTCGCAAATCATGCTTATCAACGTGCATGTCCATCATGAACTGCCCTAGCGCACGGTGAAGGCGTGCGATCGAATCGCTTAACACGACAAATCTGCTGCCAGACAGTCGAGCTGCTGCGGCAAAACTCATACCTTTTCCAAATGCCTCGGCAATGTCAAAATGTTCTTTGGGATCAAACGCAAAATTGCGCGGTGCACCGTGGCGGCGAATTTCTACATTGTCAGTCTCATCGGCGCCATCTGGTACGATTTCGGCGGGCAGGTTGGGCAGGCCCATTAGCATATCGCGCAGTTTCGCATCTTGCGCCTTGGCCTCGTCTTGCAACTGCGCAATTTCGGTCTTTTTAGCTGCCACCAGTGCGCGCAGTCGTTCAAATTCGGCCTCGTCGCCTTTTGCCTTAGCCGCGCCTACATTTTTGCTGGCCGATTTCTGATCGGCCAGTGCGGTTTCAGCAGCTAAAATGCTTGTCCGTCGCGCGGTATCAATGGCCAGAATTTCTGTCGACAGTCCGGTAAGGCCACGGCGCGCCATGGCGGCGTCAAAAGCGGCGGGGTTGTCGCGGATTTTGCGAATATCGTGCATTGTTTGGGGCCTATCACAGTCGATTTTTGCGGCTTATGCCGGATTGCCGCTGCCGGGTAAACCCGGCTGCCAACTGGCGCAGGCAAAAACGACGCCAACGGGTCAAGATTAATTTGATCAGAATTTATGCGCGCCGCTATTGTTGGCTATCCGTAGCGAGCCGAAACCCAATATGTTGATCCTGGTGACGGGGCGGATCTTCAAAGTGCTGATAGCTTGACCGCGCAACAAACGGGTTTGCCCCCACCAGCCGCCTTTTTCTGCTTTTGCAACGCCACTTTTGGGGCCGGTGGGGTCGTTCAAGGGGGCCGTCGCATAATAATTTTCGCCGACCCAATCACTGACCCATTCCATAGCTTTGCCGGCCATATCCTGCGCCCCAACCCAACTGGCGCCGGTTGGTTAAGACCCGACAGGTGATGTGCTGTCAGAACGTTCAACATTGGCGCGATCTGGCGCGCAATCATTGCCCCAGGGGGAAATATTATTGTCCAGTCCACGCGCCGCAAATTTCCATTCTGCCTCGGTTGGTAGGCGGCCACGACGCCAGTCCGCGTAAGCCTGGGCATCGTAATACGTGATGCACACACGTGGATGCTTGGGCAGACACCTCGTAACGCTTGGCTGCGTTCATGGCCCAATCAGGGGCCGCAAACCTTGATGCTTGGGCGAAAAGTCCGCCCGCGTTGGTGCCCATCTGAAAGCAACCGCTTGGCACAAACATTTGGGTAACGCCCACAACATCGTCGCGAGCCGCGCCAATTGCCAGCGCGTTGGCCGCCACTGGCAGAATGCGGAGCAAAAGGATGCTGGCCCCCCAAAAATTCGGCACTGCGTACGCAGCACCAACGCCGCAGTTGGGTCGTTTGGGTCTAAATAAGCCGATTTACGCACCATCGGGCAAATCGCGCTTGTGCCTGTGCTCATCGTTCATAGGTGTAGTCCAAGAAATTGAATATCATGACCCGAATGATCGCCAAACCAAGATCAAAGCTCAAGCACTGGGTTGCGTGCATTCCTTGGCCAAATCTAGCGCGATGTCGCCTTGCCAAGCGGTGGGGCCACATATAGGGTCTGCGCCAATAAATCGGGCGGGAAAATCCGCAAATAATAGAGGACGACCTTAATGTTTGTAACGCCTGCTTACGCACAATCGATCGGAGGCGGTAGCGCCTTCACCAGCTTTATTCCGCTTATCTTGATCTTCGCGATCATGTATTTTTTGCTGATCCGTCCACAGCAGAAGAAAGTGAAAGATCACAATTCGATGGTGGCTGCGGTCCGGCGCGGTGATCAGGTTGTGACACAGGGTGGCATCATGGGCAAAGTTACCAAGGTCAAAGATGACAACGAGATCGAGGTTGAGATTGCCAAAGACGTCAAGGTTCGGGTTGTGAAATCTACCGTAGCGCAGGTCATCTCAAAGACCGAACCGGCTTCCGAATAACCGCGAACAGCTAGGCCAAGCATCATGCTGCAAATCCAAACCTGGAAACGTGTCGTTATCTGGGGCCTTGTGGTCCTGGGCCTGACCCTTGCCATTCCCAACGGATTTTATGCTCGGGTCGAGGGGCATAATGACGCCAAGGCGGCGATCGAAGTTTCTGGTGAAACCCCGGAACTGGCCGTTGGGCGCGACAATTGGCCGGGCTGGATGCCATCCAGATTGGTCAACCTGGGGCTTGATTTGCGCGGCGGTGCGCATCTTTTGGCCGAAGTGCAGGTTGCGGATGTATACGGTGACCGCATGGATGGCTATTGGCCCGAAGTGCGTAATGTGTTGCGCGATGAACGTGGCGTTGTCGGCACCATTCGGCGGCAACCATCGCCTGACGCCGAACTGCGCGTCAAAATTTCGCAACCCGAAGGCATGGCGCGCGCGCTTGAGCTGGTGCGT
>CAXMPY010000105.1:3133-7673 GCA_964195275.1 uncultured Paracoccaceae bacterium
CTGACGGTTGTTCTTTCGGATGCCGAAAAACTGGCCACCGATGACCGCACAATCCAGCAATCGCTGGAAATTATTCGCCGCCGCGTGGACGAGGTTGGCACCCGCGAACCGACGATCCAGCGCCAAGGCGAAACCCGCATTCTGATCCAGGTGCCGGGCATTGGATCGGCTGAAGAACTAAAGGCATTAATCGGCACCACTGCGCGCCTAACATTCCACCCTGTGGTCGGCCGCACCAGCGACGCTGCTGCCCAACCCGGCGCGCGCAACATTCTGGTCCCGTCAATTGATGAACCCGGTCAATATTACATTCTTGAACAAACCCCGGTGGTAAACGGCGAAGATCTGGTTGATGCGCAACCCGCCTTTGATCAAAACGGATCGCCTGCGGTGAATTTCCGGTTCAACCCGACAGGTGCACGCAAGTTTGGCGATTACACTGCCGAAAACGTCGGATCACCCTTTGCAATTGTGCTGGACAGCGAAGTCATTTCCGCCCCCACGATCCGCGACCATATTTCAGGTGGTTCCGGCATTATTTCGGGGCGTTTCAGCGTTGAAGAAAGCACAAACCTCGCGATCTTGCTGCGGGCAGGGGCCTTGCCTGCCGAAATGACCTTTCTGGAAGAACGCACCATTGGCCCGGAACTGGGCCAAGACAGTATTGATGCGGGCAAAATCGCCAGCGTGGTCGCCTTCGTAGGTGTGTTGGTCTTCATGGCGCTTAGTTACGGATTTTTTGGCCTGATTGCCAACGCGGCGCTGATCATCAATGTCGGGCTGATATTTGGCGTTCTGTCTTTAATTGGCGCCACGCTTACCTTGCCCGGTATCGCCGGGATCGTGCTAACGATCGGCATGGCGGTGGATGCCAATGTGCTGATCTTTGAACGCATCCGCGAAGAATTGAAAACCGCCCGCGGTCCGGCGCGCGCCATCGAACTGGGCTACGAAAAAGCCCTTAGCGCAATTTTGGACGCCAACATCACCACATTCATAACCGCAGTAATCCTGTTCATCATGGGCGCGGGGCCAGTGCGCGGCTTTGCGGTGACCCTGGGCCTGGGCATTCTGACCTCGGTCTTTACCGCAATATTCGTGACCCGGCTGATCATCATAGTCTGGTTTGAACGCCGACGTCCCAAAACGATTGAGGTGTAGCCCATGCGCTTGAAACTGGTTCCAACTGAAACCAATTTTGATTTCTTCAAAGGTGCCAAAATCACTTTTGGGGCCTCGGTCGTTGCAATGATCCTGGCGATTGTATTTTACTTTCTGTTCGGGCTGAATTTTGGCATAGATTTTCGCGGTGGTACAACGATCCGCACCGAAAGCACTCAGGTGGTTAATGTAGGGGCTTACCGCGATGCATTGCAGCCTTTGGGCCTAGGCGACGTCACGATAACGCAGGTGTTTGACCCAACTTTTGCTGATGATCAAAACGTCACTATGATCCGGATCGAGGCACAGGAAGGCGACGAAAGCGTTGCTGCTGCAACAGTGGCCGCGGTTGCGGATGCACTGATTACCGTTGATCCAACGGTGACGTTCCCATCCGTCGAAAGCGTTGGCCCCAAAGTGTCTGGCGAGCTGATAAAATCCGCAATTTACGCCGTGTTTGCGGCGATGGCGGCGGTCCTGTTTTACATCTGGCTACGGTTTGAATGGCAATTCGCGCTGGGGGCGGTGGCCGCGTTGGTGCACGATGTGACCCTGACTATCGGTATCTTCGCAATTTTTCAAATACAGTTTGACCTGGCCATTATCGCCGCCCTGCTGACCATCGTTGGCTATTCATTGAACGACACAGTGGTGGTGTTTGACCGGGTGCGGGAAAACCTGCGCAAGTTCAAAAAGAAGGATCTGCGCGGGGTTTTGAACCTGTCAATCAACGACACGCTGTCGCGCACGGTCATGACCTCGACGACCACGCTTTTGGCGCTGATCGCATTGTTGATTCTGGGCGGTGACGTAATACGGGGCTTTATTTTCGCGATGACCTGGGGCGTGGTTGTTGGCACCTATTCCTCGGTTTTTGTGGCCACCAATATCCTGTTATATCTGGGCGTGAAACGCGATTGGACCAAACCGGATGCGAACGCTGGAAACCAGTATTCTAACATTGACGCCTGATGCAGCCCGGTCGGCTTGATCGTGGCACCTAATTCCATCACTTACCCAGAGGTCGTACCAATTGACGGGTTCGGCCGCGGCTTTTTTCGCATTGCCGGTCAGGTCATTAATGGCCCGGTTTTGGTGTTGCCGACCCACGCCACACCTTGGGGCGGTTACGGCGAGACCACTGAAATTCTAAGGGCCAAACCCGATATTGACGTGCTGTTTATCGGCACAGGTGCCGAAATTTCCCATCTGCCCGAAGACTTTCGAAATCTGTTGGAAGAGGCGGGTATCGGCGCAGAACCTATGGCCTCGGCTTCGGCCTGTCGAATGTACAATATACTGGTGTCCGAAGGCCGGCGCATAGCTTGCGCGCTGCTGCCGGTCTGATCCTGCTTTGCCAAGCCCAGTCAATGCGCTAAGCCGGATGTTATGGAATTGATCGTCAAAAACCTGTCCTGCACGCGCGGTGGCGCGGCTGTGCTGACTGGCGTGAATTTTTCACTGGCGCCCGGATCGGTCCTGATCCTGCGCGGGCCAAACGGGTCTGGCAAAACCACACTGTTGCGCACCATCACAGGGCTGCAACCGCCGCGTTCCGGCGCCTGCACTGTCAACGCCGACACCATCGCCTATAGCGGCCATGCCGATGGGCTGAAGCCGACCCTGACGGTCCGTGAAAACCTGGCCTTTTGGGCTGGAATTTACGGCACCGGATCCATTGTCGCCGCATTGCAATCATTTGATCTAGGCAAACTGGCGGATCGCCCGGCCCAAAACCTGTCTGCCGGGCAAAAACGGCGGCTGGGTCTGGCGCGCCTATTGGTCACCGGGCGGCCAATTTGGCTGCTGGATGAACCCATAGTGTCGTTAGACAGCGCCAGTGTGGATATGTTCGTGGCCACAGTAACGGCCCATCTGGCGGCTGGTGGATCGGCCCTGATTGCCACCCATATTGACCTGACGTTAAAGGCCGACACGTTGGATATTTTGCAGTTTCGTGCCGACCCGAACGCAGTATCAGATAACTTCGACGAGGCGTTCCTGTGATCGGTCTGTTAATCCGCGATCTGAAACTTGCCATGCGGGCAGGGGGCGGGTTTGGCCTGGGCATATCATTCTTTCTGATCGTCACCATTTTGGTACCCTTCGGGGTTGGGCCTCAGGCATCTCTGCACGCCTTGATTGCCCCCGGCATCCTTTGGCTGGGCGCGCTGTTGGCCTGCCTGTTGTCGCTGGACCGGATATTCCAACTGGATTTTGAGGATGGCTCGCTGGACCTTTTGGCCACCGCGCCAATGCCGCTGGAAGGCGTGGTTGTTATCAAAGCCTTAGCCCACTGGCTGACCACCGGCCTGCCGCTAACACTGGCCGCCCCGGTCTTTGGGATTTTTCTAAATCTGCCCGCCGATGGATACCTTTGGTTGGTGATTTCATTAGCGCTGGGAACACCGGCACTGTCGCTTATCGGTGCCTTCGGTGCCGCCCTGACTGTTGGTTTGAAACGCGGTGGTTTGTTGTTGTCACTTTTGGTGCTGCCGATGTATGTGCCAACCCTGATTTTCGGAACCGAGGCCGCGCGGCGTGGGGCGGACGGTCTGGCAGCAAGCACGCCGCTGCTGATGGTTGCCGGGATCACGGCGGGAACATTTGCATTGCTGCCGTTTGCGGCGGCTGCGGCAATACGTGTAAATCTGCGCTAGAAAGATGACTGCTATGTGTATAGTGGCGCGCGCAAACTTGGGATAGAAACCGCGAATGTCGATCTGGAAATATGCAAACCCGCGCCTGTTCATGGACTGGTCCGCCAAGGCGGTGCCTGTGTGCGCGGTGCTTGCAGCTTTGTGTATATGTATTGGTCTTGTCCGGGGCTTCTTTTTCACACCCGACGACTATCGCATGGGGGCTACGGTCAAGATCATCTACATCCACGTACCCAGTGCGATGATGGCGATAAACGCCTGGGTGATGATGCTGGTTGCCTCGCTGATCTGGTTGATCCGGCGGCACCATGTTTCGGTGCTTGCAGCCAGGGCCGCCGCCCCGATCGGCATGGTCATGACCCTGATCGCACTGATCACCGGGGCGATTTGGGGGCAACCGATGTGGGGCACCTGGTGGGTTTGGGACCCTCGCCTGACCTCATTTCTGATCTTGTTTTTGTTTTATCTCGGGTATCTCGCGCTATGGCGCGCCATCCAAGACCCGGATTCCGCCGCTGATCTGACCAGCGTGTTGTGTCTGGTTGGGTCGGTGTTTGCACTGCTGTCACGCTATGCGGTCAACTTTTGGAACCAGGGGTTGCATCAGGGCGCATCGCTGTCGCTGGATGCCCAAGAAAACGTGTCAGACGTGTTTTGGCAGCCGCTGGTCTTAACGATGGTCGGGTTTGGTCTGCTGTTTGTCGCCCTGGTTCTGATCC
>CAXMPY010000106.1:0-7507 GCA_964195275.1 uncultured Paracoccaceae bacterium
CACTAAGTGCTCAAAGATATCCAGCGCTGCGTTCCAAAAAATCCAGTAATTTTTCGTGGAACGTCAAACCATCCATTCCATAGGCTTCGTCAAAACTATGGTCTTTGATTTTAATATCGCCAGTACTTCGATTTACAACAATATCAGACGTGAGTGGGATAATCTGGATTTCTGTCGCCATTGTTTCGTGGGAAATAAGCTGTTCCCCAATATGCACCCCGATTTTAAGATGAAAACCAACGACCGCGGGCTCGTAAAGTGTAATTAGATTTGTTCGAGCGACTTCTGCTGGTAGCAGGAGAAACGAATTTGAAACCGCCCATTTTCGTCCGTCGCTGTAAAGATACAGTAGTTCCTGACCGGTTCTATCAGTTCGTATTGTTATTTCGTTTTCAGCAACACATATACCTGCAAACCGACCTTCAGTTGGGATTACCTTTTCACTGTGTGTTGCGTAAAAATCTTTTAGTCCTTGCGTACCAAAAACTATTGCATCGCGAATAACGCATACCCATGCAAACTCGACGTTTTGAGGGCCTCATAGCTGCCCCGTTCAATATAGAAACAATTTTCTGGGAGTATTCTCGATAACTTTAACTGGGTGACGAACTTGTAAGATACCAGATAACATTTAATTTGTGTTATTGCTCATAGCATCCAAAATACGCGCCCACGACCTTATTCCCCTGTGAAAACTGCTTATGTCATATTTTTCGTTAGGGCTGTGAATTTGGTCATCATCCTTACCAAATCCAATTAGCATTGCATCCATCCCCAGAATTTCCTTGAAATATCCCGCAATCGGAATCGATCCGCCGCAACCAACATAGGCCGCGGGCTTTGGCCATTCGTCAGACAGGGCTGTGCGGGCCTGTTCAAATGCCGGATGTTCGGTGGTCATTTGCGATGCCGGAGAAGCGCCGTGATCGGCAAATTCGACCTTGCAGTCGGGTGGCAACTGCGCCGTGATCTGGGCGCGAAACGCATCGCGGATTATTAATGGATCCTGTGTTCCCACAAGGCGAAAACTGATTTTGGCCGTTGCTTTGGACGGCAGCACGGTTTTGAAGCCGTCGCCTGTATAGCCACTTTGCATCCCATTCACTTCGCAGGTTGGACGCGACCAGATCATTTCCAGGGCGGTACGTCCACTTTCACCGGCCGGGACCGACAGGTCAACCTCGCCCAGAAAATCTGCGGCTTCAAATCCCAAGGCATCCCATTGTGCCGCCACCGAATTTGTAATCTCGGACACACCATCATAAAACCCGGGCACCGTAATGCGACCATCCTCATCGTGCAGACCGGCAATAATACGCGCCAGAACCCGTGCTGGGTTGATCGCAGCGCCACCGTACATGCCGGAATGCAGATCTTTGTCGGGACCGGCGATTGTTACTTCTTCGCCCAACAATCCTCGCAACATTGTGACAATCGTCGGAGTCTCTTCACCAAACAGTCCGGTATCGCAAATCAGCGCAACATCGCTGGTTAGTTCTTTAGCATTGTCCCGCATGAATGGCACCAGCGAAGGCGAGCCGCATTCTTCTTCACCCTCAAAGAAAAACGTGACCTGGCACGGTAGCGAGCCATGTACAGATTTCCAGGCGCGGCAGGCTTCGACAAATGTCATCAACTGGCCCTTGTCATCGGACGAACCGCGCCCGCGAATAACCTGGCCTTTGGCTGTATCCTGCAATATCGGATCAAACGGATCTCGGTCCCAAAGATCAAGCGGATCAACGGGTTGAACGTCATAATGACCGTAGAACAAAACGTGCGGGCCGCTGTCACCGATGTGGCCAACAACCATCGGATGCCCTGGCGTTACGCGTTTGCTGGCGTCAATGCCGATGGTCTTTAGATCAGAAACCAACCAGTCAGCGGCGGCGTCACATTGCGGTTTATACGTAGGGTCCGTTGAGATAGACGGGATGCGCAGCAGATCCAGCAATCGTTCAACGGCGGCAGGAAGGTTGGCATCGATCTGGTCCAATACGGGGTCTAGCGTCATGCGAAGTGGTCCTTATGCTGAGAATATTTGCCGCAGGGTATCAGCGGGGATTTCGCTGTCCAGCGGTTAGATTTCGGTTAGAATAGACCAGGGATGCGGTTGACCGTTCATAATTGGCTGACAAAAGGTAGTATCCACTGAATATTCGCTTAAGTATTGGCGAGTTTGATAGACCAGTGTTATGTGCAGCGACAATAACAAGGACCATTCTGTGAATTACGCTAAACAGATTGATGTAGCGCTTCAGCGGCTTCACGATGAGGGGCGGTATCGCACGTTCATTGAGATTGAACGCGAAAACGGGGCGTATCCGCACGCTATATGGCGCCGTCCTGAGGGTGAAGATAAACCTGTAACTGTTTGGTGTGGCAATGATTATTTAGGTATGGGGCAGAATCCAGTGGTTCTGGAAGCCATGCACAAAGCGCTTGACGCAACCGGGGCTGGTTCGGGTGGCACGCGCAATATTTCAGGTACAACTGTCTACCACAAACGCCTTGAGGCAGAGCTTGCGGATTTGCATCAAAAAGAATCAGCGTTGCTATTTACTTCTGCCTACATCGCTAATGACGCCACGTTGTCGACTTTGCCTAAATTGTTTCCAGGGCTGATCATCTATTCTGACCAATTGAACCACGCATCAATGATCGAAGGCGTGCGGCGCAATGGCGGTGCCAAGCGTATTTTCCGGCATAATGATATGGCGCATTTGCGCGAACTTTTGTCAGCAGACGATCCGACCGCACCCAAACTGATTGCCTTTGAATCAATATATTCAATGGATGGTGATTTTGGCCCGATTGGGGCGATCTGCGATTTAGCAGACGAATTTGGCGCGCTGACCTATGTTGATGAGGTGCACGCCGTTGGCATGTATGGTCCCAGCGGCGGTGGTATTGCGGAACGTAATGATCTGTTGGGTCGGCTGGACATTATCAATGGCACGTTGGCCACAGCTTATGGCGTTATGGGCGGCTATATCGCCGCTTCAGATAAAATGTGTGACGCCATCCGGTCCTACGCCCCGGGTTTCATTTTTACGACATCGCTGCCACCTGCTGTCGCGGCAGGTGCAGCCGCGTCAGTACGGCATTTGAAAACCAATCAGGACTTGCGCGACAAACAACAGCTGCACGCGAAGATATTAAAAATGCGCCTAAAGGGCATGGGCCTGCCGATTATTGACCACGGCACCCATATTGTGACGGTACATGTCGGTGACCCGGTGCACTGCAAAATACTTTCTGATATGTTGTTGAATGATCATGGGATTTATGTGCAACCAATCAATTTCCCAACGGTTCCCAGGGGCACCGAACGGTTACGGTTTACACCATCACCAGTGCACGATCTGGGGGATATTGATGCGCTGGTAAACGCGCTTGATGGCCTATGGTCGCACTGTGCGCTAAATCGCGCCGAGCTTACGGCCTGACAAGGTAAGCCGCCGTGCATTAACCCTTCCCTTATGGTAAGACCTGCCTAATACGTTACCGGCTTATCGAATCGGTGATGTTTTGGGGACACGTAAGAAATGAGGCAGCGCGCATGATCGGGCGGAGGGGCACTCAACCGGAAACGCCAGCGGCAAAACCAAAGGGTTTTGACGATTTTGATCTGCGCCTTGGTGACGTTATGCGTGGCGAACGCGCGACAATGGGCAAAAGCCTGCTGGATGTGCAGCGGGAATTGAAAATCAAAGCGGCCTATATTGCAGCGATTGAAAACGCCGATCCAGAGGCATTTGAAACCCAAGGGTTCGTTGCTGGTTATGTCCGGTCTTACGCACGCTATTTAGGCTTAGATCCTGAATGGGCCTATGAAAAATTTTGCAAAGAGGGCGATTTTGCAACGGCGCATGGCATGTCGCCATCAGCTTCGGCCAGTCGCCAAGCGC
Source organism: uncultured Paracoccaceae bacterium (assembly GCA_964195275.1). GTDB lineage: Bacteria > Pseudomonadota > Alphaproteobacteria > Rhodobacterales > Rhodobacteraceae > NVTR01. The sequence continues at coordinate 3,912 of CAXMPY010000106.1, forward strand.
CAGAACAACAGGCCCGCAAGAAATCCGGTGATCCCTATTCTGATCCAAACGCTACGTTTATTCCGCAAGGTGAATCGATCTGGTCTAAGCTAGAACCAGGGGCCATCGGGTCATCTTTGGTATTGATTATGTTGATTAGTATGATCGGGTATGGCGGATGGTCGGTGTTTCAGGCAGTGCAAAAAGTACAGCTGGTACCGGTTGATCAGGCGCCCGGCGTTACTTCTAACGTGTCAGCGCTGGAAAGCCTTGGCGCCGTGGCGGCCGCAACGGATGAATTTGCTGGGTTTGAAGCCCCGTCCATTGATGCGCTTGACCGGATTTATCGCCCCGAGGCGTTGGAAGTACCCGTTTTAACGGCCCGCGACGGGCCAATTGCAATATTGGACCCCGCCAGCGTTGGCACTTTTGCCCCTGTCTTGGCCCCGCCGGAACTGATCGTTCATATTGCCACATTGGCAGAACCATCACTGGATTTGTCGCCCAGTCCTGTACAGGTCGTCGTGGATGAAATTTCTGAAGTAGTGCTGTTTGCCGTGCGCCCATCCTGGGTGCGTATTCAGGCCGTTGATGGCAGCGTGATATTTGAAAAAGTGTTGGATGCTGGCGAAAGGTATGTATTGCCAAAAACCGAAGAACCACCACTTTTGCGTGCCGGAAATGCGGGCTCGGTCTATTTTGTTGTAAATGGTCAGAACTATGGTCCCGCCGGGAATGGGCCTACGGTTGTCAAAAATTTAACATTGGAAGCCGGTGCATTGACGGAAAATTTCCTGGCCGCTGATTTATCAAAAGACACTGATTTGGCGCGGTTTGTTAAACTGGCGCAGTCGCAGGCTGGCGCTTCGGAATAGCACCATTTTTCAACGCCCAGGTTTGCCAATGTTAGCTTGTTAACTTGCCACGGCGCATTGGGCAGATTATCTGACATTTTGTATTGCCGTAACCCCAGCCGGAGCCCACATGTCCCACAACCCAATCCGACCTTGGCGTGATATCACTCGACGAAAATCGCGTCAGATTATGGTTGGCAGTGTTCCAGTGGGTGGTGATGCCCCAATTGCCGTGCAGACTATGACCAACACCGACAGTTCGGATGTGAAAGCGACGCTTGGTCAAGTAATCGCCACCGCCGAAGCCGGCGCCGACATTGTGCGCATTTCGATACCGGATGAAGCAGCAAGTTCTGCGCTTAGGGAAATTGTTGCTGAAAGTCCGGTGCCGATCGTAGCCGATATTCATTTCCACTATAAACGCGCCATCGAAGCCGCCAAGGCGGGGGCCGCTTGTTTACGCATCAACCCCGGAAATATCGGGTCAAAAGAACGTATAGCCGAAGTGATTGCAGCGGCGCGCGACCATGGCTGTTCGATTCGGATCGGTGTAAATGCCGGTTCACTGGAAAAGCACCTTTTGGAAAAATACGGCGAACCCTGTCCTGATGCGATGGTGGAAAGTGGGCTGGAACATATCCGCATATTACAGGATGCCGATTTTCACAATTTCAAGATCAGCGTAAAGGCATCTGATGTTTTTATGTCAGCGGCGGCCTATCAGGCGTTGGCCGAGGCAACCGACGCCCCAATTCATCTGGGCATAACCGAAGCCGGTGCAATGCTGCCGGGGACCGTGAAATCGGCGATTGGGCTGGGCAATCTGTTGTGGATGGGCATCGGCGACACCATTCGGGTCAGCCTGTCAGCGGACCCAGTTGAAGAAGTGCGCGTAGCTTACGAAATTTTGAAATCCCTGGGACTGCGCCACCGGGGTGTAACGATTATTTCCTGCCCATCATGCGCACGTCAGGGGTTTGATGTGATCCGAATTGTCCAAACACTTGAGACCCGGTTGGCCCATATCAAAACACCAATCAGCTTATCAATTATCGGCTGCGTAGTGAACGGCCCGGGCGAAGCGCTGATGACCGATATTGGGTTTACTGGCGGCGGTGCAGGGGCCGGTATGGTGTATCTGGCGGGCAAACAAAGCCACAAACTATCCAACGATCAGATGGTTGATCATATTGTTGGGCAGGTGGAAAAACGCGCCGCTGAATTGGCAGTAGCGACCTAGCGAGACGCCAGTCGTATATTGGCCACCATTTGTTGCATATCACCCAGCGGCAAATACCCGCGAACCATTTGGTTACCAAAGATAAACCCAGGCGTTCCATTTATTTTTAAGCGTTGCGCAAGCGCGCGATTTTCGGCGATCACAGTGTTGACCTCCGGGGATTCCATTGCCGCGAAAATTGACGTAAAATCTAGATCCAGCTGGTCTGCCAAGCGTTCAAGCGTCGCTTCATTGACGTTGCCGCGCATCGACATCAGTGCATTGTGAACGTTGAAATACGCCTTTTGGCCCGCATTTTGCAGCACTGATATCGCGAAACGCGATGCCACCACAGATTCCGGGCCCAAAATTGGATATTCCTTTATGATGTACTTGATATTGCGATCCGATTGGACCAATTCAGAAACTTCCGGGTGGGCGCGTTTGCAAAAGCCACATCGGTAATCAAGAAATTCCACGATCACCACGTCACCGTCAGGGTTCCCGCCTTGAAAAGAATTGTGATCCGAAAACAGGGCTTCTGAATTCGCCGCAACCAACTGAACGTCACTAACGGACTCTGCGGCGGCCTGGCGTTGTTCCAGAACCGCGATTGCTTCCATCAGTACCTCGGGTCGTTCTAACAGATAGGCGCGCACTTCTTGGCGAAAGATATCGCGTTCTTCCGGTGTCATTGTGTTAATTTCAAACGCCAAAGATGAAGAAACAAATGCCAACCAAATCGTCAGCGCAGCGGTAATTCTTTTCATATTGTCCTTTCTGGGTCCAAACGCTGATGGTCCGTTCCCAAAGATACATCGCATTGACGTTTTGCGTCGCGCCGTGCACGAAACAGTATAAGTGTATGGAGAACAATATGAAAATTTCAAGGCGCAGCGTTGTTGATCCCTTCATTGTGATGGATGTCATGGAAGCGGCGCGCCAAGCAGAGGCTTCTGGGCAACGCATTATCCACATGGAGGTCGGTCAACCCGGCACTGCCGCACCCAAACAGGCGCTGGATGTGGTGGGGCAAACCATGAAAACCGATGCGCTGGGGTACACTGTGGCCCTGGGGTTGCCGGCACTAAGGGCGCGGATCTCCACACTATACCAAACCCGATATGGGGTGTCTGTTGATCCTGGCCGTATCGTTGTCACGTCTGGGTCTTCTGCAGCATTTATCCTGACTTTTACGGCGCTGTTTGATGCGGGCGATCGGGTTGGCTTGGGGGAACCAAGTTACCCATCCTACCGCCAGATTTTAACGGCACTAGATTTGCAACCGGCACCGATTGCCACGCGTCTTGAAAACCAGTTGCAACCACTGGCCGCCGAATTGCCAGACAATATCAATGGCCTCATCGTCGCATCGCCTGCCAATCCATCCGGCACGATGCTGTCGCGCACAGCACTTAGTGACCTGATCACCACCTGTGAGGCCGACGATATCGCCTTTATTTCAGACGAAATTTACCACGGTATCGAATATGATGCCAAAGCGGTGACAGCGCTTGAAGTCAGTGACGATGTTTACGTCATTA
>CAXMPY010000107.1:0-254 GCA_964195275.1 uncultured Paracoccaceae bacterium
GATACACGCGCCGTTATACTGGACGCGAATGCCGCCGATCTTGGGTTTTCATGGTTTCAGGATTCAAAAGGAAAAATATGGTGGACTTTGGTAACAGGTGGCAATCCCATTTAGGGAAATAAATCTACCTGTACACCTTGGTTGACCATTGCGTAAATCTCTTCAATTTCCTGATTGGTGACGGCGATACAGCCAAGCGTCCAATCTGTGCCCCGCGCACCAATTGTACCACTTGCCCCATGAATGAAGATGTC
>CAXMPY010000107.1:309-7440 GCA_964195275.1 uncultured Paracoccaceae bacterium
AAACCAAGCGATAAATGAAAATCGCTGCCCGGGTTCTTACGGTCAATCAGGTACGATCCTTCTGGGGTTTTTCCATCACCGCTGATCTTCTTCGCGCCCCGTGGCTGAAACCCTAAGTCAATGTCATAGGCCCGCAGTATTGTGCGCCCGTTCAACAGGAACATCCGGTGATCTTGCTTGAAGATGGCAACGCGGGTAACTGCCGGTCCGTCATAGGTCAGAATTTCTGGGGCACAGCCTGTAACGGCCAGCGCCAGACCCCCAATCATCACCAATCTTCGGTTTGCCATCTTCACCCTGTTTTGTCGCCAACTGCTGGTCGGATCATAGGTCGAACGTACCGAACAGGGAATGCTGTTTAACGATCAATTTTTTTTTGACATCCGCGCCACCAGTTCAACATGGGGCGACCAGCGAAACTGATCTATCACGTCAATCCAGTCAATTGTGTACCCTGCATTACAAAGAATATTCGCATCCCGCGCAAATGTTTGTGGGTTGCACGATACCGACGCAATGATCGCCTGGCCTTTTGCCAATTCGACCGTCTGGTTTTCGGCCCCTGCGCGGGGTGGATCAATTACGATGGCGTCAAAAGGTTTTAATTCTTCAAGCAGTAGCGGCCTGCGAAACAGATCACGGGCCTCGGTCGAAATTTTTTTCAAGCCGTCAGCATGGCGCCAACCAGCGTCCAGCGCGCGCAGCATTTCGGCGTCTTCCTCAACGGCGCGAACTTCGGCATGTTTTGACAATGGCAACGAAAACGTACCGCACCCGGCGAAAAGATCAGCAACATGTTTTGCGGGTCCAACCGCGCGCTGAACCGACGCAATCAAGGCGTCTTGCCCTTGACGCGTGGCCTGTAAAAATGCACCAGCTGGTGGCACCACTTGGGCATGGCCAAATATCTGAGCTGGCGCGCGCCGTTCTACGACCAGTTCAACGCCCCAAGTTAGTCGAGCCAGATCATATTGGCTGGCAATGGCGGCCAACCTGATCTGAAACGCACCATCATCCAGTGACTTGCCACCTGTCACGACAACATCCACGCCAACGCTCGATTGTGTAACAGCTAGGGACAGTTCGCCCTTGCGTGACGCACCTGCGATGGTCAGTTCCTGTAACGCGGGTATCGCGGCAACCAGCTCGCCGCGCAGCAATTGACAATTTGGGATTTCGATAATCGTGCTGGAGGCCCGGCCATGCAGCCCAACCAGCGCGCCTTTTTTCGTGCGGCGACCGGAAAACATGGCGCGACGGCGCGACCGGGGTGGCGACGTCGAAATCTGCCGTGTTGGCGCCGACAGGCCATAGGCGGACAGCGCGTCAAGCACGGCATCCGATTTCCAGTTTGCCAGAAACCCGTCTGCGGCATGTTGCAACGAACAACCGCCACAGGATTTGTAATGACTACAGGGCGCGGCCACCCGATTTGGCGACGGCGTGATGATTTTCACGTCGCCTAATCTGTCGCCGTCTAGTTCCCCGGTGACCTCTTCATCGGGCAGTGCACCTGGCACATAAACCGGGCCAGACGCGACGCCATCACCCCGGTGGCCTAGGCGGTCAATCGTGTGTTTTGTGGTCATCGCGTAGCCAATCCAACAAAGTATCGGCCCGCTTGGCCGTGCAGATGTGATGTACCGTCAGGTACGGCGCTTCGGCAATGGCCTGTACGATTTTTATGCGCCCAGTGTTGCTGGTGCGAATGATGTAGGCACCGAAATCCGGGGCAAGCTGATCTGGGCAGCCATCAGCCATATCGGGGCGGGTTTGGCCGCGATATTGCCGCCAGCGTTTTACAATTCGACGCAGGCGCAGCGTAACAGGCAAATCGAGCCAAATCAGCGTATCGGCGCGGGCGCATCGGTTGACATAGGTGGCAGACAGTCCACCCTCGAAAATCCATCTTGGTTTGGCCTCGATCTTTCCGGCCATTTTCACTGTTTCGTTGTGGTCGCGTTGAACCCAACCCGGTTTGTGAAATATCCGGTCCATATGAAACACTAGCAGCCCGGTAATGTCGCCAAGAGCCAGTGCTAACGTTGATTTCCCCGACCTCGGTCCACCAACAACCGTACCCCGTTTCACTCGGCTGCCTCGGCAATGCCGATAAATCCACCAGATTGCCGGTTCCAGAACCGGGCATACATGCCGTCCTGTACCAACAGTTCGCTGTGGGTGCCCTGTTCGACGATGCGGCCCTGATCCATCACCACGATGCGGTCCATGCGGGCTATCGTCGACAGGCGATGGGCGATGGCAAGCACTGTTTTACCTTGCATAACCGTTGCCAGCGCGGTTTGAATTTCGGCCTCTACCTCGCTGTCCAGCGCGCTGGTGGCTTCGTCCAGTACCAGAATTGGCGCGTCTTTCAAAATGGCTCGGGCCAATGCAATACGTTGACGTTGACCGCCAGACAGCTTTACGCCCCGTTCACCTAGAAACGCGCCGTATCCCCCGCGACCTTTGTGATCTTGCAAATCCAAGATAAACGCATGGGCCTCGGCTTTACGCGCGGCGGTTAACATGTCTTCTTCGCTGGCGTCCGGGTTGCCATATAAAATGTTGTCGCGTGCCGACCGATTGAACATCGCGGTTTCTTGCGTAACCATACCAATATTGCGGCGCAGGGATTTTTGCGTGACACCGGCAATGTCCTGCCCGTCGATCAGAATACGCCCGCCTTCAATATCATACATCCGCAGCAGCGACGCCACGAGGGTAGATTTTCCTGCCCCGGACGCCCCGACGATGCCCAGTTTTTCACCGGGCTTAATCGTCAGGTTGATACAGTCAATGCCGCCAATATCGCGCCCATAGGCAAAACTGGTATCGACAAATTCGATCTGCGCCGAATTGACCGTCAGGGTTTTGGGGTCTGCTACGTCAATCAGCCCGTGTTCTGGTGTCAGCGTGTTCATGCCGTCTTCGACTTCGCCGACATTGGAATAGATCTGCATCAGCGTGAAACTGACCCAGCCCACCATTTGCCCCAATCGGATTGAGATGGCACCAGCCGCCGCGATGTCGCCTTCGCTGGCCGATCCAATCGACCAAAGGTAGGCCGTGCCACCGATCAGGCTAGCCGGTAAAACGCCCGCCAACGTCATCAGCACAAACCGAAACGATACCGACAGCGCGCCCCAATGCAGCGATTTATCGCGAAACACTGCGATGGCTTGATGCGTCGCGGCATCTTCATGATCGTCATGGGCAAACAACTTGACGGTTTTGATATTGGTGATCGTATCCACCAGTTGCCCGGTAACGGCAGCGCGGGCATTTGCACGTTCTTTGGCCCGTTGTCGGGCGCGCGGCAGGAACCAGCGGACCAGAAACGTATAGGCGATCAGCCAAACAACCAGCACCATCGCAACACGCCAGTCAATCGACATCATCAATATGACCGAAGCAAAAACCGACACCAGCGCGAACGCCAGAACGTTGACCGATTCCACGACCACTTCGGATAAAGCGCGCGCAACCTGATTTTCTTTTTGGGCGATGCGGCCGGCGAAATCATTGTCAAAGAATTCGACCGAATGTCCCAGTGTCCATCGCGAAATTCGCGACAGAACCATTGTGATCACGTTCGGCCCCAGAATATACATGTTGAATAGCGAACTGATCCCCATCAACGCCGGGCGCAGAACCACAAAGAAACCGATCAAAGTGGCAAACAGCCAAAAATTATCGGCCATGAACCGATCTGCGCCGCTGGTCAAAACTGCATCAATGACGCGGCCCAACAACACGGCTGTAAATGCCTCTAGCGTGCCAACGCCACCCGCAAAGACCGAGGCGATAATGATGATAGGGAACGTGCCGCGAATACCCCATAAAAAGAACGCCCCCAATGTCTGGGGGGGTGCGCCCTTGGCCGGGGCATAGGGATCTATCAGATCAGCAAATTTCATTCAGCGGCCTCTTCTGTGCGAATAAACCCACCCGATTGCCGGTTCCAGAACCCGGCATATAAACCATCTAAGGTCAGCAGGTCATTATGGCTGCCCTGTTCAACAATGCGGCCATCATCCATCACGATAATACGATCCATTTGGCTAATGGTAGACAGGCGGTGCGCAATGGCAATAACCGTTTTACCCTGCATGACGCCATATAGCGTATTTTGGATTGCCGCTTCGACTTCGCTGTCCAGTGCCGACGTTGCTTCGTCCAGCACCAGAATTGGCGCATTTTTCAGGATCATCCGGGCAATCGCCACCCGTTGGCGCTGGCCACCGGACAGTTTCACGCCGCGTTCGCCGACATGGGCGTTATAGCCGGTGCGCCCTTCCGGGTCTTCAAGTTCCAGAATAAAGTCATGCGCCTCGGCCCGTTTGGCCGCTGTGACCATTGCCTCTTCCGTCGCCGCAGGATTACCGTACAGAATGTTGGCCCGGATCGAACGGTGCATCAGCGAACTATCTTGCGTCACAACGCCGATGGATTTGCGCAGGCTGGTTTGCGTGACTTCGGCAATATTCTGACCATCCACATAGATCGCCCCGTGTTCGATATCCCGAAATCGCAGCAGTAAGTTGACCAAAGAGGACTTTCCAGCGCCAGAGCGCCCGATCAGCCCAACTTTTTCACCCGGTTGTATTGTCAGGTTCACCCCGTTCAGGCCGCCACGATCTTTGCCATAATGGTGCGACAGTTCCGCAAATGCGATTTCACCACGGGTTACATTCAGACCCTTTGCTTCATGGTCCACAACGTCATGTTCAACCGAGATTGATCGCAAACCTTCACGGATAACACCCGCATGTTCAAACAGCCGGATTGTCACCCACATGATCCAGCCGCTCATCCCATTTAGCCGCACTGTTAGTGCAATAACTGACGCGACTTCGCCGATGCTGACCTGGCCATTCATCCAAAAGAACACTGCGCTGCCGATGACGCCGACAAACAGGATGCCATTAATCAGGTTCAGTCCTAGCGACAGTTCAGTCATCAGCCGGGTAAATCGCTGAATACGCAATCGAAGGCGCCGCATGGAAGACAGCACATAAGCCTCTTCTTGTGGGCCGTTGGAAAACAGTTTCACCGTTTCCATATTTGCATAGGCATCGACAACACGTCCGGTAACAGTGGAACGGGCATCCGACCATTTCTCGGATGCCACGGCCACACGCCCCGCCACCCATTTGGTGTAGGCCAAATAGGCCGCTAACCAAATGATCAGCGGTAGTGAAATTCTTGGGTCAATCTGTGTCAGAATGATAATCGCCCCAGCGATATAGGTTAGCGAATACCAAATGCCTTCGAACATCATGTAAACGCTGTCTTCCACAGCCGGGCCCATCTGCATTACTCGGTTCGACAACCGTCCGGCAAAATCGTTCTGAAAGAACCCCATCGACTGGCCCAGCATGTGCCGGTGAGAACGCCAGCGCACCCGTTCCTGCATGTTTCCTGCCAGGGTTTGTTCAAGAAACAGATGGTTCAGAACAATCAAAGCCGGACGCAAAAACATTACCAATAATGCGACGATAAGAATTTCGCCCTTGTGAAACGTCCAAAAATTAGCGGCCCCCGCCGTCGTCATGATGTCAATCAGACGCCCGGCATAAAAGATCATCCAGGCCTCGAAAAACGACACCATAACACCCGTCAGCAACATCCACGGAATCCAGCGCTTAAATGGGCGCAGTTGTTCTTTATAAAATGCCCAAAGCGTGCTGGGCGGCGTTCCAGACTCGTATTCCTGAAATGGATCTACGAGGTTTTCAAACAGCTTATACATGCCGTTCACCTATAATTTTAATGATTTTAGTAAAGCAGGATAAGTCGGGGTGGGTGCTTCAGGCGGTGTACATAACGTCGTCGCCGAAACTGAACACAAGTCGGAATCCACCCGTGGGTGTAATCTGATTGCCTGCCCAAATAACGCGCGCAATCTGATATATCTTGTGATCCAAAACCATGGGCGCAACATACGCCCCTGCGGCAATTTGGCAAGTCAATAACTACGCGAAAATCAATATTGCTGATCCAGCCATTGCCACCGCCATCACCCGCAGAAAAATTGCCCATGTTGCGGGTGTTTTCAATAGATAGGCCAATAACGAACCAGCAAGGGCCCAGAACAGACACACGAACAAGTTTAGCCCGGAAAAAGCACTGGCCAGTCTGACCGCTTCGTCCCAGGGTGCAAGACCCGAGGTGAAACCGGATGATGCCGCCAACGCCACGGCCCAGACTTTTGGGTTCACCCACTGGAACAACGCCGCCTCAACAAAGGTAAACGGGCGGCTGTTGTTTGCCGTCGCGGGGAGGGCCGCGCGAAACAGGTTTAGCGCCATCCACAGGATCCAGCCGGCCGCGATTGTTTTCAGCACTAACGTTAATTGCGGATTGGCTGCTAGCAATGCCGCGATGCCCAGACCGGTCAGCCCGGCCGTTATGCCCGTGCCAAAGGCCACGCCCAGCAAATGCGGCACGGTGGCGCGAAACCCAAACCGTGCACCGGAAGCCGACAGCATGATGACGTTGGGACCGGGTGAGAATAACCCGGCAAACACAAACAGGTAAAGCGGGTCGACCACTTGGGCTATTCCAAAAACAGAATGCCGACGCTGGCGGCAATTAATAACGCCATGGTTCGGTTAAACCAGTCCAGCCGACCGGGTGATTTTAACCATCCTGTCATTGCGGTACCAAAACCAGCCCAAAGTGTGCCGCTGAACGTGCCAAGTAGAAGAAAAACCAGCCCAATTATCGGTATCATCGTCGTGGCATTTTCACCTGTTACGAATTGCGACGTTACAGCAATGATCATCGCCCAGGCCTTTGGGTTCACCCATTGAAACGCCGCAGATTCGTGAAACCGCATCGGCCTGGGTGCACCCTTGGCCGAAGAAATACTGCCGGACGATGCCAATTTCCACGCAATCCACAGCATTAATGCAGCCCCAAACCAACGGATGAATTCACGCAGGATTTCGCTGGTTTCAAACAATTGCCCCAGCAAAAATCCGACGCCTAGGATCATCACAGGAAAGCCAAATATGATCCCAAACATATGCGGGATCGTTCTACGAAAACCGAATGTCGCGCCAGAACTTGACAGCATCACATTGTTGGGCCCCGGCGTGAACAGTGTGGCAAAGGCAAGCGTCA
>CAXMPY010000108.1:0-7424 GCA_964195275.1 uncultured Paracoccaceae bacterium
CCCGCAAAAGTTCGTTGATCGCGGTTTTGGACCGGGTCCGTTCATCGACGCGTTTCACAATGACCGCACAATACAAATGCACGCCGTTTTTAGATGGCATCGATCCGGCGACGACCACTGAATAGGGCGGCACCTCACCGAACATCACTTCGCCGGTTTCACGGTCGACAATTTTCGTGGACTGACCGATAAACACGCCCATTCCCAGAACCGATCCTTCGCGGACAATGCAGCCTTCGACCACCTCTGAGCGGGCGCCTATGAAACAGTTATCTTCGATGATCGTCGGCCCGGCCTGCATCGGTTCAAGCACGCCGCCAATACCAACGCCACCTGACAAATGCACATTTTTACCTATCTGGGCGCAGGAACCGACAGATGCCCAAGTGTCCACCATCGTGCCGCTGTCGACATAGGCCCCGACATTCACAAAAGACGGCATCAACACCACACCCGGTGCGACATAGGCAGATTTTCGAACAACACAGTTTGGCACGGCGCGAAATCCGGCTGCTGCCCATTGGTTTTCGCCCCAGCCCTTGAATTTGCTATCGACCTTGTCCCACCAGCCGGCCCCCTGCGCACCACCTTCGTGGGGTTCCATATCTTTAATGCGAAAACCCAGCAAAACTGCCTTTTTTGCCCACTGGTTCACGTGCCATGACCCATCGGCCTGTTTCTCGGCGACGCGCAACGTACCGGTGTCCAATGCACTCAGCGTATCTTCGATCGCTTCACGGCTTTCGCCGGTTGTGCTGGGCGATATCGTGTCACGTTGGTCCCAGGCTGCCTCGATTGCAGTTTCAAGTAGGGCGTTGGACATCGTGGTCTCCAAATTGTCATTTTTTCTATGTTAAAGGCAGGCTATAGTCGCAACCTTACGAGCGCGCAATAAAGGAGCAGGCGATGAACGATCATACACGGGCACATCCATTTCGGGATTCAGGTCAGGATCGCGAAGCCAGCCATCAGTTACCCGATACCGAACAAACCCGGGCATCTGCATATCGGTTGGCGTTTGATGATGCAGATTTTTTGTGTCGTGACGAATTGCGCCCGGTTCGCCTGCAACTGGAATTGCTAAAGCCGGAAATGTTGATGGCCGAATATGGCATTGAGTCCACGGTCGTTCTGTTTGGCGGCGCGCGCATCCCTGCCCCCGAAAATAAGTCGTCAGCGCGGACCAAAACACTGGCTGACCTGTCAAAATATTATGACGAAGCACGCGAATTTGCCCGGTTGATGACCCTGCGCGCCAAAAAGAATGGCCACCGCGAGGATGTGATTGTTACTGGCGGTGGCCCCGGTGTGATGGAGGCCGGAAACCGGGGTGCGGTAGACGCGGGCGGCGTTTCAATCGGGCTGAATATCGTTTTGCCACATGAACAGGCACCTAACGAATATGTGACGCCAGATCTGTGTTTCAACTTTCATTATTTCGCCATTCGCAAAATGCATTTTTTGATGCGCGCCAAGGCGGTGGCGGTGTTTCCGGGTGGGTTTGGCACGTTGGATGAACTGTTTGAAAGCCTGACGCTGATCCAGACCGGGCGCATGAAACGTGTGCCGATCCTGCTGTTTGGCGAAAAATTCTGGCGCAGCATTGTCAATTGGGAAGCGCTGGCCGATGCGGGCACAATTTCGGCGGATGATTTGGAATTGTTCCGTTTTGTGGAAACCGCGCAGGCAGCCATTGATGCGATAGATGGCTGGCAAGGTGCCGGGGAAAAGCGTGGTAAGATACCGGGGCGCTAAGCACTGCCAGCGACAACTCTGGCATATAGGTGGCGATGCGAATGCCCAGGAAATGGTTGGCGGAACTTGCGCAGTAATTGAGAATACCCGTGCCCCAATTCTGAGGCTTTGCAAATCCGCGTGCTGCTTGAACTGCTAACCAATATCAAACCACCGCCTGCTTCGCACAACTGATAGCCCTTCGCCAGCAGGCGTGACTAAAGTATTTGCCAGTTTTCGCTATAGGCGAAACCGTCAGCGAGAAGCGCACGCAAGGGCGCGACAAGCCGCTCATCCGCCCGATTGGGCGTTTTCGCTTTGGCGCTTCGTCTGATTTCATGATCAATCAATTTGCGAATGATTTGACCAATCGAGACATCTTGGTCAGCCGCCAGTTCTGACAAAACTGTCAACGCAGGTTTCGACATTTTTATGGTGACGGTTTCCATGTGCCCAAATCTGGTGCGAACATGGTTTCAAAAACGTTAAGCCCGCCGCGCATTCTTTGCCCGCTCGGACGCCGATTTTAACTGTCCGCAGGCCGCCATGATATCTTCGCCCCTTGGCCGGCGCACTGGCGCTGAATAGCCCGCGTTGAAAATAATATCAGAAAAGCTTTTTATCCGGGCTTTGTCGGAACGTTGATAGGGCGCGCCGGGCCATTCATTGAATGGAATAAGGTTGATTTTGGCCGGTATTCCCTTGACCAATTGCACCAGACGCCGGGCATCTTCGTCGCTGTCATTGACGTCTTTTAGCATGACATATTCAAACGTTATCCGCTCAGAGTTTGACAGTTTCGGGTATTCGCGCAGCGTGTTCAGCAGCGTTTCGATGTTCCATTTCTTGTTTATCGGAACCAATTTGTCGCGGATTTCATCCGTGGTAGCGTGGAACGATACCGCCAGCAGGCAACCGATTTCTTCGGCGGTCTTGGCAATTTCCGGCACCACCCCAGACGTCGACAATGTGATCCGGCGCCGCGACACCGATATGCCTTCGCAATCCATCGCAATTTTCATGGCGTCACGAACGGCATCAAAATTATACAAGGGTTCGCCCATGCCCATCAGCACGATGTTGGATAACAATCGCGCCTGGGGCATTGGGGCGCGACCCGGCGCTGGCCATTCACCCAGATCATCGCGCGCCAGCATGATCTGACCCACAATTTCGCCCGCTGTCAGATTGCGCACGAGTTTTTGCGTGCCTGTATGGCAAAAAGTGCAATTTAGCGTACAGCCGACCTGTGAAGAAATACACAGCGTTCCGCGGGTTTCTTCGGGGATATAAACCACTTCTACTTCGTGGCCGCCTTGGATCCGCACCAGATACTTGCGCGTGCCGTCTTTGGAAATTTGCCGCGTCACAACTTCGGGCACCGCAATGACATACCGCGCCGCCAGTTCGCCACGAAATTCTTTGGTCAGGTTGGTCATCGCTTCAAAATCACGAATGCCTTTGTTGTAGATCCATTGCCAAACTTGCCCGACGCGCATTTTTGCCTGATTTTTAGTCGCACCGGCAGCAATCAGCAATTCAGACAATTCAGCCCGCGACAGGCCGACCAAATTGATCGGACCATCCACCGCTTTGCGCGGTATGGTTCTTACCTCGGGCGTAATTGGTGCGTTTGACATTTGTTATGGGGCCTGAATTGGAATTCAGACCTCATACAGGGGCGAACACGAAAGCGAAACAGCGTTTATCCACTACAACGATTAGCGGCCTCGTCCAAGGCCGCGGTGAACCCCAGCAACGAAAACGTATCTTTGGTGGTGGTTCCCTTGGCAGATTGCGCCGTTAAAATCGCTTCGGCACCCCGTTTCATTGCTGTTACGATTTTGGTGTCGTCTGCTTCGCTGGGTGCCCAGGCCATTTCTTTGCTGGTCGCTGCATCAGTGAACAGCTGAAAAGTCTGGCCGCTAATTTCCAATGCCACCTGTGAACCCGGGGCAAATGGGTAGCCACCGGTGAAAGATATCTGACCCTTCGCGCCTTGACTTGGAATATAGGATACAAATAACAGGATATCGCTACGCCGAACTGCAACAACGCGGCCATCCCTTGTATTGACTGTTTCTTTAGGGCTGGACACGCTCCAACAGGATGTTGGATCGCTTTCAACAAAAACGCTCCAATCGGTTTTGGCCGCAACCCGGTTGCTGCTTTCATCCTGCGCAAATGCAGTTGCACCACTAACGGCTAGCGCAATGCCCGCCAAACCAAGAATTAATTTTAATGCCATATTTCACAGCCTCCAGCTGCATTGCCTCTTTTGGGCTTGCCTCGTTCACTAACGGAACCATTTTTGGGCAAGCGCCATTCCCAACTCGACTGACCCTGTCTAACGTGAATTGACCTGCGTTTAAAAGACCCGTAAGCGAGAAATCGCACAAAATTGAAATGGAGAATCCCATTGGCAAACCCTGTGGCAATGACCGAGGTCTGGCGCGGCGATATTTTGGAAAGTGTGCACCTGGGTCACGCCGTTGTTTGTGATACTTCGGGCAACATAGTGCAAGCCTGGGGGGATCCTGATCAAGTGATCCTGCCGCGATCGTCGTGCAAGATGGTTCAGGCATTGCCGTTAATCGAAAGCGGTGCGGTGGATGCGTTTGGATTACGGCCGGAACATCTGGCCTTGGCCTGTGCCTCGCACCAGGCGGCGGCAGTCCATACCAATCTGGTTAAGCACTGGTTGCAGGCATTGGATCTAAACGATGATGCCCTTCGCTGCGGTCCACAAATGCCCAGTGATTGGCCTGCAAAACTGAGCCTAATTCAGGCCAATGGCAGCCCTTGTCGGTTTCATAACTACTGTTCTGGTAAACATTCCGGGTTTCTGACTGTCACAAAACACATCGGCGCAGGCCCGGATTATGTTGACCCGGATCATGCCGTGCAAATTGCGGTGAAAGAAGCGTTTGAAGACCTAACCGGGCAAGACAGCGCAGGCTTTGGTATTGATGGTTGTTCGGCCCCGAATTTTGCGACAACTGTGCACGGTCTGGCGCGGGCAATGGCGTTTTTTGCGGGCGCGCGCGACGATGGCCCAATACGAAACCAGGCTGCCGCAAGGTTGGTACAGGCGATGGTTACCCATCCCGAACTTGTTTCTGGTGCCGAAATGTCTGACGCTAGGTTTATGCGGGCGATGGACGGAAAAGGTGCGGCGAAATTCGGTGTTGAAGGTGTTTACATTGCGATCCTGCCCGAAAAAGGTTTGGGGGTCGCTGTGAAGATCACGGATGGCGGCGCGCGGGGATCAGAATGTGCAATTGCAGCGATATTGGTCCATTTGGGTGCGCTTGACCCTGATCACCCAGCCATAGGTGACTGGATGCGCGTACCCCAGCGGAATTGGGACGGGCTAAACGTTGGCATGTTGCAACCAGCCGCCGGCTTCCCAGCCTAGCCAACAAATTCGTTGCGATGATAGCCCTGAATATATAGCAACGCCGTCAGGTCACCGTGGTTGATCCGAATATCGCACTGGGCCGCGACGCCTGGTTTGGCGTGCAGGGCAACCCCGGCCCCAGCCAGTTGCAGCATCCCCAGATCATTGGCGCCGTCACCCACGGCCATGACCTGATCTGGCGTCAATCCTTGCTTTTCAGCTATGTCGTTCAAAGCCACGACCTTGGCATCACGTCCCAAAATTGGATGCGAAACTTTGCCGGTCAACACGCCTTCTTTCGCCAGCAGTTCGTTGGCACGGTATTCTTGAAAACCTAAATCGTCGGCCACGCTGGCGGCAAAATCTGTGAACCCGCCAGACACCAATGCCGTATAGGCACCATGTGCCTTCATCGTTGCCACTAACGTACGCCCGCCGGGCATCAGTGTGATATTGTCGCGCAAAACAGTGTCTATTTCGGACGTTTTCAGTCCCTTCAGCAGACCAACGCGTTCACGTAGTGCATTCTCAAAATCTATTTCACCGTTCATCGCGCGCGCCGTAATGGCCGCCACTTGTTCACCAAGACCAGCCTTGGCGGCCAGTTCGTCGATGCATTCCTGCTGGATCATGGTCGAGTCCATATCCGCCAGTAGCATTTGCTTTTTGCGCCCCTCGGTCGGTTGAATAACGCAATCAACGCCCAGCGCCTGCAAGCTTTTCCAGTGGTCCCAAAACCCATCTGGTTTGCCGGTCACAACAAATTCAACCGCTTTGTTTGCGGACAGCCAATTCACCGGACCACCGCCCCAGGCGCTGCGCAAGTTTTTTACCAAAATAGTGTCTAATGCAGGGTTTTCTGGATTGGTCGCTAGGGTTACCGAATGGCTCATTGCGTGCTCTCTTGGTTTGACCAATAGCTTTGGTCGATCCTCAGTTGGCGCTATAGCCACATATTGGCCCTTGTGGAAGGGTCGGCCAAGCCATATGCCCGTCGGCGGGACACCCTTCCCCAACGAAGGTCCGTGTTCATCGCAATTTCCTTTTTATATTCCAGTCACTTAGCAATTTACCACTGGTATCGTGTGTCAGATTTGTGCCAAAAATGGCATCCGTAACGGTGGGTTCGGCTCTGGCGTGGGCATAGTGTTTTAGGACTGTTGCAGCGTCTTTCCAGCCGCCCATCACCGCTACTGTTTTGACGTCGAACCCGGCTTGCAACATGGTTGTTGCGAACCCATGACGACAGCAATGAGGTGAAAGGTAGTCTATTCCCGCTCTTTTAATTACATTTACCCAAACCTTGTACGCGCTGTCGCGGCCGGCGTACCCGAATACTTTTTGCATCCGGTTTACGGTTGCCCCGGCTACGGCAGGGTAAAGCTTAATAGCTGCTTGGATTATTGCACCAGGTGTGACTTTCCGTATCGGTGTGTCTTTCCAGTGGTCTTCGATTTTGCTTAAAAAGCGAGTTGGTTTTTCTGCTTCACGGTATGCAATTGCCGCCTATGCCATTGTTACATGCGTCCCCGGGCCATCGAGATGACTTTGCCACGCGTTTGTTTCGGCTTCGGACGCGATCCTTTTGGCCCGTGATTTGTCCGACGTGCCTGCAGATCCGCGTAGTCGTCTACCGGCAGCTGTTCCGCGGTAGTGCCAGATTTCGCCGCGCTTGTAGATTTTGACAGGCATGGTCGCGTAGCCTCCATTATGTTGTTCACGTCATCCGGTAGTAATATCATGGTTTTACCAAACTGGCGGTATGCCCCCAAAGACTTCACCAGAACACGCATAGTACGTGGTGAGACACCTAAGTGCTGTGCAAGCGCGTCTGGAGTAGTATGATTGGGGGCGAGTGTCATAGTAGGGTCATCCGGGTCATCTCCCGTTCCGGCTGACTTGTTTCAGAAATTGTAACGGCCCAAGAGCGAGACTATGATGACCAATCAGGAATTTGAGGCAAGACGCGATAAGGCTGTAGCACGCGCGATAGCCTATTCTTCGACATTCGTTGCCGACCGGGCCGAAAACGCCGAAGTCTGGGATGTTGAAGGCAAGCGATACATCGATTTTTGCGGCGGCATTGGCTGTCAGAATGTTGGCCATCGCAATAGTCGAGTGGTGACGGCCATCAAGGACCAGCTTGATCGTCTGACCCACACCTGTTTTCAAGTCACGCCATATAAATCCTATATCGAACTGGCGGAACGGCTGAATGCGCTGCTTCCTGGCGACTTCGCCAAGAAATCTCTGTTCTTTTCCGCTGGTGGTGAGGCCGTTGAAAACGCAA
>CAXMPY010000109.1:0-6995 GCA_964195275.1 uncultured Paracoccaceae bacterium
GTGTAATCCATGCTTATCCGACGGTCAATTTTGGCTCTAAGCAGACATTGCAAAACCCAGCGGCAAATCAATGTATTGGGTTCTCTGCGGGACCCGATACCAATGTTTGTTGCCGGATGTTCAAACCAGACAGTTATCCATAGTTGATTTGTATCATTTCACGCTGCGTCGATCGAACATCTTGACCTCCCTCCAAATCCCCAGCAAACCCTCTGCCCATGACAGATCAGAAAATTGCCCTTATCACCGGTGCTTCCCGTGGCCTTGGTGCCGCGTTTGCCCAAGCCCTCGCCGCCGACCACCATATCGTTGCCGTCGCAAAAACCACCGGCGCGCTAGAGGAATTGGATGATCGCATTCAGGCCAGCGGTGGTCAGGCCACGCTGGCGCCGATGGACATTACTAAACCGGAGGCAATGGCGCAGCTTTGCCGGTCGATCTATGATCGCTGGGGCCATCTAGACCTGTGGGTTCATGCCGCCATTCATGCCGCCCCATTGGGCCCGGCACCGCATCTGGACGCCAAAGACTTGGCCACATCGGTTGCTATCAACATCACTGCAACTGCCAGTTTGATTACAATGGTCGAACCTTTGTTAAACCTATCCGAAAACGGCCAGGCCGTGTTTTTTGATGACCCAAGGGGCGGTGGAAAATTCTTCGGTAGCTACGGGGCCACCAAAGCGGCGCAAATCGCATTGGCAAATTCTTGGGCGGCTGAAGCGGTGAAGATCGGGCCAAAGGTGCACATACTTCACCCGGCCCCGATGCCAACTGCCACCCGGGCCAGATTTTTCCCAGGCGAGGATCGCGCCGGTTTGGCAGATCCAAAACAAGAAGCACAGCGCCTATTGGCACAAATCTGAAAGACAGCCGGTCATTTGACCCCAATTCAACACAGCGCACTTGCTGCCCCTGCCTGCCTGCCATATTCAGGGGAAAAATTGCAGGCGGCATATGCGAATTCTGGTCACAAATGACGACGGTATCAACGCTCCGGGCCTTGGTGTGTTGGAACGTATCGCGGCTGAAATCGCCGGTGCTGAGGGCGAGGTTTGGACGGTTGCGCCCGCGTTCGAACAATCGGGCGTCGGCCACTGCATAAGTTACGCAAAACCTATGATGATCGCCAAAATGGGGCCCCGCCGATTTGCGGCAGAAGGCTCGCCCGCTGACTGCGTTTTGGCCGGGCTTTGCAACATACTGCCCAAGCGTCCTGATCTTGTACTATCCGGCATAAACCGTGGCAACAACGCGGCCGAAAACACGCTGTATTCCGGAACTATTGGTGCGGCGATAGAAGCCGCGCTTCAGGGCCTGCCAGCCATTGCGCTGTCACAGTTTTTCGGCCCTGAAAACGCCGATCTGGATGATCCGTTTGAAGCATCGGCGGCCACGGGTGCGGCGTTGGTTCAAAACTTGCTGGACAATGCCATTTGGGATGATCCCGATTACCGTTTGTTTTATAACGTTAATTTCCCACCTGTGGCCGGCAGTTCTGTCAAAGGTCAACGCGTCGTCGCGCAGGGGTTTCGGCGCGAAACCTTTTTCGGCGTTGAACCGCGCACGTCGCCATCAGGGCGAAAATATCTGTGGATCAAGGGCGGTCCGCAACATTTGCCAACCGGACCCGAAACTGATGTTACCGCAAATCTGGATGGTTATATCTCGATCACACCGATGCGATGCGATTTAACGGCCCACGGCACGTTGACTGATCTTAAAGGCCGGCTTGAATGACCGACGCGATCGCTGAGCGAAAAATGCAGTTCTTATTTGCGTTGCGATCTAAAGGCGTGCGCGACAAGCGCGTGCTGGAAGCGATGGAAAAAATCGATCGAGGTCCGTTTGTCCGCGGGTTATTTTCTGAACGCGCCTATGAAGACATGCCGTTGCCGATTGCCTGCGGTCAAACCATCAGCCAGCCGTCAATTGTTGGGTTGATGACCCAAGCGCTGAGCCTGAAACCCCGCGATAAAGTTCTAGAGGTTGGCACCGGGTCCGGCTATCAGGCCGCGATCCTTAGTCTTTTGGTGCGTCGGGTGTACACGGTTGACCGGCATCGTCGACTTGTTTCAGAGGCCAAAGCGCTTTTTGAAGCGCAAACGTTGACCAACATTACGGCATTCACCGCCGATGGCAGCCACGGTCTCCCGGATCAGGCGCCGTTTGATAAAATTATTGTCACCGCAGCAGCCGAGGACCCGCCAGGCCCGCTATTGGCGCAGCTTAAAATTGGCGGTATCATGGTTGTACCGGTTGGGCAGTCGGACGCGGTTCAGAGCCTGATAAAGGTCAGTCGCACCGAAACCGGTTATGACTATGATGAACTTTGCCCGGTGCGTTTTGTACCTTTGCTGGAAGGCTTAGGACGATAGTGGTACTGGGGCATATGGCAAAGCAACCCGATCAAACAAGGGTTGGTATATTTTGAGGAACAACAATGGGTGTTTACCACCGAAATAGAGTGATTGCAGGCTTAATGAGCAGTGCGTTTTTTGTATTGGCGGCCTGCGATCAGCCGTTGGATTTTGATCTGCGCGGACTGGGTGGCGGATTTAATACCGCCGGGGCCGCACGCCAGAGCACCGAAATCCGCCCACAAGCTGATCGGCGCGGCGTCATATCTTACCCGAATTACCAAGTGGCAATTGCGTCCAGTGGGGACCGCATCGCAGATGTAGCCGACAGGGTCGGCATCTCGGCGGATGAGCTTGGCCGATATAACGGGATCGGTCCGAATGTCGTGCTGCGCGCCAATGAAGTCATTGCGCTGCCACGACGGGTGGCCGAACCCTCGATTGCAACTGGCGCGATTGGCACTGGCCCCATTCGTCCACAAAGTGGCGTTGATATCGGCGCGTTAGCCGGGGACGCGATTGACCGGGCTGGCGACACCTCTGTTACTACCCCAGTGTCAACGCCCGACCAAAGTGGCATTGAACCCATCCGCCACAGGGTCGAGGCCGGCGAAACTGCGTTTTCAATTTCGCGGCTTTATAATGTTTCGGTCCGCGCCCTTGCCGACTGGAACGGATTGGGCCCAGAACTAAACGTGCGATCTGGCCAATACCTGTTAATCCCTGTAGTTAAAGATACTGCGCAAGCAACCAGCCTAACATCGACGCCGGGCCAAGGTAGCGTCACGCCTGAGCCACCCAGTGCGGCAACACCCCTGCCCGACCCCGTACCCACCCAAACCGCCCCAGCTTCGCCAGATTTAGGCAGTGACCGTACGGCGGCCTCGGGCACGGCGGCGATGGTGATGCCTGTGGATGGCAAGATTATTCGTACCTATTCCAAAGGCAAAAATGACGGCATCGATATCGCCGCCGCGGCCGGGTCTACGGTGCGCGCCGCAGCTGACGGTACCGTTGCTGCCATTACCCGCGACACGGAACAGGTGCCGATACTGGTCATTAAACACGCGGGGAACCTCTTGACAGTCTACGCCGGGGTGGACGCGCTAACAGTTACCAAAGGGGCCACCGTCAAACGGGGCCAAACCGTTGCCAAGGTGCGCGCCGGCGAACCGAGTTTCTTGCATTTTGAAGTCCGTCAGGGGTTAGAAAGTGTTGATCCGATGCAATTCTTGAATTAGCCGCCAAGCTATGTCCTGTGTCCGCGCCGCCCGGCAAGGTCGGTAAAATATTGCCATGCGACGCGTCCAGAACGCGCACCGCGTGTGGCCTGCCATTCAATTGCTTCGGCGCGCATCTGGTCGGCATCAATCACCAATCCGTAGGCCGCGCAATAGCCTTGGACCATGGTCAAATATTCGTCCTGACTGCAGGGATGAAAGCCCAACCACAGCCCGAAACGATCCGACAGTGATACTTTTTCTTCGACGGCTTCAGACGGGGAAATAGCGGTTGATCGTTCGTTTTCAATCATATCACGAGGCATCAAGTGGCGACGGTTTGACGTCGCGTAGAGAATAACGTTATCGGGTCGTCCAGCGACACCGCCGTCCAGCACCGCTTTTAAAGATTTGTACTGCTGATCGTCATGCGAAAACGACAGATCATCGCAAAACAGTAAAAACCGGTGTTTCACATCCTCAAGCAGGGACAGCAGGCGGCCCACGGATGGCAGATCTTCGCGCTGAACTTCGACTATTTTCAATGGGTTCGTGGCGGATACCGTGGCATGAACCGCCTTGACCAGCGAAGATTTTCCCGTGCCCCGCGCGCCCCATAACAACGCATTATTGGCTGGCAGTCCACGCGCGAACTGTATGGTATTTTTCAGCAACGTGTCACGAACCGCGTCAATACCAACCAGCAAATCTATTTTAATGCGGTTGACCGTTTTGACCGGCACCAATTGATCCGGGTCCACTTGCCAGACAAAAGCGTCAGCGGACGCAAAATCAGGCGGGCTGGCTTTGGGGGGGGACAAGCGTTCCAACGCCGCCGCGATCCGGTTCAGCGCTTCATGGTTCATGCTCCGGTATCCTCATCCTCTTCATCGTCCAACAGCCCCTCGGCGCGCAGGCGATCATTGCGGGTTTTTTCCACACGCTTGACCAATTGGATCGACACCTCGTACAGCCCGTAAACGACCACAAACAGAATGATCTGGGTAATCACATCAGGTGGTGTCACGATCGCGGCAAGCAACAATATACCCACGACCGCATATTTTCGGACGTTTTTCAGACCGTCAGAACTGACCAGACCAGCCTTACCCAATAGCGTTAAAAGCACCGGCAACTGGAAGCACAGGCCAAAAGCCACGATAAATTTTATCGAAAGACGCAAATATTCCTGAACCGAGCCCTGAAAGTCCACGGCGGCGACAACACCACCCCCGGTCTCATTGGATTGCGCGCCAACCTGTTGGAAACCCAAGAAAAAATCAAACGCCAGTGGCATGACAACATAAAAAGCAAACGACGCGCCGATAAAGAACATCAACGGCGACGCTAACAGAAACGGCAGGAACGCCCCGCGCTCATTTTTGTACAGCCCCGGCGCTACAAACCGCCACATCTGATAGCTGATATAGGGAAACGACAGCACAAGACCACCAAACAGCGAAATGGATATCGCGACGAAAAAACCTTCTTGCAACTTAATTAAGATAAGCCCGCAATCGGTTTGGCCTCGTTCAGCCATCGCCAGACACAATGGGTCGGTTAGAAAATTAAAAATCGGGTTCCACACCGTAAAACAGATGATCATGCCGACGATGAACGCGACCGCCGAATGGATCAGACGATTGCGCAGCTCGGTCAGGTGTTCGATCAGCGGCGCCGCGCTGTCTTCGATTTCTCCGCTGCTACTCATTTGGCGGCACCCTTGGTCGGAACTTTCTTAGCGGTCTTTTTAAGTGTTTTCCGGACGGCTGGCTTTTTGGCAGGTGATCCGGCTTTTGATGCGGTTTTCTTTGTAGGCACGACTTTGGGTTTTGCCGATGGTTTTTTTGTCGATTTGGCAGCTGGTTTTTTTGATGCCGGCTTTGATTTCGCCGGTTTCGCTGCGGTTTCCGCAGCCTTCGTTTCTTTTGCCAATTTGTCGCTGGCTTTCTTGGCCGTTGCCTTGCGTAATTTCTTGGCCGCCTGGGCACGTTCTTCTGACAGGACGGCGGTGGCCGGGCCTTTTTTGCCGGTTGCGGCCTTTTTGGTTGGATCCCAACCTTCAAATCGGGTGGCGGCGTCTTTGATGCTGTCCAGCCCCAGATTTTTCGCCGACGTCATGTTTTTCAGATCTTTGGCAACATCGCCAACGCCGCTCTCATCAGCCGCATCTTCCATAGCGCGCGAAAACTCTCGCGCCATTGACCGTGCTTTGGCGGTAAACCGGCCCAGGGTGCGAAACATTTCGGGCAAATCTTTTGGGCCAACGACGATCAACGCCACGACGCCAATAACCAGCAATTCGGTCCAGCCGATATCAAACATGAACGATCATTCCCGCACTCAAGAAAATGACATTAAACTTTGTCTTTTTCTTCCTCAGGGGTGATGTCACGGGCGGCATCTGCCTGTTCTTCGATTTCCTGTTTGCCCTCATCGACGCCGCGCTTGAACGACGTGATACCTTTGCCAACTTCACCCATCAAAGATGAAATTTTTCCGCGGCCAAACAGAACCAACACAACGACAGCAATTAACAACAGCCCTGGTAAACCGATATTATTGAGCATCCGGTGTCTCCTTTGTCTGGGCAACGTCTGGTCGCCCGTTTCAATTCCTAACGCAATATCTAGGGGCTTGGGTGCATTTGGAAAAGCACCAAACACCGAAATCCTGTTTTTTCTGGCTGTTTATCTGCTGCCGACGGGTCGGCTCGGAACCCAGATAATTAACTGACATGTTTTTGTCAGTTGATAAACTGTTGAAATGAACGAATCACCAAACTTGGGCAATTCGATTTCGCGCAAAGATCGGCTTATCAATCTAATCGTGCGCTTGCGGGACGGAGAATTGCACCGTGCTATCGATCTGGCGCGCGAAACAAACGTGTCTGATCGCACGTTGTACCGGGATATGGCGACGCTGAAGCAATCGGGCGTACCGGTTTTGGGAACACGGGGTGCCGGGTATTACATGACCGCGCCGGTTACTTTGCCGCCGCTAAACCTAACATTGGCCGAATTGGAGGCTTTGAACCTGGGTCTGGCCGCGGTTTGTGCGACACCCGACCCTGATCTGCAACACAACGCCCGGACACTTGCGGCCAAGATTGACGCCGCATTGCCCGAAGATGGCAGGTCACAAACAACCGGCTGGGGGCTGGCGGTTTTTCCGTTCGCCGATACCGCGTCCGGTGTGCACCAAGTACCGAAAATCCGTCAGGCCATCCGAACCCGTCACAAACTGCGTCTGGAATTTAGGACCGAAAATGGCGAAATCGCCCAGAGCGTCGTGCAGCCTTTGAAATTGGAATATTGGGGCCGGGTCTGGACAACAACAGTCTGGAGCGAACCGGACAACGCACCAATATTGCTGCGGGTCGACCAAATATCGGTGGTTACTGAATTAGCGGAAA
>CAXMPY010000109.1:7005-7386 GCA_964195275.1 uncultured Paracoccaceae bacterium
AACACAAAACACCGTTCCCGCCTGATCATCAACCAAAGCACAGTCTCGAACTTTGGTAAGAAAACGGACGGCACAGTGGCGATAAGTGTTGAACCGTCATAATCCAGCTTAAATTCAACCAAACTTTCGCGCCCCATGAACCGCGCGCGCTGAACAATGGCGCGTGCCGGCACCCCATCTTGCGGTGTCGGATTGGGGCCAGAACCGGAACGATCAAAATCGATCCGTAAATGCTGCGGGCGAATGACAATCTGAATGCGGGTGCCATTGGCATGGCCTGGGGCCAAGAATTCGCCGAACGCAGTATCCACCAACGCGCCCTGAACTTCACCTTTTATCACATTGATATCGCTAAAGAATGCTGCTGATTCTCTGTCGACC
>CAXMPY010000110.1:0-7260 GCA_964195275.1 uncultured Paracoccaceae bacterium
AACGGCAGGTTTGTCCCGCATAGTTGTCATAAGGTGGTTTGAGGCGATGGTCCGCTCTGAGCAAGTCTTGGTTGGGTTGATCCGATCTTGGCCTGATAATGTCAGAGCCCCGCCGTTCGAGATGCTTACGGCGGCGCCGGTAGCCTGCTTCCAATTTGATTGGTTCAGGGTTTCATAACATGTCAATTCCTCCTGTTCTTCATTCGCAAGGATTTGCGTTGCATTCAATTTGATCAAGTGGCAAGGTTTATTTTGATGATCAAATTAAATCAATTCGCGCTCGGCTTTCTCACCACCGGACTGGTGGCTGCATATTGCGCGGTGGCGTTGTCCGATCCAAAGCTCGACTTTCCTGCTGCGGAATTCGCCACTGCAACAGATGCCGAAATAGCTGTCGGCAGGTTACTGTTTTATGACCGGATCCTGAGCGGAAACAAAAACATTGCATGTGCCACCTGTCACCATCCTAAGTTTGCAACATCCGACGGGGTGGCGCTGGCCATTGGTGAAGGCGGCGTTGGTCTGGGACCGATGCGCCGAATCAATGCGCAAAATCGGCCGGAACAAAGAATACCCCGCAATGCTCCGGCCTTGTTTAACCTGGGCGCCGCGCAGTTTAATTCTATGTTCCACGACGGACGTCTGGAAGCCGACCCATTACGCAAATCCGGCATTCGAACTCCATTAGATGAAAGCATGGTGCAAGGATTTGACAGCGTTTTGTCGGCACAGGCGATGTTCCCAGTACTGTCAGGTGATGAAATGGCCGGGCATTATTCCGAAAACCCGGTGTCAGGATCCGTACGAAAAGGCCTGCTTGCCCAAAGCGGTGGTGCATGGGACATCATTGCAAATCGTGTATCTGGAATTCCTGCCTACCGGGAAATGTTTACCGAAATAATCGGCCCCCGCGACATTCGATATACCGATATTTCCAACGTCGTCGCTGATTTCATCGCCTTTGAATGGCGCGCCGATAACAGCCCGTTTGATCAGTATCTCAACGATCAAACGATGCCCCCCGATGCGATGGCGGGCTTGGAGCTTTTCTATGGTGATGCCGGTTGCTCAGCTTGCCATTCTGGTCGATTCCAGACCGATCACAACTTTCACGCCATTGCCATGCCGCAAATCGGTCCGGGAAAGGCCGCCCGATTTGAAACCCATAGCCGGGATACAGGGCGCATGCGCGTTACAGGTGATATTGACGACGCCTATAGGTTTCGCACGCCGAGTCTACGTAATATCACGGACACAGGACCTTACGGTCATGATGGCGCCTATGCCGAATTGGAAAGCGTAGTGCGCCATCACCTTAACCCGGTGGCTGAGCTGCATTCCTATGATCGCGGCCAAATTGAATTGCCAGACTTCCCGGGTGCCAATGATTGGAATATTCTGGGTTCGCCGACCGAGATTGCCAAAATCGCCGAAGCGAACGAACTGAGGCCAATCCAATTGAATGACCAACAAGTTGACGAAATTCTGGCGTTTCTCAGCACGTTACGGGACACCGACAGCCTGTATGGTCGGTTGGGCGTACCCGACGCAGTGCCTAGTGGCCTAAAATTGGATTAACGCAACTGAACCACCAAGTCCGACCCATCCAGATTGATCTCAAATATCCCGTTTGCCGAAATTGCGGTCCAGGGCGAGAGTGCCCCACCTGGACCGGTCATACGAATTTTCAGATCGCTCGCATTTCCCAGCCCAAAATGCATCAGGGCTGAATTACCGCTGGCATGTCCACCTCCAACCGTGATTTCCCGGTGCCAAGATTTTGTACCATTCCAAACTTCGATCCAAGCCCCTACTGCTTTTGTATTCGCGCCGGTCTGGTAAATATCCAGCAACAACCAGTTGCCCGTATCTGGGGTGCGGTTTTGATAAATCTCGATCGGCGCGTTGCGGTTCACAACTACCAGATCAAGGCGACCATCTAGGTTTAGATCAACCAGCGCGCCACCTCGCGATCTGCCCATACTAGCGATACCCGCAGACAGACCATGTTCAATGAACGTACCATCGTCGGACTGCTTCAGCAGATTATTGGGGTCGGCCATAGCCGCGTCGGGCATTTGTTCGACATTGCCCTTTGCGATGAACACATCGTCCAATCCGTCATTATCGACATCGCCGAAATCCACGTGCCATCCGGTTGAGGGACGGCCATCGCCCCCAGTGTAAGGGCGATGTGCGGTTGTTCCGCGTTCATAAGTTGCATCGATGAAGCTTGGACCTGCAGCAGATTCATCCAGAATTTGTAACTTTTGGTCCGCCATACTGGTCAAAAATACTTCCGAAATGCCATCCCCCGAGATATCCCGGCTGGCGATACCCATGCCCCAAATACTGATGTCTTCCCAGCCGTCCGAAGCTCCAAACAACCGCGGCGTC
This sequence comes from uncultured Paracoccaceae bacterium, assembly GCA_964195275.1. Lineage (GTDB taxonomy): Bacteria > Pseudomonadota > Alphaproteobacteria > Rhodobacterales > Rhodobacteraceae > NVTR01. The sequence goes on from CAXMPY010000110.1 coordinate 2,398, forward strand.
GCCTCCATCGCCCATAGTTGTTCTGCGCCAGTGCGACCATAGTAATGCCTGTCATTGCTAATTCGTAAATCCTGCCGGCCATGTCTGCCCCAATCGGAAAACAGCATCGACAGGGGGCAATGAGCCGGTTCCAGGGCGTTTTTTTGATAGAGCCCGTCAGCCGGGCGAAACAGAATGTTCCGGTCACAGGTTTCGAACGGACCTTCCGGGTCTTCGCGGTCAACGTAATTCCCAACTGCAAATGTCGGCAGTTCGTTATCGCCTTCCCAAGTCGCGGAAAATGCTGTGGTCCAGCGATTTCCACCGTCAAACCCGATATTTTCAAAAGGCGAAAACGTGCAATCTGGCCCGCCTTTCAAAAGCCGATTTTTACCGACACGCATGACAAACAGGTCCAATATCCTGTCGCCGTCCAGATCAAAAGGGTAGGCACCGGTCACTCCGTTGATACTCAGTATTTCTGGCGTTCGTGCAGCAAACGACACCGCGTCTGCGCGCCTATTGGTTGTGTTGCGCAAAAGAACTGCATCCGAGGCGCCACCAGCGACGAATAATTCCGGAAACAAATCCTGGTCACAGTCAAAACTGGCCACACCGCCACCGACGAAATGTTCCCAGCCGCCGGAATAGGGGAGCGACAGGCCCAGATTTGGCGCGAGGTCAACAAACAGGGGCTCCGCGATAGCAGGGGCAGCGGATAATGCGGCTATGACTGCAGCAAATTTATTTAACAATTGTCGCGGACTCCCGTAAAATTCCGGTTGTAATTCCATCTATTGCAAAGGCAGCTGCCCCTTGGGCCCACATCTTGTCACCCCATTTATGAACCACGACTTCTGGCAGCGGACCGCCAGTTTGAACGATAGATTTCTTCATGTCTTCAATCACGCTGTCATCAAACAAATAATTAAGTTGCATGCGTTCACCGGACAGAATGATTAGTTCGGGCGAAAAGATATTAACCACATTTGCCAGCCCCATTGCAAACATTCGGCCGGCGCGTCGAACAATTGAACTGGCAATCTTATTGCCCGATTTGGCTTGATCCAACAACCACCCCATCTGCATTTCACTGCTGGTATCGTGAGTAACTTCCATGGTTGAACTGGCTTCACGCAATAGCGCGTAGTCACCAATATATGCCTCCAAACAACCACGCTGACCACACCTGCAAAGCGCACCATCCAGCTGCACCTTTGTATGCCCCAACTCTGCGCCGCAGCCATTTTTTCCACGATATAGTTTCCCTTCAATCACGATACCCATACCGACACCCTGTTCCACTGACACAACAATGAAATTCCGAAACTTCTTGCCCAATCCAATCCGCAGCTCGGCAATTGCAACCATGTTCGCATCGTTATCCAGAAATACCGGTAGCCCGATGGCATCTTGCAATAGATCCTTCATGGCCACATCGGTTTCGATAATCGTCGGTGACCAATATAGATGACCGGACCTTGCATCAATAATTCCTGGAAGACCGATACCCACACCCGACAAATCACTCAGCTTCAAGCCGGCATTTTTCAGCGCAGCGCGAAAAGTGCTGTTTAGAAATGTTGTCGTTTGCGCGGCCGATCGGACTGAAACATCTGAAGATACTGCAAAGTCTGCAATATGATTGCCCTCAAAATCGGCGATCATCACGGTTGCCAACGTGTTCGAGAGCTTCATGCCAGCCACCAAATGCGCAGCGCCGCGAATTTTCAGGTCCACCCGCGGGCGACCCCGTTTCAGATTCGATTTACCGGATGGTGCGGGCACTTCTTCGATCAAACCGCGCCTAATCAGTTTCGCTGTAATACTTGTAACCGTTGCAGGGCTAAGATCTGTGGCTTTAGCAATGTCGATTCGCGGGATTTGTGAGGTTTGGCGTATCGCACCAAAGACCAAGCTGGTTGCAGTTTCGCGGTTATCTACAATTGGCAGATCACCATCCATTTTCGTCTATCCCAATGTTATGCGGCACAATTCCGTGAATTAAATAGGCCAACAGCGTCCATATGGGTAGGAATACATTATTTAATTTGATTAGTAAATTAAAATGGATCATAGTCCGGGTAGCATGGCGATTTTAGAATTGATCGTGCACAAATATACCTTTGGGAGAGAACTATGAAAAAACTAGGAGTAATCGCTGCGACTGCGCTGAGCGTGGGCATGGCAACATCGGCAATTGCCGCAGACCAAATTATCGGCGTGAGCTGGTCGAATTTTCAGGAAGAACGCTGGAAAACCGACGAAGCAGCGATGAAAATTGCAATCGAAGCTAACGGCGACTCGTATATTTCCGCGGATGCACAGAATTCTGCCACCAAGCAGCTTTCTGACGTGGAAAGCCTGATCGCTCAGGGCGCGAATGCTCTGATCATTCTGTCAGTCGATTCCGGTTCCGTTGGCGCAGCTATTGATGCCGCTGCTGCCGAAGACATACCTGTTGTTGGCTATGATCGCTTGATCGAAGACAACCGCGCGTTTTATCTGACATTTGACAACAAAGAAGTTGGCCGCGTGATCGCACGTTCCATTCTAGCCGTTGTGCCTGAAGGCAACTATGCCATCATCAAAGGTGACAAAGGCGATCCGAACGCCCTGTTCCTGCTAGAAGGCATGATGGACGTAATCGGCGCCGATGTTGCATCAGGCAAAATCACAATCGTTGGTGAAGCCTTCACCGATGGCTGGAAGCCTGGCAATGCCCAGAAAAACATGGAGCAGATCCTGACTGCCAACAATAACAATGTTGACGCGGTTCTGTCAGAAAACGACGGCATGGCCGGTGGCGCAATCGCTGCATTGGCAGCGCAAGGTCTGAACATTCCGGTTTCTGGCCAGGATGGCGACCACGCAGCACTTAACCGGGTTGCTCGCGGTTCGCAGAACACGTCGGTCTGGAAAGATGCGCGCCAACTGGGTGCCGCTGCCGGTGACATTGCTTCTGCCCTTGCGGGTGGTGCGTCGCTGGATGCTGTTGACGGAGCTGTAAAATGGTCCGGTGGTGCAAAAGGCGTTGAAATGAACGCAATCTTCCTGGCACCAACTCCGATCAGCAAAGACAACATCAATGTCGTGATCGATGCTGGCCATATTGCGAAAGACAAAGTTTGTGAAGGCGCTATGGCTGGAGTGACTGGCTGTAGCTAAAGCTGACGTCTAAAAATCGTCCGCGCTGGGTTTAGCCTGGCGCGGGTCTCTTGGACCGGGTGTTCCAAGCACAAAACTTAGAAATTCTAGGGGAGACCGACATGACAGATAATACAAATTCAGGCCCACCAAAGGTGGAAAATGAAGGTGCGTTCACGCGATTTCTACGCGCCACCGAAATTGACGCCCGGCTGCTCGGAATGATCGGAGCGCTGATCGTTATCTGGGTGGGTTTTCACCTTTATGGTCAGGTCGTTAACAATTTTGGCGCCTTCCTGACGCCGAGAAATCTGTGGAACCTGTCAGTACAAACCGCTTCTATTGGCGTGATGGCGACCGGCATGGTTCTTGTGATTGTCACCCGGCATATTGATTTGTCGGTTGGCTCGATCCTGGGCTTTTGCGCGATGTCGATGGCAATCATCCAGGTCTGGATATTGCCCGAATTTCTGGGTTTGGGCCATCCGTTGATCTGGATCATAGCTGCGATTTGCGGATTGCTTATTGGTTGTTTGATCGGTGCATTCCATGGCTACCTTGTCGCTTTCCTTGGCATCCCGGCCTTTATTGTCACGCTCGGGGGCTTGTTGGTTTGGCGCGGTGCTGCATTTTTGTTGGCGCGCGGCGAAACCATATCACCGGTCGACGTCACATTCTCGCGCCTAGGGGGCGGACCCTATGGCGCCGTCGGCGCAACCGCCAGTTGGATCATCGGCATAGTCGCTTGTTTGGCCGTACTTTTGATGCTGTGGCAAGGCCGCAGCCAGCGCAAAAAATTCGATTTCCCCCTGCGGCCAGTGTGGGCCGAGGCAACTCTAGCCACCGCAGGATGTGGATTTATTCTGGGGTTCGTTTTGCTGGTGAATTCCTACCCATGGCCAAAGGGTATCGTGAAGCAATATGTAGCGGCTAATAATATTCAAACCCCGATTGAAGAGATTTTCATTAGCCATGGATTTGCCATTCCGGTTCTTATTCTGATTGGCGTTGGCGTGTTGATGACCATACTTACGACGCGCACCCGGTTCGGGCGCTATGTGTTTGCCATCGGCGGCAACCCGGAAGCGGCTGAACTGTCGGGCATCAACACCAAATGGGTGACGGTCAAAATATTCGCGCTAATGGGCACGCTTTGCGGATTGGCTGCGGTGATTTCCAGCGCACGTTTGAATTCAGCCACAAACAACCTTGGTACATTGGACGAGCTTTACGTGATTGCCGCCGCTGTGATCGGTGGCACGTCGTTCGCTGGTGGTATCGGTACAATTTACGGCGCGATACTGGGGGCTTTGGTGATGCAATCTTTGCAGTCCGGCATGGTCCTGGTTGGTTTTGACGCCGCTATGCAACAGATGGTTGTTGGTGCGGTTCTGGTAGCAGCGGTATGGGTCGACTCGATCTATCGCCGCCGGTCTTCGGTATAAGGAAAATGAACATGGACACGCAAACACCTCTGGTGGAAATGAAAAATATCGAATTGGCATTTGGCGGCATCAAAGCCGTCGACGACGTCAGCGTCGATCTATATGCTGGCGAAGTCGTTGGACTGTTAGGACATAATGGGGCCGGAAAATCGACGCTGATCAAAGTGCTGTCCGGGGCATACAAAGCCAATGGCGGCGAAATTTATGTGAACGGCGAGCGGGCAATAATCAATAACCCCCGCGACGCGCGGGACTATAATATCGAAACCATCTATCAAACGTTGGCGCTGGC
>CAXMPY010000111.1:0-7176 GCA_964195275.1 uncultured Paracoccaceae bacterium
GGGATTGCCACTCGGGCTCAAGTGTCGGCGCGTTTGCTAAAATTCCCGCTGTTGAACGAATAGCTGTAACAACCGACAACATTTCATGGATCGAGGTCGCAAGCTGGGGATCGTGGGTCAAACGGTCAACCAGTGTTTCGATGGTGCCTGCTAGCCCATCTATTCGGCCCTGTTGCGCCGAAATCAAGGCGGCCCATCCTGCAAATCGCCCCGCCATTTCCTGCGCCGCATATGCCTCAACCTGAATATCCGGATGGGCCGCTGCTGCCTGATCCATAGCTGCCAGCAGATCACTCTGCGACCCTTCGCTGAGGGCGGCTGCGTCCACCCCCAATTCTGCGGCCAACGCCACCACCAGCTTGCCGCCGATTCTGCGCTTGTTGTGTTCGATTAGGCTCAGATAGGACGGCGAAATTCCAACGCTTTGCGCCAAAACGCCTTGGGCGATGCCTTTTGTTAGGCGCGTCTGGCGAATTCGGCTTCCGGCTAGGCTGCGCTCGGGCATTCGTCTTCTCAATAATTTCCGGTCCTTATCGCCCAATTGTCAAGTAATTGACAGAAAAGAAATTGAGTTGTGTACTAATTTACAAAATAAGTTCGCTATTTCTGTGGCTTATTGAGAAATTTTCATTTTCCCAGCAATATCGTGCCTGCCCGAACTGGGCCATAAATGCGTTGAGAAAACCAATGCAAAACGAAACGGGAGAACTGAATGTCCACTTCTAACTTCACACGTCGCGGCCTGCTCAAGTCGGGCACCATCGCTGGTGCCGGTCTTGCGTTGCCGACGATTTTTACAAGCTCTGCTTACTCAATGACCAATGAACCATCCGGCGGCGTTGCGCGGATCGGCTTTAACGTACCTCAAACCGGTCCTTATTCTGAAGAAGGCCTTGACGAACTTCGCGCCCAGGAACTGGCTATCCAGCACCTGAACGGTGAAGGTGACGGCGGCATGCTGAACACTTTCAGCTCCAAGGCCCTAGGCGGCGATGGTGTTCTGGGTAACAAATTGGAATTCGTCACTGGTGACACGGCGACCAAATCGGATGTTGCGCGTGCCTCGGCCCGCTCGATGATTGAAAAAGACGGCGTTGTTATGATCAATGGCGGCTCAAGCTCTGGCGTTGCTATTGCGGTGCAGGGTCTGTGCCAGGAAGCTGGCATTATCTTTATGGCCGGCTTGACTCATTCAAACGACACCACCGGCAAAGATCGCAAAGCCAACGGTTTCCGCCACTTCTTTAACGGCTTTATGTCCGGTGCCGCTTTGGCGCCTGTGCTGGAAAAAGAATATGGCAAGGGCCGTCGCGCCTATCACCTGACCGCTGATTACACTTGGGGCTGGACCCAGCAGGAATCCATTGCTCAGGCGACCGAGAACATTGGGTGGGAAACCGCCAACAATGTGCTGACACCGGTTGGTGCGGGCGATTTTTCATCTTACATCGCGCCAGTGTTGAATTCCGGTGCGGATGTGTTGGTTCTGAACCACTACGGCGGTGACATGATCAACTCGCTGACCCAATCCATTCAGTTCGGCCTGCGTGATAAGCAGATCAATGGTCAGAACTTTGAGATCGTTGTACCGCTTTATTCCGAACTTATGGCAGCCGGTGCTGGCGACAACATCAAAGGCGTATACGGTTCGATGAACTGGAACTGGCAGTTGCCAGATGCAGGCACCGCCGCATTTGTTAAGTCGTTTGGCGAAAAGTATGGTCGTCCACCGTCGAACTCTGCGCACACATGTTACGTGCAGACCCTGCTTTATGCAGATGCCGTGACACGTGCGGGTGCGTTTGCCCCATGTGCCGTTGCCGAAGCCCTGGAAGGCTTTGAATTTGACGGCATGGGCAATGGTCCGACGCTGTATCGTGCAGAGGATCACCAGTGCTTTAAGGATGTACTGGTTGTGAAAGGTGCCGAAAACCCATCAACCCAATACGATACGCTAGAAATCGTTGAGGTTACGCCAGTGGCTCAGGTTACTTATGAACCTGATCACCCAATGTTCGGCGGCGCTGACGCATCGCTGGGTTCGTGTAACAACGGCGCGTAATAAACATCTGGTTGGCCACCTGTTTTGGTGGCCAACCGCATCGCCCAAGTGCTACCTAATAAGATAGCCAGGCATATTATTTCGACAGGGGTGGCAATATGGACGCGATAATCCTTCAGGTATTGAACGGGTTGGATAAAGGTTCTGCCTACGCACTGATTGCCCTTGGACTGACACTGATATTCGGCACTTTGGGTGTCGTTAACTTCGCCCATGGCGCATTGTTTATGATAGGCGCATTTTGTGCAGTCAGCCTGCAAAAGCTGCTGAAAATGGGTTTTGATGTTATAGACCCAACCAAAACCGACTTTCTGGGAAAACCGCTAAAAGTTCAAACTCCTTACGTGGAAAAATGGTTCGGCACCGATACCGGACAAGCGATAATAGACTGGTCGGTGCCTTTAGCCATACTTTTTGCCATTCCGATCATGATGATAGTCGGTTTCATCATTGAACGCGGTTTAATCAAACATTTCTATAAACGCCCGCACGCTGATCAAATTCTGGTGACGTTTGGGCTGGCCATTGTGCTTGGGGAAATCATACGTTTCTATTTTGGCGCCAACCCGATCCAAACGCCTGCGCCCGATGTTTTTCGCGGCAGCTTCGATTTTGGCGTTATCCTGGGATACGACCCGAATATCATCATTTATCCAATCTGGCGTCTAATCTATTTCCTGTTCTCTCTGGTTATTATCGCCGCAGTCTTTTCCTTCCTGCAATTCACCACGTTTGGCATGGTTGTACGCGCTGGTATGGCGGATCGTGAAACCGTTGGCCTGTTGGGTATCGACATCGATCGTCGGTTTACATTTATGTTCGGCATCGCAGCCGCAGTGGCAGGCTTGGCAGGGGTCATGTACACGCCAATACTTTCACCAAATTATAACATGGGTATGGATTTTCTGGTGCTTAGTTTTGTTGTTGTTGTTGTTGGCGGCATGGGGTCGTTACCAGGGGCCGTGGCCGCCGGTTTTCTGCTTGGTATCCTGCAAAGCTTCGCATCCATGAACGAAGTCAAAGCCATCTTCCCTGGCATTGACCAGATCATCATTTATCTTGTCGCGATTGCGATCCTTTTAACCCGTCCACGCGGGTTGATGGGACGCAAAGGCGTGATGGAGGAATAAGCCAATGTTCGGTCTCAACGCAAAAGACACAAAATTTCTGCTGATAGTTGTCGCAATGATTGTCTTCACGCCGTTCATTCTTCAGCCGTTCCCGGAAACTTCAACGCTGGCACAGTTCAATGCCGGTTATCCGGATTTGATGCAGCGGTTTGTGATATTCGGTATTTTTGCTGTGGGGTTTAACATCCTGTTTGGGCTGACCGGTTATTTGTCGTTTGGTCACGCCGCATTTCTTGGGGTCGGGTCATACGCGACCGTCTGGATGTACAAATTGCTGAATTTCAACGTTCTGCCCGGCCTTGTGTTGGCGGTGATATGCTCTGGGTTATTCGCACTATTGATCGGCTATCTGTCCCTGCGTCGATCCGGTATCTACTTTTCCATACTGACGCTCGCCTTTGCCGAGATGTCATACCGGTTGGCATTTTCAGTGTTATCACCGATCACCAATGGCGAAACTGGGTTACAGGTGTACGGCAACGATCCGCAATACATGTTGGCCGAAAATGGGATCACCAGCACCCATTTCTTCGGCTTCGAAATGGGATCCAGCTGGTTCCTGAACCTCGGTAATTGGCAATTTACGTTCAACTTTGGCTACTATTTTAGCGCGGCAATTTTCCTAGTCACTTTTTATCTATCTATGCGCATTTTCCGATCGCCGTTCGGGTTGATGCTGCGTGCAGTGAAATCCAACCAACAGCGTATGAATTACACCGGTCTGAACACGCGCCCTTATACGCTGGCTGCTTTTGTGATCTCGGGCATGTATGCCGGGCTGGCGGGTGGTTTGCTGGCCTCGATGGATCCGTTGGCCGGGGCAGAACGGATGTTCTGGACCGAAAGCGGCGCGGTCGTTCTGATGACGATCCTTGGCGGTGCGGGCACGTTAATTGGCCCTGTTCTTGGTGCTGGGCTGATCAAATATCTCGAAAACATTCTGTCAAAGATCAACAATAATATCCTGCATGAATGGTTTGGTTTTCTACCGGACGGATTGGAAAACTTCATAATAGCGGTCTTGCATCCGTTTGTTGGCGAAGGCTGGCATTTGACACTTGGGTTGCTCTTCATGGCGGTGGTGATCTTTTTGCCAGGTGGTCTGGTTGAAGGTGGCCAGCGCATCGGTCGCCTGTTCCGACGCAAGAAACCCGCCGCGCCTGACGATGCCGATAAACGGCCCGAGCAGTCCACTCAGGCAGCCGAGTAAAGGAAAATTCATGGGCATCCTCGAAGTCAAAGGCATCAATGTGCGTTTCGGCGGCCTGCAGGCACTGGACAACGTAAACCTGTCGGTGGCCGAAAACTCACTACACGCCATTATCGGGCCAAATGGGGCGGGCAAATCAACGCTTTTGAATGTGCTGGTGGGAAAATTGACGCCGGATTCAGGATCAGTGACCTTTGATGGCCAATCAGTTCTTGGCCGCAAACCGAACGAGCTTAAACAAATGGGCATTAGCCGGGTTTTTCAAACACCCGAGATTTTTGGCGATTTGTCGGTGATGGAAAATGTCCTGATCCCCTGTTTTGCCAAACGCGATGGTGCGTTTCGCATGCACGCTTTTGAATCGGTTGCAGACGAGGTTTATCTTTGTGAAACCGCTGAACAAATCCTGATTGATGTGAATATGATCGACAAACGCGAAATGCATGCGGCCTCTCTTAGCCGTGGGGATAAGCGCCGGCTTGAAATGGCGATGTGTTTGGTGCAGCAACCGCGCCTGCTGCTGTTGGATGAACCTACGGCGGGTATGGCCCGTGCAGACACCAACAATACTATCGATCTGCTGAAGGAAATCAAAGAAAAACGCGATATCACCATGGCGATAATCGAACATGACATGCATGTGGTGTTCAGCCTGGCTGAACGTATCACCGTGTTGGCCCAGGGCGCCCCATTGGTCGAAGACACACCCGAAAACATCAAGGGCCACCCGAAAGTGCGCGAAGCCTACCTCGGCGAGGCCCAAGTATGAGGCACCTGCAATGAACACAGAAACAGGTATCGACCCGCTTAACAAAAGTGCGGCGCCTTCGCCTGCGTATTTCTCGGTTTCGGATATGCACGCCTATTATGGCGAAAGCTATATCGTACAGGGCGTCAGCCTGAATGTGCGAGAGGGTGAAATACTTGCGCTGTTGGGGCGCAACGGCGCTGGCAAAACTTCAACCCTACGCGCAATCGCCCGTTTGGATGATCCCGCCATTACCCAAGGCGAAATCTGGCTGGATAATCAGGCGATCCACACTTTCGCATCGTTCGAGGCCAGCCGTGCCGGTATCGGTTTCGTCCCTGAAGATCGCCGCATCATCGCCGGGCTGACGGTTGAAGAAAATCTGCAGCTCGCCCAGATTGCCCCACCCATCGGTTGGTCGCTTGAACGGCTTTATGAGCTTTTCCCGCGCCTCGGTGAGCGCTGCAAACAAGAAGGTGTCACTCTTTCTGGAGGTGAACAGCAAATGCTGGCCATCGCCCGCGCACTTGCCCGCGACATCAAGTTGCTGCTTTTAGATGAGCCCTACGAGGGCCTTGCCCCGGTTATTGTCGATGAAATCGAAAAAACCCTGAACATTATTAAAAGCCAGGGTATCACCACCATTATCGTCGAACAGAACGCATTGCGGGCTCTGGCTCTGGCAGATCGCTCTGTGATATTGGACACCGGGTTGGTGGTATTTGACGGCACAGCACAAGAAGTTTTGGACGACGAAGCGCTGCGGTCGGAGTATCTGGCAATCTGACATTCAAACTTTCTGCAATGACAGTGCGTGTTTTCAGACGGATTCAAAACAGTCTTTACTAGCTAATAGCTGGGTCGGAAAACATCTCTTTCAGTTTGACGGAGAGTTTGGTTCCTTCGACAACATCGGCACCCACCATCATTCGTTGCTCATCAAAGCCACGCACGGAGAGCAAACGGGACGAAAGCACCGCTGGAACTTCACCGGGTTCGGGCTGGGCCTTTTTTACGTCTTTTCTGATGTAAATCGCATGTGCAGCGTCATAGGGCGAGTTGCTGTCTAGGTGCTTGTAGTTGACGAGAATAAGCTCGTCTCCAACGTTAGCATCTTGAAAGCTGACGCGACATGGAAAGCCATGGTCGGCATCCGCCGTAGCCCTCCGAGCACCGCGTGCGATAAGCTCATCGTCTGTTAGACTAAACAGGTGTTCAAATGGTTCCATTGGAAGTGCATGCAGTTGAAAGGTCATAAGAGACTCCATTGAGAGTGTGTGAAGCCACAAGGTAATAAAAAACTGTCTCTAAACCGACCCGAAACATGCTGAATCCAATGTTCGCCCAAGGGCCCATTCCTCCGCGCAGCAGACGTTACTCTGTATCTGACCGACGTCCGCTATCGGGAACAAATTCCCGCCAACATTACTGGCAGTTTATCGGTCTTGACCCTAGCGTATTCCGTTGAAGTACGCTCTCATCGAGCCAAGAGCAATGCCAGCACGACCTTCTGGGGATTTCTAGCGGAGTTTCGCAGCAAAACGCGTTGCTTTACGCTCTCAAGCTTAAGGCGTGCTACCGTTAATAGTCTTAAAGCCCTGTCGCGTCTGTCGTAGATTGCCCGAATGCGCGAACCCGGATTTCCGATAGCAGACGTTGCCAGGCGGGCTTGTCTGGGCAGCCAATCCTGCACCTCTCGCGATGCTTCTATCCAAGCTCTGTCAGCGGCGATGTAACCTCTGTAGGTCTTGGTCAGGACACGGCGGCGAAGTTCTAGATCGGGATGCATCGTATTCCCCATTTATTTGTTAGCGCACACGCAGGATATCAGATGACGGATAGTGAATCAACGTAGGGCGATGTCTCGACGATTGTGAATATATTCCCGATAACCGCATCCACGTCCTTCGTTTCCCTAACAAGTTCGGCAAGAGCATTGCGCTATTTCTCCCACTGACGTGTCCGTCCGCCATGCTTGTAGTCTGGTTTTGCCTTTCCTGACCCATGACCACCACTTGCGCTGTGA
>CAXMPY010000112.1:0-7088 GCA_964195275.1 uncultured Paracoccaceae bacterium
CAGCGATTTACCTTTGACAGCTTTGTCGTGGGTAAACCAAACGAATTGGCCCATGCTGCTGCTAAACGCGTCGCCGAAGGCGGCGCAGTCGCATTCAATCCACTGTTTCTGTACGGCGGCGTTGGGCTGGGTAAAACCCATCTGATGCACGCTATCGCTTGGGAACTGCAAAAACAAAGCCCCGAATTGCGTGTGGTCTATCTGTCTGCGGAACAATTTATGTACCGCTTCGTGCAGGCGATCCGTGAAAACCAGATGATGGATTTTAAACAGCTGTTCCGTTCAGTTGACGTGCTGATGGTTGACGATGTGCAGTTCATCGCTGGCAAAGACAGCACCCAAGAAGAATTTTTTCACACGTTCAATGCGCTGGTCGACCAAAACAAACAAATCATAATTTCTGCAGACCGCGCGCCGGTGGATATCAAGGACCTGGAAGAGCGCATCAAATCGCGTCTGCAATGCGGGTTGGTTGTTGATTTGCACCCAACAGATTACGAACTGCGCCTGGGTATTTTGCAGCGCAAAGTGGAAAACTTTCGGCAGCAATATCAAGGACTTGTCATCAACGATGGTGTGCTTGAATTCCTCGCACACCGGATATCCACCAATGTTCGGGTTCTGGAAGGCGCACTGATGCGGTTGTTTGCATTCGCGTCTTTAGTTGGGCGTGAGATTACGCTGGAACTGGCGCAGGATTGCCTGGCTGATATTTTGCGGGCGTCAGACCGCAAAGTTACGATCGAGGAAATTCAGCGGAAAGTTTCAGAACATTATAATATCCGCCTATCCGACATTATCGGCCCGCGCCGGGTGCGCGTTATTGCGCGACCCAGACAGGTAGCGATGTACCTGGCCAAACAACTGACAACCCGCAGCCTGCCTGAAATTGGTCGCCGTTTTGGCGGGCGTGATCATACCACCGTAATGCATGGTGTGCGCCGGATCGAAGACCTAAAGGGCCACGACAATCAGATCGCCGAAGATCTGGAATTGTTGCGCCGCGCTTTGGAAGCCTAAAACCCTTGGTCGGCCCTTGACGGCGCTCGCTGTTCAGCCAAAAACAAAATAACTATTGAGCCGGGCGGTGAATGGGCTACATTCGCCGCCCCGGCACATGAAAAGGGATTGCCATGAAGATCAGTATCGAACGCGGCACATTGCTTAAGGCACTAGCGCAAGCGCAATCGGTCGTCGAGCGGCGCAATACTATTCCAATTCTGGCAAATGTATTGATCGAGGCGGATGGCAATGAAGCGTCATTTCGCGCCACCGATCTGGATATTGAAGTGGTTGACAAGATATCGGCGGTGGTTGAACGGGCCGGGGCGACAACAGTTTCAGCGGTCATGCTGCACGAGATTGTGCGCAAACTGCCCGATGGCGCACTTGTTGCGCTGACAGATGATGGCGCGTCGGGTCGATTGACGGTCGAGGCGGGCCGGTCAAACTTTTCATTGGCAACTTTGCCGCGCGAAGATTTCCCGGTCATGGCAAGTTCTGAATATGACACGAATTTTTCGATTGCGGCGCCGGTTTTGCGGCGTTTGTTCGACAAGTCAAAATTTGCGATATCGACCGAGGAAACACGCTATTATCTGAACGGCGTTTATATGCATGTTGCGGCCGGTGAAAATGGTCCGGCATTGCGGTGCGTGGCCACCGACGGCCACCGTTTGGCGCGCATTGACGCCAGCCTTCCGGATGGTGCCGATGGCATGGCTGGGGTCATTGTGCCGCGCAAAACCGTGGGCGAGTTGCGAAAATTGTTGGATGATGACGACATGACAATTGCGGTGTCTGTGTCTGAAACGAAAGTTCGGTTTGCTACCCCGCAGATTACGCTGATTTCCAAAGTGATCGATGGTACTTTCCCGGATTACACACGGGTTATTCCGCAGGGAAATACCCGCCGAATGGAAGTGGACGCCGCTGAATTTGCCCGGGCCGTTGATCGTGTTGCAACCGTATCGTCAGAGCGATCACGCGCCGTAAAACTGGCGTTAGAAGAGGATCGGTTGATCCTGTCGGTGAATGCGCCCGACAGCGGTGCCGCCGAGGAAGAATTGGCCGTCGCCTATGGCGACGAAAGTCTGGAAATCGGATTTAATGCCAAGTACTTGCTTGAAATTGCCAGCCAGGTTGATCGCGAAAACGCCGTGTTTCTTTTTAACTCTTCCGGCGATCCGACATTGATGCGTGAAGGCGATGATGACAGTGCGGTTTACGTTGTCATGCCCATGCGGGTTTAGGTTAGATTATCATAGTACGGATGCCTCCGGCGGGGATATTTAGGGAACAAAGATGAGCGCACTTACTGTCAATGCATTGACGGTGTCTCATTTTCGCTCACACCGGTTGGCGCGGTTATCGTTTTCGGGTGATCCCGTGGCAATTTACGGCCCCAACGGTGCCGGGAAAACCAACCTGATTGAAGCTATTTCATTGCTGTCACCCGGACGCGGTTTGCGACGGGCCGCAATCGATGACATGGCCCGACGCCCCGATTTGTTGGGCTGGAAAATATGCGCAGGCTTGACCAGCTTGAACCAGCGCCACACGGTTGAAACGTCGGCCCAACCCGGTGCCGCCCGCCAAACTCGGATCGATGACAAAACAGCCACGCAGGTGGCCCTGGGCCGCATCGCACGCATATTGTGGCTGGTGCCCACGATGGACCGGTTGTGGCTGGAAGGGGCAGACGGTCGGCGTCGGTTTCTGGATCGAATGACGTTGTCGTTTGAGCCGGGCCACGGTGACGCCGTGCTAACGTACGAAAAAGCCATGCGCGAACGCAATCGTTTGTTAAAGGATCAGGTGCGTGATCCGTCGTGGTATGCAGCGCTTGAGGATCAGATGGCGCGGTCTGGCGCTGCCATTACGCAGAACCGTAAATACGCGGTGGCGCGTGTAGAAGTGATGCTGGCCACCACCGCGACAGCCTTTCCGATAGCAGCGCTAACATTGCATGGTCCAGATGATGCCGAGCCTATGGGCGAACGGGATGCGCTGGCTGACGCCCTGTCAAAGGGCCGACCGCAAGATCTGGCAGCAGGGCGCACATTGATCGGGCCACACCGGGCAGACCTGGGTGCGGTTTACACTGCCAAGGGTGTGCCCGCGGGCGACTGTTCGACAGGTGAACAAAAGGCGTTGTTGATTTCGCTGATCTTAGCAAATGCACGCGCGCTGGCAGCCGATTTCGGTGCGCCACCGATCCTGTTGCTGGACGAAGTTGCCGCTCATCTGGATGCCGACCGGCGCGCGGCCCTTTACGATGAGATATGTGCCATCGGCGCCCAGGCTTTCATGACCGGAACAGGTGCCGAATCGTTTGACGATCTCGGCAAACGGGCGCAGTTTCTTGAGGTCACAGATCATGACGGCAAATCAACAATTGACGAAAGGAACCCGAAATGACCCCCCAACGCGTGACCCTGATTACCCTTGGTGACGACGATCTTGAACGTTCCGTAATGTTTTACGCTGATCTTGGCTGGCATTCGACGCAGGATCAGGCTGGTATCGTATTCTACCAGATCAACGGTATGGTGCTGGGTCTGTTTGGCCGTGGCCCATTGGCTGCCGATCAGGGTCGCCCTGACGCCGATCTGGGGACAGGGGCCATGTCATTGGCGCAAAATTTCAGAACCAAACACGAGGTCGATGCAGCCTACGCTAAGGCGCTGTCTGTCGGTGCGCAGGCACTCAAAACCCCGCAGGAAGTATTCTGGGGTGGGTATTCCGGGCATTACGCTGACCCGGACGGACATGTCTGGGAAGTGGCACATAATCCATTCTGGCCGCTAAACGATGACGGCAGCCTGACGTTGCCCGACACTGAATGACCATAACCGGCTATGAAATGCTGCTGTATAGCGGCGCGTTGGCGATCCTGTTTTTGACCCCGGGGCCAGTTTGGGTGGCTGTTGTAGCGCGCACCTTGGCGGGCGGGTATCGCGCCGCCTGGCCATTGGCGTTGGGCGTGGCCGTGGGTGATGTTGTCTGGCCACTGGCCGCGATTTTAGGCATCACTTGGATCCTGTCGGTTTTTGCCGGGTTCATGACAGTGTTGCGATGGGCCGCCAGCGCGATATTCATTCTAATGGGCGTGGCCATCATCCGCGATGCGGGTCGGGTCATTGAAAATGATAACCAACTGACGCGCCCTGGAATATGGGCCGGTTTCGGCGCCGGCATTGCTGTGATCTTGGGCAATCCCAAAGCCATCTTGTTTTACATGGGTGTATTGCCTGGCTTTTTCAATCTGTCCGCTCTGACCTGGCCAGATATCGCCGTTATCATGGTTTTGTCAGCCATTGTGCCGTTGGTTGGCAACTTGATTTTGGCCCTGTTCGTGGAAAAAATTCGCAGCCTGCTAAAATCGCCTACCGCGTTGAAATACGTTAGCATGACCACAGGTACGATCTTGATTTTGGTGGGGCTGGTCATCCCAATTCTGTGACCCTAAATCTTGTGTCACTTGCGTGACATCCCCCCCCAAATCCGGTATAATTACCCCCAAACGATACAGGAATGTCCGCATGTCTAACGATGCCCAGCCGCCGGAAGAATATGGCGCTGATTCTATAAAGGTTCTCAAAGGGTTAGAGGCAGTTCGTAAGCGTCCCGGTATGTATATCGGCGACACCGATGATGGCTCGGGTTTGCACCATATGGTGTACGAGGTGGTAGACAACGGTATTGACGAGGCCTTGGCCGGGCATGCCGATCATGTCAGTGTGACAATCCATGCCGACGCTTCAGTATCTGTAAGCGATAATGGTCGCGGTATTCCGGTGGGCATTCACGAAGAAGAGGGCGTATCGGCGGCAGAAGTCATCATGACTCAGCTGCATGCAGGCGGTAAGTTTGACCAAAATTCCTATAAAGTATCCGGGGGCTTGCACGGGGTTGGCGTGTCAGTGGTCAATGCCCTTAGCGACTGGCTGGAACTACGCATCTGGCGCGATGGTAAGGAACATGTGGCGCGGTTTGAACATGGCGACACCGTTGAACACCTGAGAGTTGTTGGCGATGCGAATGGCCGCAAAGGCACCGAAGTTAAATTCCTCGCCACGCTCAATACGTTCTCGGACCGTGACTATGTGTTCAAAACGCTGGAAAACCGGCTGCGTGAACTGGCCTTCCTGAATTCCGGCGTGCGGATCATCCTGCGCGATGAACGTCCGGCTGAGGCTCTGGAAAGCGTGTTGTTTTACGATGGTGGCGTGCGTGAATTCGTGCGTTATCTTGATCGGTCAAAAATTCCGATGCTGGACGATCCGATTTTTTTCACCGGTGAAAAGGATGGCATCTCGGTAGAGGTCGCGATGTGGTGGAACGACAGCTACCATGAAAATGTGCTGCCCTTTACCAACAACATCCCCCAACGCGACGGCGGCACCCATTTGGCGGGCTTTCGCGGTGGCCTGACCAGGACGATGAACCTGTATGCGGGTTCATCCGGGTTGGCAAAAAAAGAGAAGATCAATTTTACGGGTGACGATGCCCGCGAGGGGCTGACTTGCGTGCTGTCTGTCAAAGCACCTGACCCGAAATTTTCCAGCCAGACGAAAGACAAATTGGTCAGTTCTGAAGTGCGCCCTGCTGTTGAAGGTCTGGTAAACGAAAAGCTGGGTGAATGGTTTGAAGAACACCCAACCGAAGCCAGGATGATTGTCGGCAAGATCGTTGAGGCAGCTCTGGCCCGTGAAGCCGCCCGCAAAGCGCGAGAAATGACTCGCAAGAAATCGGCGCTAGATGTGGCATCGCTGCCCGGCAAGTTGGCCGAATGTCAGGAACGAGACCCGGCGAAACGTGAAATTTTTCTGGTGGAAGGGGATAGTGCCGGTGGGTCGGCAAAACAGGGCCGGGCGCGCAGCAATCAGGCAGTACTGCCCTTGCGCGGTAAAATCCTGAATGTGGAACGGGCGCGGTTTGACAGGATGCTGGGCAGTGCCGAGATTGGCACCCTGATCACCGCACTTGGCACCGGCATTGGACGCGACGAATTCGATATTTCGAAATTGCGCTACCACAAAGTAGTGATCATGACCGACGCAGATGTCGACGGCGCCCACATCCGCACGCTGTTGCTAACGTTCTTTTTCCGGCAGATGCCTGAGCTGATAGAAGGCGGCTACCTTTATATCGCGCAACCACCGCTTTTTAAGGTTTCACGTGGAAAATCAGAAGTTTACCTGAAAGATCAGGCTGGTTTGGACGATTATCTTGTTGAAATGGGCGTCGATGGCGCGGTTCTGAAACTGCCCAGTGGCGAAGAGATTGCCGGTGCCGATCTGGCCCGCGTGATTGACGGCGCGCGTAATTTTAAGCGCATTCTGGATGCCTTCCCAACCCATTATCCGCGCCATGTGTTAGAACAGGCGGCCCTTGCGGGGGCCTTTGATCCTGGCAAAGCCGACAGCGATCTACAGGCCGTTGCCGACAATGTCGCCACCCGCTTGGATTCTGTGGCCGTTGAATACGAAAAGGGCTGGGCGGGCCGTATTACCCAAGATCACGGCATCCGCCTGACCCGGATATTGCGCGGCGTTGAGGAAATTCGCACATTGGACGGCGCTGTTCTGCGTTCAGGTGAGGCGCGGCGGTTGTCTGAAATCAGTAAAGACACAAGGGATGTTTATGCTGACCCTGCAAACCTGTCGCGCAAAGATCGTGATATCGCGGTTCATGGCCCAAGCGATTTGTTGGCCTCGATACTGGCAGAAGGCGAAAAGGGGTTGTCGCTGCAGCGCTACAAGGGTCTTGGCGAAATGAACCCGGACCAGCTGTGGGAAACGACGTTAGATCCCGAAGCGCGCACATTCCTACAGGTCAAAATCGGTGACTTGGCCGAGTCAGACGACATATTCACCAAGCTGATGGGCGACGTGGTTGAACCACGGCGTGAATTTATTCAACAAAACGCGTTAAGTGTTGAGAACCTGGATTTTTAAACAAATAGAGCGTCTGCGACTCATTTTTTCTGGCACGTCGTGCGAATTGCGCTGCGCGCGGCGGATATTTTGAAAAAGAAGATGGGGTTAGGGGGCCATCCCTGCCTCGTGTTCGATCAGCCAGCG
>CAXMPY010000113.1:0-6758 GCA_964195275.1 uncultured Paracoccaceae bacterium
CAATGTCCCGGCAATTGTGGGCGAACGCCTTGTAGGAATAAGACTCGATAAACGATCTGCCGAAATTGTCTTTGACCTCACGGCAGACGTTGCGCCGGTCCCGCGCGTCGAACTCCGGCATGGCCAGGCGCAAGTTGGTGTCTATCCGTCGGTCGAGACCGGCTAAAGGCCCAAGAATGCGCACGGCCACGGCTCCAAAGGCGCGAACGCGGGCCCGATAGGGCAGCAGCATTGCCAAAGCGACCAGCCCGTGAATTGTACCATTCGTGGCCCGGTCGCCAAATTGATCCCGCCGGGACGACCCGCCATCCCTTGCTGTTGCCGCTTTGATCAGTTCGGCTCCCGTAAGCTCTGGCGGACGATTAGTCCGGCGGCAGCCATCAGTCGAATGCAAATGCCAGCCGGGTCAACCTCCCACCATCTTTCAGATAGCGACCAGTGCATTGGGTGCGCGTGGTGATTGTTGTGCCATCCCTCGCCCCAAGTTAGCACCGCCAAAATCCCATTATTTGTAGATTTATCCTGGAGGGCGTGGTTACGGTAGCCATAGCCGTGGCCAAGGATTGTCGAAAGGTTAGACGTAGTCACGTGCAGCCCTGCCGGGATCAAGAAGCCGAAGACCAGCGCCAACGGGTGGATCGCGATCAGGATCAGAATCCAAACGGCAACGACCAGGAAATAGTAGCGATGCAGCCAGCGCTGGAACGGATCGCGCAGCATGTCGCGGATCCGCCACCAATCAATCTGCAGGTCTGGGCCCGTCCACAAAAGCCACCAGCCATGGTCGCCGGGCGTATGTGGATCCTCGGGCCGATCCGAATGTGCATGATGGGTCCTATGGGTGCCGATCCAACCCATCGGGCTGCCAGTCATACCGACTGCGGCGACTAGCGAGAGTAAGCGCGCCACGCCGACTTTCATAACGAAGGCCCGGTGGCAGAGTCCGCGATGCACGCAAATCGCGTAGCCAAGGCAGGAGATGGCGAAATAGGAGATGATGGTCAACGCCCACCAACCGGCAACAACACCTGTGGAAATCGCCCAGATAACGCTGATCAAAGCGCCTATCTGAACCATCTTGCCGGCCCAAGGCCGGTAGCTGAACCGCCTGTCGGTCCAAAAGTCGCTTGCGGCATCTGCCATGATAGCGCCCCTCGCCATTGCAAGACGTATATCACCGGGCGCAACAGGAGGCGACAAATTTCTGGCCCCGCATCCAGTTAACCGTGCGATACTTGAACAGACGGGCTTGAGACGGGCAGATCTTTTCCGGACCATTGGCATGTCTCAGCCGAACCCCCTTCGAAATTCAAGACAAGCCCAATTATGATCTACTTGCGGTGAGGCAGAGTGCCCACTTAGGACTCAAAGCCGCCTCTGGCCGCACTTAGTCTGGATGTCCGCTAAGGGCCAGAAGCAGACATGGTCGATTAGGGAGGAGCGTGGACCTTCGCTGCAAAGTGCTTAAGGGCGGGAGTGCGGGACAAATCCGCCGTTGGGTCGAGTTTGCAATGTCCAGATTGTGAATTCAAGTTGCTATTAGGAACGGTTGCGGCAAGAATTCGATTTTACCAATCGCGAGAATACCAGTGATCTCAATCGAGCAGATAGAAACGGCTGAACAGATTGAAGCGGTATGCGATCTTGTTCGTGAGTTTACTGATTTTGCGTTGACATTGGACCCTGAAGCGATGAACGCCCATGCGTTCGCATGGCTGGAAGAACAGCTTGCCGGTTTGCCCGGAATCTTTGGACCACCGGACGGGGCGTTCCTGTTGGCCAACGTGGATGGTGCCCCGGCAGGATGTATCGCCTACTTCAGCCATGGAAATGGCGTTTGCGAGGTAAAACGGATGTACGTGCGGCCGGAATTTCGTGGTATTCAGTTGGGCGCAAAGTTAATCCAATCTCTGATTGAGCAGGCAAGCGCCCGGGGTTATCCAAAAATGGTACTCGACACGTATTACAAACTTAAAGCAGCGCAATCTCTCTATGCCAAGGCCGGTTTTACTGTGTGTGCACCGACCGTCGAATTGCCAAAGCAGTTCTACAAAGTTGCTCGGACGCGTCTTTGATGTTGCCCGTTTGGGCAACGGCAACAAACACTCTGAGGGTTTCGAGTTTGATCATGGCTGCCAATTTAAAAATAATTGAAATAGGTAACAATAATATTCGTTTGATTGAAATTGCGAAATCGCAGACTTTCAATGCATTGCTAGGGGAAACATGTGACCGATACATATAAAAACCATATTGCTGGCAGCTGGGTTGAAGGCCCAAATGCCATCGAGAATACAAACCCGTCTGATCTGTCAGATGTCATTGGGCAGTATGCGCAGGCTGGCATTGATCAGTTAGAAGATGCGGTTCAAGCTGCGCGCGCGGCGCTACCGGCGTGCCGGGCTATGGGGCTAGAGGCGCGCCAGGCCAGTCTTGAAATGATTGGCCGTGAAATGATGTCGCGGGCAGATGAATTGGGCACATTGTTAAGCCGCGAAGAAGGCAAACCCCAGGCCGAAGGCAAGGGCGAAGTTTACCGTGCCGGACAGTTCTTTACCTATTACGCCAGCGAAGTGTTGCGCCAACTTGGTGAGAATGCAGATTCGGTGCGTCCCGGGATCGAAATTGATATACGGCGTGAACCAATGGGTGTGGTGGGGGTGATTTCGCCTTGGAATTTTCCAACTGCAACAGCCAGCTGGAAAATTGCCCCGGCGCTGGCCTACGGGAACGCGGTAATTTGGAAACCTGCCAGTCAAACCCCGGCCTCGGCCTGGGCATTGGCTGAAATCATATTACGGGCCGGGCTGCCAGAAGCTGCTTTTCAACTGGTAATGGGCGGTGGTTCAACGATCGGAAATGGTATTTCGGGTAGCAAGGGCGTTGATGCCATTACGCTAACCGGTTCCTATGATGTCGGGCGCCAGGTGGCGGTGGCTGCAGCGGCTAACTTGACAAAAGTACAATTGGAACTTGGCTCTAAAAACGCCCTTGTTGTTATGGATGATGCCGATATTGATCTGGCAGTTGCCGGTGCCAAGGCAGGTGCCTATTCCAGTGCCGGTCAAAAATGCACGGCCTCGTCCCGTCTGCTGGTACATGACCGGGTTCACGACGAATTTGTCGAAAAACTGGCCGCAGGCATTTCCAGTATGAAAGTTGGACACGCCTTGCACGAAGGCACCCAAATCGGACCAATCGTCAGTTCTGGGCAGCTTGGTTCTAATCTGGACTGGATGGAAAAGTCAAAAGCTACCGGCGCCAAAGTTGTCACCGGTGGTGAACGTCTGACGATGGCCACCGAGGGCCATTATATGTCGCCCGCGCTGCTAACCGACACGACCAACGATATGGACCTGAACCGCGCCGAGATGTTTGCCCCGATCGCTGCTGTGCAACGTATTGGATCATACGAAGAAGGTTTGGCAACCGCGAACGATACTGAATTTGGGTTGGTGGCCGGTATATTTACCCAATCTCTTGCCCGCGCCAACCATTTTAGACGCCACATTGAAACCGGCTGCGTTATGGTGAATTTGGCGACCGCAGGCACTGATTATCACGTCCCGTTTGGCGGCAGAAAAAATTCATCACTGGGGCCGCGCGAACAGGGCCGGGGGGCATCTGAATTCTATACCCAGATTAAAACCGCCTATATCTCTACAGGAAACCCGGGGTGACCCAATGACAAACCAGCCCGTCATAGATTGTCTGCAATACGCCAATTGGTCGCCCAAAATATTTCGGGAAATGCAGGCGGGCGGCGTGCACGGTGTCCACGTTACCATCGCCTATCACGAGACATTTCGCGAAGTCGTGCTTAATTTCGCGCAATGGAACCGTTGGTTTGAGATCCATTCAGATCTAATTTTTATGGGTCGTACTGGCGCCGATATTCGCCTGGCGCAAGAACAGGGCCGCACCGCGATCTTTTTTGGATTTCAGAACCCATCACCGATCGAGGACGATATCGGGCTAATTGAAATCTGCCACACATTGGGTGCGCGATTCATGCAGTTAAGCTATAACAATCAATCGCTTCTGGCGACTGGCTGTTACGAAAATGAAGACCCCGGAATCACCCGGTTTGGCCGTCAGGCAATTGCTGAAATGAACCGCGTTGGCATGGTCATCGACATGAGCCATTCTGCAGAACGTTCGACACTTGAGTCGATTGAAATATCAAGCCGACCGATTGCTATTACCCACGCCAACCCGGCCACTTGGCATCCTGCCTTGCGCAATAAATCTGATACGGTTCTTCGGGCGCTAACCAAGGCTGGCGGTATGGTTGGATTTTCGTTGTATCCGCACCATTTGAAGGGCGGATCGGCCTGCAAATTGTCCGACTTTTGCGAAATGATCGCGCAGTCCGCCGAAGATTATGGTGTCGCCAGCTTGGGCATCGGGACAGATTTGTGCCAGGATCAACCCGACAGTATTGTCCAATGGATGCGAAACGGGCGTTGGTCAAAGGCTATGGATTACGGCGAAGGATCAAGTGACCACGCCGGTTTTCCGGACCAGCCCGAATGGTTCCGTGACAACCGCGACTTTGTGAACCTTAAGTCTGGCCTAAGCGCTGTCGGATTTAACGATGACGACGTCGGGGCGATTATGGGCGGTAACTGGCTGCGGTTTTATGACAATTCGTTTGGGCCACGGGCCTAACCCCGGGTGCAGGATCACCGGCTATCCAAAAAGCCGTATCCTGCACAGCGTCACTGGCGGTGGCGTTGAGGCATGAAAGCCCTACAATGATCGAAACAAATTGTCCCATATAAAGGATATGTCCCATGGCCGATATTAAGTTATCTCTGAGTGAAGTTGCCGACTTGACCCAAAACGCGTTGATTGCTGCCGGGGCAAATGCACAAAATGCTGCATCGGTTGCCCGATCAACGGTTAAGGCTGAACGCGACGGTATTCGCAGCCACGGGCTGTTATATGTGCCGATCTATGCCGACCACGTGAAATGCGGCAAGGTCGATGGAACGGCCGAACCCGTGGTTGAAACCACCCGACCGGGCGCGATCCAGGTTGATGCAAAAACCGGGTTTGCCCACCCGGCCATTGACGCAGGTTGGCAATCAATGACCAACGCCGCGCGCCAAAACGGGGTGTCAGCCATGACCATTCACAATTCGTATAATTGCGGCGTGTTGGGTCACCACGCCGAGCGACTGGCCGAAGATGGCCTGTTGGGCCTGTGCTTTACCCACGCGCCCGCCTCGATTGCCCCAATTGGTGGTAACCGGCCTGTCATTGGGACCAATCCATTTTCTATTGCCGCACCCGATGGAAACAGTGGCGCGGCAATTCTGATAGATCAATCCGCCAGCATTATTGCAAAATCGGAAATTCTTCAGCGGTCAAAAACCAGTGAGCCAATTGAACCTGAATGGGCATTTGATGCCGCTGGGAACCCAACCACAGATGCAGCCGAGGCTTTAAAAGGAACGATGGCGCCGTCGGGTGGCTACAAAGGTGTAGGCATTGGATTGTTGGTTGAAATTATGGCGGCCTGTTTGTCTGGCGCCGTGCTAAGCAAAGACGCCAGCCCATTTGGCGGAACCGCGGGCGGGCCACCTAAAACAGGCCAATGTTTCATGGCCTTTGATCCATCCGCTTTTGCTGGGTCGGGATTTGCGGAAAATATAGCCGCCCTTACCGCGGCCATTTCGGACCAAGAAGGTGCCCGGCTACCGGGTGACCGGCGCAAGTCCGCCCGCGCCCGCATCCAACGTGATGGATTATTGGCCGATCAGGATTTGGTGGCACGGATACGGAAAATTGCAGAAAGTTAGAGTGTCTTTCAAAGGCATACGCAAAAAAATCCAAGCGGAATTTGTTGATACCGATCTTCACATGAATTTATCAGCCTGACCGCGGCGACATGTTATTGTTGGCCATGAACCTTGGCCAATGGACACACGATCATGGGTAGACCAAATCAATTATACCGCATTGTCGCCATCAAAGCCCTTGGGATTCTTGTGGTATTGGGGCCAGTTTCCAACGCGTTTGCCGTTGGAAATGAAACCAGCAGTTCGGCCAACACTACCGATGCTGTGGCAGATGGTTATCGAAATGCAAAAGCCAGAATTGACAGCGGAAATTACCCACTGGCGATAACCGCGCTTAAAAAAGTGGTTGCCCAGGATAGTCAGCATGCCGACGCTTACAATCTGTTGGGGTTCGCCAATCGCAAAATGTGCAAGTTGGATAACGCCAAAATTTATTATGCCAAGACCCTGTCAATTTCGCCGAACCATCTGGGTGCGCTGGAATATCAGGGAACTATTCCTCATACTGAAACAGACTGACAACGCCCGCCAAAACGTGGCAAAGCTGCTGGCGATTTGCGGTGCTGATTGCGAAGAATATTTGGATTTGAAAGCGGATATCGCAACCCACATTTCCGGCAGTTGAAACCGGCACCTAGTGGTTCTGAGGGCCAGGTGGGATTGTTCGCCAAGCGATCCAGTCTTCCGGGCGGTCCAGATCTGTACGCGAATGCCCCGGTTCCAGGCGCACCGGGCTGACATTCCGGTGAGTCAGCAGACGCAACAAAGATTGATTGGGTGTAAGTTTGCCAGTTTTTTGAAAATATCGTGTTGGCAATATCAGTGGATATCCCGGATGGCCGGTTTCATCGGTTCCACAGACCACACGATTCGATCCCAGTTCGGCGAAATGGGTCAACAGAATGCTTAGATCATTGTTAGTAAGCGCGCCAATGCTGGCCAGCATAACTA
>CAXMPY010000114.1:0-351 GCA_964195275.1 uncultured Paracoccaceae bacterium
AGGTCGTTCACCGCGATTTCACTACTGATTTTCAATCGATCCGCACCGGCAATTGGCAGATCAAGGGATTTGCAGGCACGGATTATCTGGTGAAACAGCGGTGATCGGCTTTGCACAAGAATCAAAAAATCACCAAATTCGATCGACCTGAATCCACCATTTCCGTCAGGAATAGACCCTGTTTTTTCTAGAACATTGATTTGATTGGCAATGGTTTCTGCCAAAACAACACGATGGTCGTTGCTGGCGATTGTATCAGACGGATCATACCAGTCTTTTCGCAGCTCAGCCGCTGGTTCGTCGGCAATCGCCCACAAATCGACGCGCCCCGGCAAGTCTTTGTGAAACGCC
>CAXMPY010000114.1:361-6725 GCA_964195275.1 uncultured Paracoccaceae bacterium
CCCCTCAAACACAGCATCAACAACCGTTAGTATCGCCGGCGAAGACCGAAACGAATGTTCCAGGGATTGCGCAAACAGGGTTTGTCGTGATGCTTGCAGATCGCGTGAAAAATGCTGGCGCATCTGTTCAAACGCTTTTGGGTCGGCACCCTGAAACGAATAGATCGATTGCTTAAGGTCACCAACGACAAAAATCGTGCGCTGGATATCTGCGCGCGCACCCGCCCCGGCGCTGAATTCCTGCGCCAACAGCTCGACCACTTTCCATTGATCGGGGCTGGTGTCCTGGGCTTCATCCACAAGGATATGGTCAAGGCCGCCGTCCAGCCGAAACAAGACCCATTGAGCCACCGCCTGGTCAGACAACAAAGATCGCGCCCGGGTGATCAGATCGTCAAAATCCAGCCAGCCGCTTTGGGCCTTTCTGGTTTCGTAAATTGGCAGGAAAACCGACGCGAAATTTAAGAATGCCCGGGTCTTTTGCGCCGCGATCAGGCGCGCGTAATCTGCCCTCGCCTGTTCAATTCGGACCATGAATTCGCCCAATCGGGCCGTGATTTCAGGATTTTCAAGCCGCAGGTCTTTGGTTGGGAAGCTACTCAATTTTGCGCTGAACGGTTCTTTGGCTTTTGCACCAAATAGCAACGGCGAAAAAAGCTGAACCAAATCTGGGATTGTTGGATCGTCGAATTTGATTTGCGAAAATATGGCCGCAGCCTTTTGGTCGGTTGATTTTTCGCTTTGTTGCAGTATCGGCTGCCATGCCGAGAACAATTTTGCTTCGCCACCCAAAAATGTATTTGCAAGTAACTGGTTTACAGTCAGCCCTACTGGCAGCCCGAATTGTTGCCAGATTTCAGCGTCAGTTTTCGGGGTGATTGCAGCGGTGCGGTGGCGGATGGCCTCGGCCGCCAGGCTCCCGAAATCTTCACCAGAATAGTGTTTGGCAAGGCCGCGGATTATTCCGGCACGTTCGCCCCGGGCCAAATTATCGACCACGTCCTGTCGCAATAGTTTCGCGGCCCGTTCTTCCATTTCACGAAACACCGGCGAAACCCCGGCCTCAAGCGGAAAACGACGTAGCAAAGATGCGCAAAATGAATGGATGGTTTGAATGCGCAATCCACCAGGCGTATCGATCGCACGCGCAAAAAGCGTTCGCGCAAAACTTAGATCTTTGGCATCGTCCAGATTTGAAACACCAAGGTCACGCAGTTCTTTGACCAGCCCCGCGTCATCCATCATTGCCCATTTACCCAAACGTTCAAACAGGCGGTTTTGCATCTCGCTGGCGGCGGCTTTTGTGTAGGTCAGGCACAGGATGTTTTGTGGCGATACTTTTTGCAGCAATAGGCGGGCCACCCTGTCGGTCAACACGCGGGTTTTGCCAGACCCAGCATTGGCTGCTAGCCAGGTTGAAACCAGTGGGTTGGCGGCAGCAACTTGGCGTTTAGTGGCGTCGTTCAACATTATGTACCAACCGGCATTAGCGTTGGGGTTTTGGTTTCATTCCATTCGCCAAAACGCGCCAGGTGGTCGTAATCTCCGGCATATCGAACTGATGCCATTGCGCGGCGTGATGCGTAACCCTGGGCCGGCTGCTGATAGCCGGCGATCAACTTGATCAGTTCAGCGCGCGCGGTTGCGACGTCGTCGGGCGATAGCGGCACTACACTAAATTTGGGCTGCGTACCAACGCCGATATGACCGACATTGGCCACGGGTGCCGGGCCAATCTTTTCAAACGCGCCTTCCTGCGCCAGCACCGCCTCTAGAAGCAGCTGTTTGTCATAGTATTTTTGCTGATCAGCCGTCGGTATCTGGCCGGTTTTGTAGTCGTAAATCAGCAGCCCGCCAGATTCAGACCGATCAATTCGGTCAGCTTTGGCGGTTAGCGTAAATCCGATTTCAGCAAACAAAAAAGCACCCACGCGTTCCAGCGCTAACATATGACCGTTGGCCTGCCGCAGGGCTTCGCCTGCCATGAACCTATCGGCGATCCGGTCCAGTTTGGCGCGCCACAATATGCGGGCGACCGGCCAGGGCGCATCTGATGCAAGCACCTGATCTGCGATTTGTAGTAATACCCTTTTATTCTCAGCCAGATCACTGGAAAAACGGTGTTCTGTTATGAACCGTTCAAAAATGCGGTGCATGATCGTGCCCCGCAGCGGGGCGTCGGGCTTTTGGTGCAGCGGATCCAAGGGTTTGAGGCCCAGAATATAGCGGGCGTAAATTGCATATGGGTCCCGAATAAGTCGGGAAATCGCAGTTACTGAAAGTTGAGTGGGCCGCGTGCTAACTGGGGGCGCGGGTGCAGGGCGCAGCGCCGAGTCAACAGGGGCCGGGCTTTCCAGCGCCTGAACCATGTCCAGCCAATATTGCCCATTTTGATGCATGGTTTTTGCTGCTTCGCGCCCTTCGTCGGACATGCCATCCATTAAGTTGGTCAATCGGTTCAGCCAGCGTGAAGGAACCGTCTGCGCCTCTGCGTTGCGCACCGAACGGGTTAGGATAACCCGCTTCGCGCCAATCGCCTGCTGAAAGTCGTGGGCAGACAATCCGATACGACGTTCGGGCAACAGCAGTCCAACCTGGGCGCGCATTTCACGGTTAAGCCAGGGATCAGGTGTTGCATGTTCTGGCCAAACACCTTCGTTCAGTCCGCCCAAAATGACCAGATCGGCGCCCTGTACCCGCGCCTCAAGCGTTCCCCAAATCATGATGTCCGGATGCGGCAGCACCGGGTCGCGCACTTCGCCTCGTTTAAGGACCGAATGAAACAGATTTACATAGTCAAAGGCGGACAGGATACCGCCATACTGGGCCTCGCGCGTCAGGTCGTCGATAATTTGTCTGGCTTCGCGGCCCGCCGTTTCGGCCCATAAACCGGTTGTATCATCCGATCCGGGGCCAGCCGACAGCGCGCTGGTCAGCAAGATATGGCGCTGCAAATGGTCCGCCAACGGGCGGTCTGATACATCTTGAAGATCAAAAACGGTTTGTGTTAACCATTCAGCCCAGATTTGGCGATCTTTGGTTTCTGGATCAAAATTCGCCCAGTCAAGAATGTCCTTTGGGCAAGGAAATGCCGGGCCGGTGCGACGGAACTTTTGTTCCAGTTCGCGTGTCCATCGCAAATGCGCGCCACGGTCTTGGGCGCCAACATTAACCAACGGATGTTTCAAGATTACAAGCAGCGCCTCGGCGCTAAGCGGCGTGCCAAAAAGTTCTGCAACATGTCGCAGCAAGCGACCGGGCGCTGTTTGGTCCAAACTATCGCCGACGCTGGCGTCTGGTTCAATGCGCCATTGATCCAGCGACGCGCGAACGCGGCGGGTTAACAGCCGATCGGGCGTGACCAAAGCTGCGGTGATACCACGGTCAGCAGCCTGACGCAGCGCCAGCGCAATGGCCACAGCTTCGACGCGTTCCGAAGGGGCCGCGATCAGCGCCATGTCGGCGGCGGCCTGTTTAATATCGGTTAGATTTGGGCCCTCGGCCAGCCATTGGTTGGTTACCGGCGCCGGGCGCAGCGCCAATGATATCAACCGGTTTCTGGCGGGCGATGGCGTGTTGAGACCAGGCAACCATTCCTGCACCTCGTCAAAAGCTACATCTGATTGTTGCAATATCCGCCGAAACCGAAACTGTGGATGATCCTCTGCCTGCAGCGCATTTTCTAGGTTTTCCCAAACCGATTTGGGCTGGTCAAAATCAAATCCAGGCAAAATCAGCGCCCCTTGGGGCAATTTGGCGACCGCGCCCATCAACAAAGCGGTTGAACCGCGCGAACCGGTTGAGCCCGCAACAATGACAGGGTTTTGCGGCGGGTTTTGGCCCCACTTGACGGCCAAAGCTTCAACTGCGCGGCGCTGGCGCGCTTCTTGATCGGGGGGTTCCGACGGGTTTACCCCAAAATAATGAGTAACGATTTCCAGGAACTTTTGGCTACGCTGCCAATGCCCTGATGCATCTGTGACAGCCAGGCCAAAAATGTCGTCTGGCGAAACCGCTTCGTCCTGCATTTCGGCCATTAGCAGTGCCAGACTGTCCGCCAGATCAAACAGTGCCGATCTCGGGGCCAGATCAGGCTGCTGATCCAGCAGTTTTGAAATGAGCTGGCTTAATTCCAGACGTCGCCGCAGGGGCGATACAGGCGCCGGCAAATCTGCCGCCATTGGATCAGTTGCCAGATCAGTGACCAGCCGAATTTTCGGCAACAGGCAGGCAGGCTGCAGATCGAATAATTCGAAAATACGGCGCTGCATCCTGCGGGTGTTTACAAAGATTTCAACGCGCGCCATTTCTTCGGGCGGCCTGTTGCCAAAGCGGCCCGTTAGCCCGTCAACCAGGGCTTTTGAAAAATCTATGCCCGGCGCGCATCCGAAAATTCGTGGCCTGTCGGTTAGGTCAAACACAACGATCCCCGATCAGTTGCATACGGGGCTGCCAACGCTGAACCTGCCAACTGATATCCGCCCGGCGGGCATCGGCATCATCGACATGGTGCAGGTCAATGTGCAACGCGCCTTGCGGGGTAAGTTGCCCAATGCGGTCGGGCCATTCAATCAGACAAATGCTGTTGTCCATTGCATCAACCAAGCCAAGTTCAACCACATCTTGTGGGCTGTTTAACCGATAAAGGTCGGCGTGCCAGATGTCGCAGACGCCATCCCAATAGGATTGCACCAGTGTGTACGTCGGTGATGGAACATCTTCTGTCAAATCGCTGGCCACAAGCCGCGCCTGAATAAGGGCTCGGGCGAAATGGGTTTTGCCGCTGCCCAGTTCACCGCTTAGTAGGATAGTGTCGCCAGCGCCCAAAAGCGGCGCCAAGACCTGTGCGAACGCCGTTGTGGCATTGGCCGATTGAAAATGAATAATTTTTGAATTTGGCAGCGTCATGCCGGCTAGTTTTACGCGGTCCCATCGGCACCGCAAGTGGCATTAAAGCGCAACGATCTCGATGCTAAGCTTTTGAACTTCTGTCAGCTCACCAGACGGCTCTTTTGCTCTTGAAATACCCGGTGAGAAATGGGCCAGCGTTGCGCCGCCTGAAATGGGTGTGAACCGGCAACTTAGCTACCGCCCATCGCGCAGCCGCACGTTGGCTGACAATTCCGCCCGTTCAGATTCGGCGCAAACGAATTCTCGCACATCGCCCCATGTCGGGGAAGGAACACACTGTTCCGACCAAGCCCGCGTGGCGTCGACGATCCCAAAATCGCCAAGGACTGCTGTAATTTGGATGCCCCACAACGTGCTGTAGGCGACATTGGAAAGCAACAAATCCCCGGTTGGTGAAAAACCCGCAATTGCCTTGGGCATGGCATCAAATGTGGCCTGACTAAACCTTAAGTTCGGCACGAAATCTTCGCATTGCCCAAATTTCCGAACTGATATCTTCGAACAAAAAGGCCACGGCCCCGTCGGGATGCGGGCGGCCCGTTACCCGATACGTGCGCCCGTTCGTAAGTGGCCAGTTTTCTTCATAGGTTCCGTTAACCGCCTCAATTTCCAACCGATGTAATCGGCGTCGCCAGGATTTATAATCCTTGGGCTCGGGCACCATCTTTTTTCGTGCAACCGGTCTAGCACGGCTTGAAACGTTGGCCGTGCAGATAAAAAGCTGGCCGGAAGCGATGTCGGGTCAGTCAGGGCGGGATTAAACAACGCAGGCCTACGTTGCTTATCAAAAATCGCCAGCCCTATCGTGAGATGGACGAAAGTTTTTGTTAACGTTTGCACAAAATCGCGCAAGGCAACTTTAACTTTTACCATTTTGTCAGCGGCAACCGCTGTTAACAGCGATTCTCCCGCCAAAGGTGTTTCAAAACATTCAAACCACCGCGGATCGGCTTCGCCATTGATATGCGTGGTCACGCGACGCGTGTTGTTCGGCGTCATGGGTCGAGTTTGACAGGTCAAACAATCGTGCCGGCGGCATGTCGGCACGTCTTTATCGTTTTCCCCAGCCTACGCCAATTCAAGATAGCTGTTGTTGGCCCAGGAAATCTTGCCCTGGGCGTTTTGCCGCCAAACCAGAAATGGCGTCGATTCTGAGGTGGCGCGCAGGGTATCTATCTCGGTTTGCATCGCGCCAAAATAGATATGCTCTGCCGCGGGGTCTGGATCCTGGTGCCCCGGATCATGCAAGGATACCCGCGTGATGCCGTCGTGCCAGCGCGCTGTCATCCGACAGGTGCCATCCTGTGAATGCAGCACAAAGCCCTGCAGCGTTGGCAGCCGCGCAAATTTTTCGCGAAGACCCGGAAATTGCGCGCCAAGTTCATCATGAAACTTGTCCCAGCCGCAGTCCTGAGGGTCGGACGCTTTGATCAGCTGCTTGGTGGCGCCCGTT
>CAXMPY010000115.1:0-301 GCA_964195275.1 uncultured Paracoccaceae bacterium
AGGAACCCCATGTTCTAACATCTCCAGTTCTTGGGCACGTCCCAAGCCATACGGTTGGCTTCAAGATGTGCTTGTGAGGACGTGACACCGATATCGCGCAGGGTATGGCTGCTTAGGTTGCGCAGATCGCGTTTTTGTTTTGTCAGTGCAAAACCCCAGTCAATACGTTTCCAAAAATACCGTGTTAAACTGCGTTCCGGCAGGTTCGTCAGACCATCGAGCGGATGTTCTGCGAGATTAGCGTTGACATAGGTCATATCTATGCACCCCCAGCAGCGAGCGACTGAAGATCAGCGGTTGT
>CAXMPY010000115.1:311-6333 GCA_964195275.1 uncultured Paracoccaceae bacterium
TTAGACCATTGCCACCAATACCCCAGTCACCGGACTGGACTTCATGGATGCGCACCCAGGTGACGCCGCGCAGGGCCTCGCCTTTGATGTCGACCATTGTATTGGTGACCTTTTGGATCATGTCGGCCATTTGTTCAGGTGTGAATACGTTTTCGATTACTTGGATATCTATGAGAGGCATTTGGTTTTCCTTGGTTTGGGCTACAGGACGATCCCGCTGGCTGAGGATTGTTTAGCGGGGCCCGATTTGCCAAACTTGAGGTTGGTCTGGTGAATGTCTGGTGATTTTGTGAAGATTGCTTATCATTGCCGGGATTCATCGATTGAACTGGGGGTTTTTGTGTTAAAATTTTTAAAGGCACCGAATGATACTTGGATTTGATCGTATTTCCCTTGATGCAGATCGATTTGAATTGCGCGACGGTGATGTTTTGGTCTCGGTCGAACCGAAAGTGTAGGATTTTCTGCTGTATATGGCCAGCAATCCGGATCGGGTTATCAGTAAACATGAAATAATCGAAAAAAACTGGGACGGGCGCATCGTATCTGAATCGACGATCCCTAGTTGCGTCAAGGCTGCACGCCGCGCAATTGGTGACAACGGCCAGGTGCAAAAGACAATCAAAACCGCGCATGGTCGAGGAATTCGATTTGTGGCCAAACTGCGCAATAATACTCAACCGAAGAAAGTGATCGGCGCGGATATATTTGTACAACCATCTTTGCTAATTTTGCCGGTTCGCACCAGCGGCGACGACAATATCGGACATTTCGGCGCATCAGTCGGTGAGAAACTGATTGCCGTTTAGGCGCGCGTTCCTTTTCTGACGGTATTTTCCAGCCGCGTTGCTGCAGGTTTGGATCAGGCATCTTTTTCAGATTTGCGCCGGGAAATCGGTTCAGGCTACATGCTGGATATCAGTTTGCGCGCCACGGGTGGTAAAATAGCCGCCAACTTACAACTTAGTGAAACCCAGCGTGGCGGCACTGTTTGGGCGCATCAATTTCAAATTGACGAAAAGGATGACCCCGAAAAGGTGTTCCTGGGCGAATGCCTGCCGCATCTGGAACCTGCTTTGGTGAAATCAATTTACGAATTGTTGCGCGCTGATCCTACGGCCACCAGAAGTAAGCCACTTTTGATCCAAGCGCTTGGGACGATGTCGGTTCTGGGTTGGCACGGCAAGTCATTCGCGCAGGCCGAAGTCTTGTTGCGCAAATCGTTGGCCTTGGAACCTGATCTTGCATTGGCAAATGCGACGTTGGCACTGGTTCTTGCCTTGGGGCAAAAAGTCGGCTTCGCTACACCATCCCCTGATATAGTGAAAGAAGCGATCAGTCTCGCCGATACAGCGCTGGCACTTGATGATATTGACAGCACTGTCTTAGGGGTTGCTGGATGCGCGCTGGCTGATGCCGGAGAAATCAGCCGCGCCAAACCGCTGCTAAAACGGGCACTCCTTGCAGATCCGGCCAATGCACAGGCGCTGGCGGCAGTTGGCTGGGTCCGCCTGCACCAAGGCGATCTTAAGCAGGCAGCAGATTTTCTAGAGCGCTCTATTGCGGTTAGCCCGATGGACAAGCGGCGGGTGATTTGGCGCAGTGTTCTGGCAATCGTGCAGATCAAAATTGGCGAACTTGCATCCGAGTTGGAACAGGCACAGATAGCGGTTGATGCGGATTACAGAACGTATTTTTCCCGAGTTATGATGACCGCCGTTCAGCTGGAACTTAACGACATAACGGCTGCTAGAACTGCGTTAGCAGAGTGCAGGCGCGTCCATCTGGACCTGACAAATGAAGAAGTTTCCGCAATTTTGGGATACAAACTGGGTGGTCGGATTATGGAAATGTCTTCGTTTGTAGGGTAGGTGCTTTGGTTTTTGAACAGGTCATCACGCTGAATTAAATTGTTCTTGGTTCGTTCTCATTTTTCTATTGGAACATCTATCCACATCAACTATCTCTTAACCATTGACTCGCAAAGAGGCGGAAATGGCCGAACTGAAATATATTGAAGTGCGCGGTGCGCGTGAACACAACCTCAAAAACATCGATGTGGATATTCCACGCGATCAGCTGGTGGTGATCACCGGGTTGTCTGGATCTGGTAAATCCAGTCTGGCGTTTGATACGGTTTATGCCGAAGGGCAGCGCCGCTATGTTGAAAGCCTTTCGGCCTATGCGCGCCAGTTTCTGGATATGATGGAAAAACCGGATGTCGACCATATCAGTGGTCTTTCGCCGGCGATTTCAATTGAACAAAAGACCACGTCAAAAAACCCTCGTTCGACGGTCGGCACGGTTACCGAAATTTACGATTACTTGCGCCTGCTGTTTGCCCGCGCCGGCACACCGTTTTCCCCGGCCACCGGCAAACCGATCGAGGCGCAGCAGGTGCAAGACATGGTCGATCGGGTGATGGCCATGCCCGACGGTTTGCGCGCCTTTTTGCTGGCCCCGATCGTGCGGGACCGCAAAGGCGAGTACCGCAAAGAATTTCTTGAGCTGCGCAAGCAGGGTTTTCAGCGTGTGAAAGTTGATGGCGAATTCTACGAAATTGAAGATGCGCCGACGCTGGACAAAAAATATCGCCACGACATTGATGTGGTGGTTGACCGGATTGTGGTGCGTGAAGGGTTGGAAACCCGACTGGCAGATAGCCTAAGAACCGCGCTTGATCTGGCGGATGGTATTGCCATTCTGGAAACCGCTCCGACCTACGCCGAGGGCGAACGCATTACATTTTCGGAAAATTTCGCCTGTCCGGTTTCGGGGTTTACGATCCCCGAAATTGAACCAAGGTTGTTTTCATTTAACGCACCTTTTGGGGCCTGCCCAACCTGCGACGGTTTGGGGGTGGAACTGTTCTTTGATGAACGATTGGTGGTTCCTGATCAGACACTAAAAATCTATGACGGGGCGCTAGCACCCTGGCGCAAGGGGAAATCACCCTATTTTTTGCAAACCATAGAATCAATTGCCCGCCATTATGAATTTGACCGCAACACCCGGTGGAGGGATTTGCCCGAAAACGTGCAACAAGTGTTTCTGTATGGGTCCGGCAAACAGGAAATATTGTTTCGCTATGACGAAGGCGGGCGCGTGTATCAGGTGACCCGTTCTTTTGAGGGTGTGATCCCAAATATGCAGCGGCGCTACCGCGAAACCGACAGCAATTGGATCCGCGAAGAATTTGAACGCTACCAAAACAATCGTCCTTGCGGGGCCTGCGGTGGTTTCCGACTGCGGCCCGAGGCCCTGGCGGTAAAAATCGGCGGCCTGCACGCTGGCGAAGTGGTGCAAATGTCGATCAAAGAGGCGTTTGATTGGTGCAAAGCCGTGCCTGACAATCTGAGCGCGCAGAAAAATGAAATTGCGCGGCCAATCCTAAAAGAAGTCCGCGAACGCCTTGGGTTTCTGAATAATGTTGGTCTGGAATATCTGACATTGTCGCGCAATTCCGGCACGCTTAGTGGCGGTGAAAGCCAGCGGATCAGACTGGCGAGTCAAATTGGATCAGGCTTGACCGGGGTTTTGTATGTGCTGGATGAACCATCGCTCGGGCTGCATCAGCGTGACAATGGTCGGTTGCTGGAAACCCTGAAAAACCTGCGTGATCAGGGCAATACTGTGATTGTGGTTGAACATGACGAAGAGGCGATCCGCTCGGCGGATTATGTGTTTGATATTGGCCCCGGTGCCGGGGTGCGTGGCGGGCAGGTGGTGTCCAAAGGCCTACCGGAAGAAGTGATCGCCGATCCGGCGTCCCTGACCGGGCAATATCTTAGTGGGACGCGGTCGATCGCAATTCCGACCAAGCGGCGCAAAGGTAACAAGAAAAAGTTAACTGTCGCCAAGGCAACCGGTAACAACTTGAAAAATGTTACGGTGGATTTTCCACTGGCACAATTTGTCTGCGTCACCGGGGTTTCTGGTGGCGGAAAGTCGACACTGACCATCGAAACCTTGTTTAAGACCGCCAGCATGCGCCTGAATGGTGCCCGACAGACCCCTGCGCCCTGTGAGACCATTAAAGGGCTGGAACACTTGGATAAGGTGATCGACATTGATCAACGCGCCATAGGCCGCACGCCGCGGTCAAACCCGGCCACATATACAGGTGCCTTCACGCCGATCCGTGATTGGTTTGCCGGGCTGCCGGAAAGCAAGACGCGCGGCTATAAGGCCGGGCGGTTTTCGTTCAACGTCAAAGGTGGCCGGTGCGAAGCCTGCAAGGGCGACGGTCTGATCAAGATTGAAATGCATTTCCTACCGGACGTGTACGTGACCTGTGAAACCTGCAATGGCAAACGTTACAACCGCGAGACTCTGGAAATTCGGTTTAAAGGTAAGAGCATAGCCGACATACTTAATATGACGGTCGAGGATGCACAGGCATTCTTCAAAGCCGTACCCAGCATCCGAGAAAAGATGGACGCGCTGGTCCGGGTGGGCCTTGGTTACATCAAAGTGGGCCAGCAAGCGACGACCCTGTCAGGTGGTGAAGCACAGCGCGTAAAGCTGAGCAAGGAACTGGCGCGCAGATCGACCGGCCGCACGCTGTACATTCTGGATGAACCGACCACGGGCCTACATTTTGAAGATGTGCGTAAGTTGTTGGAAGTGCTACATGAATTGGTAGATCAGGGCAATACAGTGATTGTAATCGAACACAATCTAGATGTTGTGAAAACCGCGGATTGGATCATCGATATTGGCCCCGAAGGTGGCGACGGCGGCGGCCAAATTGTCGCAACTGGCACGCCAGAACAGATTGCCGATGCTAAAGTCAGCCATACTGGGCGGTATCTGAAGGATATGCTTGATGCGCGCAAGGTTGCAGCCGAATAACTAGTTCAGAACTTGGCCAATAGCGTCATAAAGATTAAGGATTTCAAGTGTTTCCTTGTTAACTTTGACAAACGCATCGCCGATCTGGACATAGGCTTCACCCTCGGCCAGATCTGGTAACTGGAAATCAAGAGGGTTCAAAATCCAGTCATAATTTTGGTCTGGAATAATCGAACCCGGCGCAAATTTTTTGGCCAATCCGGGCGGCACGCATGCCGGCGTTTTCTTGGCCAGTCCGGGCGGGCAAAACCCGTTGGATGGGTTGTGTTTGTTGTTTTTAGCGGTTGCGGCTGATGCGATCAGCAGTGCGATGAGTATAAGTGATATTCGTTTCATATCAGTCCGCTTTCTATGTTTAACTTATGTATTATAGTAAGTTACCAATAATATTCAATGTTCACGCATCCAATTCAACCCACACCGGTACATGGTCGGATGGCTTTTCATAACCGCGAATATTGGCATCAATTTGGCAATCAACCAATAGGTCGGCGCATTGTGGTGTCAGCAGGAAATGGTCAATCCTGATACCGTCGTTGCGTTCCCAAGCGCCACGCTGAAAATCCCAAAAACTGTACTGTTCCGGTTCGCAGTTTCGCGCGCGAAATGCTTCAGTAAATCCCAGGTTCAGTATTTGACGATAGGCAGCTCGGCTTTCGGGCCGCGCCAGGGCGTCTTCAACCCAAGCTTCAGGGCGGGCGGCATCAATATCTTGGGGAATTATGTTGTAATCCCCGGCCATTAGCGCTGGTTCTTCACCGATTAATAATTGCTTAGCGCGGGCACGCAACCGCGCCATCCATGCCAATTTGTAGTCGTATTTTGGCCCCGGCACCGGGTTGCCATTGGGCAGGTACAGCCCACAAACGCGGATTGGTTTTGCGCCCATAACAGTCGCTTCGATCCACCGCGCCTGTTCGTCCGCTTCCTCACCTGGTAGGCCGCGAACCACGTCTTCCAGTGGCAATTTTGACAGAATGGCCACGCCATTGAAAGATTTTTGGCCGTGGGTTTGGACTGTGTAGCCAAGATCTTCAAACGCATCGCGCGGAAAGTTTTCGTCGATTGATTTGATTTCTTGCAATAACACCACGTCCGGCTTGGTTTCTGCCATCCAGGCCGGAACGGCGTGAATGCGGGCCTTGATGCCGTTGATATTGTATGTAGC
>CAXMPY010000115.1:6402-6664 GCA_964195275.1 uncultured Paracoccaceae bacterium
TTTTGGGCCAGATTTTGCAAGGTTTAAGATAGATTTTCCAGGTTCCTGGAATTTATTCGCCCAGACTTCTTGAATGTTAATGAGATTTACATAAGTAGACGGTACCGGGATCAACCGGACTAAAACAATGGGATGAATTATGAAAATCGCGAAAGTTTCAACTGCGGCATTTTTGGCAGGGGCCACAACATTGGCCGTTTCGCTGCCAGCGCTGGCAGAAGAACGCAAGTTTGATATGTCAGGATTTAGCGAAGTTCAGGTA
>CAXMPY010000116.1:0-6639 GCA_964195275.1 uncultured Paracoccaceae bacterium
AGCAGAAAGCCCGCCAATGCCGGGCTTATCAGATTTTCCATATCGTATAATAAACGCGATAATGAAAGTGCCTTGGTATAGTCTTTCTCATCCTCCAGAACATCCGGTATCGTCGCCTGAAAAGCCGGAGAAAACGTGGCTGACGCAAGTTGTAGCACAAATATCAGTAAATAAATTTGCCATATCGACGTGATAAAGGGCAGGAAAAGCGCCGTACCTGCCCGGATCAGATCAGCGCCGATCAGCACTGGTTTGCGCGGCAAACGGGCCGCAACCGCACTGGCAATCGGTGAAAACCCTACATAGGCAACCATTTTGATCGCATAGGCGGTACCCAAAACAGCGCCAGCGGAATCACCGGCCAATTCAAATGCCAACAAACCCAGCGCAATCGTCATCAACCCGGTGCCCAGCAACGCAATCGCCTGGGCTAGAAATAGCCGGGCATATACAGGGTGACGTAAGACGTTAAACATGTTGGCAATCTAGCACGATGGGGCGGAATGTGAACAGCCAAGCAGGCCGCAAACAGCGCAAATTACCAATTGGGTGATGGTGAATTTCAGTCGCGCGTTTTCCAGCGCACTATTTGGCGCAACATGCCGTGCAAGGCTTGAACGTCCGCGCGCGTTAGCGGTAGTCGCCCCCACATATTACGTAGGTTCAGTTTCATACCTGCGGCCTTTTCTGTTGGGAAAAAGAACCCTGCATCGCTTAGGCGTTCCTCAAAGTGATCCCCCAGCTTTTCAACATCCAGCTTATTGGCGAAGCTGGTTTTCGCCATTTCCATTGTTTCCGGCATGCTAACATCAACTTCGCGCTGCCATTCATAACCCGTCAGCAACACACATTGCGCCAAATTCAGGCTGGCGAACTTTGGGTTTACCGGCACCGAAATGATCGCATCGGCCAGCGCCACGTCTTCGCTTTCCAATCCTGACCGTTCGGGGCCGAACAAAACCGCGACCTGTTTGCCTTGGCGTAACAATTCGCGCGCATGTGCCATCGCCCGTTCCGGGGTCATAATCGGTTTGGTTAACCCTCGATGTCGCGCCGTTGTGGCAAAAACATATTCGCACTCTGCAACAGCCTGATTGGTGGTTGATGTCATCACCGCCTGATCCAACAACCGCCCCGCGCCGCTGGCCATTGCCACCGCTTTTTGGTTCGGCCAACCGTCGCGCGGTTCAACAATCGCCATTCGGTCCAGGCCAAAATTCCACATTGCACGCGCCGCGGCGCCGATGTTTTCACCCATCTGCGGGCGCACCAGTACAAAGACTGGTTGGGCGGTATCATTTGCCATTGTAGTCCTTTGGAAATTGCTGATCCGGTGATACGATTGCCACCAAACCAGCGCAAGGAGATCAGCAAATGTCGTATGATGAAGGGTTTGCGCAACTAATGCGCGATGACCTGACGGATGAGGTTGGCATCACCGAACGCAACATGTTTGGAGGCCTGTGTTTCATGCTGAATGGCAACATGGTGTGTGGCGTCCACACCAAGGGGTCAATGTTCCGCATCGGAAAACCCCGCGAAGCAGAGGCGCTCGAAATTGAAGGTGCCGGCCCGATGAAATTTACAGGTCGTCCGATGGGTGGCATGATCGATGTGACCGAAGAAGCGTTTCAGGATGATGAGCGGCGGGCCAATTGGCTGCAACTTGCATTAACCAACGCAAAAAGCCTACCAGCCAAGTAGCCAATCTGATTGTTCCCTGCTATTGGGGCGAAAATCCAAAATACGGTAGATCCAGCCATGTCCGAAGATGAGCGTCCCCAAATTTACCTGATCACACCGCCCGAGGTGGATCTGGGGGTTTTTCCAGACGTATTGTCATCGGTTCTTGATGCAACTGAAGTCGCCTGTGTTCGGCTGGCACTGTCGTCCAGCGATGAAGATCATGTTTCGCGTGCAGCAGACGCTTTGCGTGCCCTAACCCACGCCCGTGATATTCCGTTGGTTGTTGAAACCCATGTCGGGCTGGTCAATCGGCTGGGTCTGGACGGCGTCCATTTGACCGATGGTGCGCGCTCGGTGCGCTATGTGCGCAAGGAACTGGGTAGTGACGCGATTGTAGGCACTTTTTGTGGAACATCGCGCCATGACGGTATGAACGCCGGCGAAGCAGGTGCCGATTACATTAGTTTTGGCCCGATTGGCGCATCAGCCCTAGGCGACGGCAAAGCCGTCGATATCGATGTATTCAAATGGTGGTCTGAGGTGGTTGAAATCCCGGTGGTGGCCGAAGGCGGTCTGGATAAAGAAAACCTGGCAACTTATTCTGAGATAACTGATTTTTTCGGTTTTGGGTCGGAAATCTGGCAGTCAGAAGACCCGGCAGCGCGACTTGCAGAGATGTCAAAATTTCTTGACTAGGCAGAAATTCTAAACTGCCTAGATATCCCGCACGCCTGAACGAACGGTGATTTCGCACGCCTTCGCCAATGCCTTCCTATTCTCATAATCGCAAACTTTAATAGCGGCGTGGTATGTCACGTTCACACGCCCACGCGACGCTGACATCACCCTGATCAGATGGCTTCTTAAAACCATATCTCCCCACCATCCATAAAACGTGCGGGCTTGGTTCTCTGGTGGGTCGTAAAACACCGATATCGGCTGCACCGCCAAATCCGAGCTTGCATTTTTAGTAAAGAACGCCTCAAACAGCGTTGATTTAAAAGGTAAAACAAGGGTGCCATCGGTGGATGTACCTTCCGGAAAAAACAACAACCGGTGGCCTGCTTTCAGGCGTGATTGCAAAATGTCCCGGTGCAGGCCAGCATCAAGTCCGCGGCGCTGAATGAATACTGTGCCGGTGGCCCGCGCCAACCAGCCAACACCCGGCCAGCTTTTGACTTCGGATTTTGCCACAAAATAGACCGGGCTGCCCGCATTCAGAACAAAAATATCCAGCCAGGTCGAATGGTTCACCACCATTGCCCCGCTGTCACGCATTGGCACGCCGTTGGTAACGACACTGATGCCAAGTATACGCAATGCCACGCGGCAAACACCCAATGTTATCAACGGTGTCCAGGGCCGGTGCAGCCCAAATAACGGCCGTTCGATCAACCGCAGTATCATCAGGCACACCAACCCAATGGCCAATAATAACATCAGCAGCGGACCGCGCAGTGCCACACGCAACCAGCCAATCGGGCCAATTCGAGCCGGTTCAGGAATATCACCAGACCGCCAGGTACCGGTCACACCGTGCCACCGGCAGTGTCATATAACGCCCGTGTCCGCGGGTTCATTCGGGTGGCATCCAACACCATACACACGTCAGTGGTGTTAAAAGTTTTGTCGACATAGGCCCCATCGCCGACGAAACCCCCGATGCGCAGATAGGCTTTGATCAGGGGTGGCATCGTTGGCATGACCACAGCGCGGCTAACTGCATCCGCGGGAACAGGGTCCATTGGTAAATAACTTTTCGGGCGCGCAGTGACCAACAGTTCAGGCGGCGTCATATGGTTTTGGGCGAGATATGACAGGTGCGTCGCATAGACCGATGCATCGGTACCAAAAAAACTGGCAACGCAAAAAAGAACTTCAATATCATGACGCCGTATATATTCGGAAAGGCCGTTCCAAAGCATGAACAGTGCTGTCCCTTTGCGATAATCCGGATGCAGGCAGGATCGGCCCAATTCAAGCAATCTGCGGCCACTATCCTTTAAAACAGTCAGGTCATATTCGGTATCAGAATAAAACTGCCCTGCCCGTTTCGCGCCCTCGCCATCTAACATCCGGTAAACACCA
This sequence comes from uncultured Paracoccaceae bacterium, assembly GCA_964195275.1. Lineage (GTDB taxonomy): Bacteria > Pseudomonadota > Alphaproteobacteria > Rhodobacterales > Rhodobacteraceae > NVTR01. The sequence goes on from CAXMPY010000116.1 coordinate 3,775, forward strand.
ACCACGTGGTCAAGGTTATCGACGTCACGTCGATTGTCGACCAGGATCAATTGCTGCGCGTAAGGGTCAAAACGATCAGATTCCAGTCTATTGACGTGATCTACCAAATGCCCGTCACCACCCAGTTCTTCCACGAAGACCTGATAACGCAGCCGACAAGCCGCCCGGTTGTCCCTAGTGTCGCTGGCTAATCGAATTTCCAGATTTGTATCAAACGCGATCATTTAAAGCAACACCAGGTTGGACAGGGCAGTCGTGTTCTAGGCGGCGCTTTGTCGTAGCGCAAGCGCGCCGATTGGTCTTGAACAAATTAACACTCGCTAAGGTTGTATACTAATGATGCACTAAATCTAAGGATTATTAAATGCTGCCGATCAATTCCAACGAAACCAGGTTCGAATCCAGAACAACTTTGCCGGCGTTCTCAAATGTCACGGTAATACGACCTGGGATATTTGACTGTACCTGTCCGACCCCCCAGTTGGGTCGATCAGGATGGCGCACCAACATCCCCGGCTCCAGAAAATCATTAGCCTGCCCCATTGCCCCATCCTTGTTCGGTACTGCCATATGAACGCGTATCAACGAAATTTAACCGATCTGATCGGTTCGCGCATCTGCCATGATCTTATCAGCCCCTTAGGCGCAATCAGCAATGGCGTTGAACTAATATCGATGAACGGTGCCGGGGCTGGCCCGGAAATGAACTTGATTTCGGAAAGCGTTGAAAATGCCAGCGCGCGCATCCGGTATTTTCGCATTGCCTTTGGGTCCGCCGGCCCGGGACAGAAAGTTTCGATTACCGAAGTCACTGATATTTTGCGCGCGCTATCCCGTGGCGGGCGCTTGGTAACGGACTGGCAACCAAAGGACGATCTTGAGCGCGAGCACGTCAAGCTGACATTCCTGCCGCTGCAATGCTTTGAAACGGCAATGCCTTGGTGCGGTAAAATCACCGTCAGTGCAGTTGCTGGCCACTGGACGATTTATGGGCAAGCAGAGCAGATGAAAATCGAAACCGATCTTTGGCAGGTACTGTCAGCTGACACTGATATTTCGAATTTGGCACCGGCCCGAGTGCAGTTCGCCCTGGCGCCACTGACAGCAACCGCAATCGGGCGAAAGTTAGAGGTCGAAACCTCAGAAAACTCAGCGCGGGTGCGGTTTTAGGCCCGAACGGTTCCGTCACCTTCAACCAAGTACTTGAAACTGGTCAGCTGTTCGGCCCCAACCGGGCCACGCGCATGCATTTTTCCGGTTGCGATGCCAATTTCAGCACCCATGCCAAATTCTGCCCCATCGGCAAACTGTGTGGACGCGTTGCGCATCAAAATCGCGCTATCCAGTTCTGCGAAAAACCGTGCGGCGGCACTGTCATCCTCGGTCAAGATACAATCGGTGTGGTTTGACCCGAATTCGCGAATATGGGCGATGGCACCATCCAGATTGTCGACAGCACGGGCGGCAATATCCATGTCTAGATATTCATGGCCCCAGTCAGCATCAGAGGCGGGTATCGTACCGATTGGAGACATCAGATTTGAATGGGCATGGACGGTAACACCCGCTGCTACCAGCGCCCCAATCACGACTTTGCCCACTGTATCCAAAACAGCCTTGTGAATAAGCAAGCATTCGGCCGCGCCACAAATTCCGGTGCGCCGGGTTTTGGCATTCAGTACGACATCCAGCGTTTTCTTGGGGTCGGCGGCGGCATCAATGTAAATGTGTACGATACCTTCCAGATGGGCAAATACCGGCACGCGGGCCTCGCGCTGAACCAAACCAACCAAACCTTTGCCACCACGCGGCACGATAACATCAATGCTGTCTGTCATGGTCAGCATTTGCTGCACGGCGGCGCGATCCCGCGTTGGGACGCGCTGAATGGCATCCGCTGGTAAGTTGGCGCAGCACAACCCGTCAACCAGACATTCATGGATCACGCCAGAACTGTGGAAACTTTCCGACCCACCCCGCAAAATCACCGCATTACCAGCCTTAAGGCACAGCGCCCCGGCATCTGCTGTCACGTTTGGGCGGCTTTCATAGATCACACCAATAACCCCAAGTGGGGTGCGCACGCGCCGAATGTGCAAGCCTGACGCCATATCCCATTCTTTGATAACGGCACCAACCGGATCGGCCTGTTCGGCAACCGCGCGCAACCCATTAACGATGCCTTGGATGCGATCCTGATCCAGTAGCAACCGGTCCATCATCGCAGGGCTAAGCCCCTTATCGCGACCATATTCAAGATCAAGTTTGTTGGCGTCGATGATCTGGTCTCGCTTGGTCCAAACTGCCTGAGCAGCGCCGATAAGTGCCGCGTGTTTACGTTCGGCTGTCGCTGTGGCAAGGATCGCCGCCGCAGCACGTGCACGTGTTCCAATCGCGGTCATGATCCCGGGAATATCTGAAATGTCGTTCATCATAGCTGGCCTTTGCGGGTGCGGGTGCTGGCAATGCCTCCGGCGGGGATATTTGTGAAAAGAAGAAACAGTCGGGTCATAGTGCCATGTCATCGCGGTGGATTAACACGGCACGGTGCGAATAGCCCAAAATTGATTCTATCTGGTCTGAACGGCACCCCTGTATGGCGCGGGTTTCGACGCTGGTGTAGCGCACCAACCCGTGGCCCAAATTGTTCCCTGCAGCGTCATCAATACGAACCGGATCACCGCGACCGAAGTCTCCTGAAACACCAGAGACACCGGCCGGCAGCAAGGATTTTCCCCGCCCAAGTGCTGCTGCGGCACCGGTATCAATGGTGATGGTGCCTTTGGGTTTCATTGCCGCGATCCAGCGTTTACGGGCGGTTTTTGGATCACCCAGTGCTGCAAACCAAGTTGCCGGTGCGCCGTT
>CAXMPY010000117.1:0-6625 GCA_964195275.1 uncultured Paracoccaceae bacterium
GTGGGCATGACCCTGAATTTGAATGACGTTCCCCTACTGGAAGGGGCGCGCGAACTGGCCGAAACTGGTGTTAGGTCGTCGATATTTGACGATAATCGCGCCCTTTTACCCGACCTTGCTGTGCCCCAAGGCGCCGTTGGCGATTTGCTGTTTGACCCACAGACCGCGGGCGGCTTGTTGGCGGCGGTTCCAGCAAATGCTGTGGCAAAAACCATGTATGATTTGAATAAACTGGGATGCGATGCCGCCGTCATCGGCCACTGTACTGATCAGGCCGACGGTTTCAAAATCGTCTAACCCGGCGGGGTCGACTAGACCAACTGCAGCAATTTATCGGCCAGCCTAGACAACGCTGGCGCATCCAGAACTTCGGTATGTGCACTTGGCCTAAAACATTGAATTTACGACGTGCACCTGAACGCGCGTAGCTTGGGTCGTAGTGAAATTGCATCAGTTCATGCGCCAATGTTTGCAGCTGTCCGGCATCGGCCAACGCGTGCCAGGCATCCACACGTTCATGCCCCTGATGGGCTGTTAGGGCTGTCAGGCGGCCATTTAGGGCAACGGGATCTTGCGCTATGTTTGCATAGGCACGCAGCAGGTACTCCGCGCGCGCCGCAAGCGGTGCCGACACGCTGATGCGGGGTGCCGCGGTCATTGCCTGCCAAAGCGCTGGCGGCACCAGCAGACGGCCAATTTTGCTGGACTCTGCTTCGACCCAGACCGGACGGTCGGTGTCAAATCCGGCAAGTGCCTGCGCCAGCGCGCCTTCGAACGCCTTTTGTGACGGCTGGGGTTGCCTGGTCGCGCCAAAAATCGAGCCACGATGCGCCGCCAGACCCTCCAAATCAATCACCTGTTCACCCCTGGTGCGCAACTGAAGCAATAATTCAGTTTTGGCCGTACCGGTATTGCCATCCAAAACAATCAGGTCATGGCAAAGATGGCTGTCATGCATCGCGGCCACGACGTGCCGGCGATAGCTTTTGTAGCCGCCGTCGATCACATTCACCCGCCAACCGATTTGAGATAAGATCGTGGCAAAAGACGCCGAGCGCTGGCCGCCCCGCCAACAATAGACCAACGGCCGCCAGGCCCCGTCTTTGTTGGCTAATGGCCCCTCGATATGGGCCGCCGCATTCCGAGCCACCAGTGCCGCGCCCAGTTTTTTGGCGTTAAACGCGCAGTCCTGTTTGTAAATTGTGCCAATGTGCGCGCGCTGTGCGTCATCAAGAACCGGCAAGTTTATCGCGCCTGGAATATGGTCTTGGGCGAACTCAGCTGGCGCGCGCACATCGATGACGGTGTCGTGCCTATGGTTCAGGATCGATTTCAAGTCGGTAATGGAAAATGCCATACCGCTTGATTATCGATGCGGCCTGCAAAGGTCCATCAGATCATTTTAGGTTTGGGCCGGTAAAACTTCGTATCCGGGTTCTTCGGGTTCGTCATCGATAAGTTCTGCCGGAAACCCACGCGCTGTCACGTCTAACCCGGTAGCGGCTTCAAGCCGTTTGATGATATTGGGTGACAGTTCGTCGGCACCAAAGCGGTCAATGCCATCCTGAAAAATCTCTATCAAGTGCGGTGCAAGGTCCAGATTGACCCCGGCCTGATCAGCCAGCGCCCCAAACAGCGATATGTCTTTTTGCACCAGCCCCATTGTGAAACTGATGTCGCGCGATCCGTTCAGGATAACTTGGCCTTCAGTTTCGTGAACAAAAGAATTGCCGGATGAAATTTTGATCGCCTCATAGGTGGTGTTCATATCCAAGCCCAGGGCCTTGCAGGTCGTCAGGGCTTCGCACACTGACACCAGATTGGCCGTGGCCAAATAGTTGGTCATGACCTTTAGTTGCGATGCAGTGCCAATATCGCCGGTATGCAGCACCCGTCGACCAAGGGTCGTGAGAATGGGCAGCATCCGTTCAAACGTGGCGCGGCTGCAGCCTGCAAATATCGAAATATTCCCCGTAGCAGCACGGTGGCAGCCACCCGAAACCGGACATTCGATTGCCTCGGCGCCCTGCGCACGGACCAGTTTGGCAATGCGTGCCACTTCACTGGCATCGGTGGTCGACATTTCAGCCCAAATTTTACCTTTTGAAAGGCCTGCGATCACACCGTTTTCGGCCTCCATCACCGCAGAACAGGCGGCTGGACTGGGAAGACAGGTGATGATCAGATCGCATTTCTGTGTCATTTCGCGCGGGCTGTCGGACCAGTGGGCACCGTTTTGCAATAAACCCTGCGCTGCGCCTTTGTCCAGATCGTGCACCCAAAGATCAAACCCGTTACGCTGGACGCTGCCAGCAAGTTTTGCGCCGACATTGCCAAGCCCGATGAACCCAATTTTCATATATTGCTCCTGAACGATCAATGTCGCAAATGACGACGATTTTTCTGCGAAAAATCAATCCTCCGGCAGGGATATTTGATCTGAAAAGAAAATCAAGTGGTGCCAGCCGCAAGCAATTCCTCAAGCGAGTCATGTTCGGCAACATAGTGGTCCGGGCCGACCTGTGAAAACTTTGGCACATAGGCGCGATCACCCAAGGATTGTCTGGATGGCAGGAACCGCAAAGCGGCTCCGGGATCCAGTGGCGATGGCAATTCGCCGGGCAATTTAATACGGCTACGGGTGCGTTCAAGGCGGGGATCCGGGATCGGCACTGCCGAAATCAGCGCTTTGGTATAGGGGTGTTGCGCGGATTTATAGATCGTATCGCGATCCGCAAATTCCACAGCGCGCCCCAGATACAGCACCAAAATTCGATGGGAAATTTCGCGTACCACTGACAGGTCGTGGCTGATGAAAATCATCGACAGGCCAAATTCAGTTTGCAGGTCTTTCAATAGGTCCACCACCTGGGCCTGAATCGACACATCCAGCGCCGACACCGCTTCGTCGCAGATGATCAGTTTCGGGCGATTGATCATGGCCCGGGCGATACCGACACGCTGGTTCTGCCCGCCGGATAATTCGTGGGGATAGCGGTTGATCATACGCTGATCCAGTTCGACCTTTTCCATCATTTCAGCCACCGCCATTTTGCGCTGTCGACTGGTTAATCCAGGCTGGAACGTGCGCAGGGGTTCGGCGATTGAAGCGGCAATAGTCATGCGCGGGTTCAGGCTGGCCAGCGGATCCTGAAATACGATTTGCAAGTCTTTGCGGTGCGGTATCATTTCAGATCGTTTCAGACCAACAATCGGTTTGCCCAGCCAGGCGACCGAGCCCATTGATGGTGGGATTAGTTGCAAAACCGCGCGCGCCAGCGTCGATTTTCCACAGCCACTTTCACCAACAACGCCAAGGGTTTCGCCCCTGCGCAATTCAAAACTAACGCCGTCAACGGCCTTGAGCGGAACGGTTTTACCAAACAAACCCTGATCCAGCCGGATCGGAAAATGCACCTTTACATCGTCAACCGTCAACACGGTTTCGCTGTCCGCAGGTATTTCAGCAATCGGTTTGGATTTGTTCGGCCGGTCAATCCGTGGCATCGCGTCCAGTAGCATCTTTGTATAGGCGTGCTGGGGTGCATGAAAAATTTCTTCAGCAGTGCCTTCTTCGACAAATTCGCCCAAACGCATCACCTGCATGCGGTCGCACATCCGCGCCACGACGCCCATATCATGGGTGATGAGGGCAATGGCTGTGCCCTCTTCTTTTTGCAGACCCACCATCAGGTCAAGTATTTCGGCCTGCACCGTAACATCCAACGCCGTGGTCGGTTCATCGGCCACCAATAGGCGGGGATTGCACAGCATTGCCATTGCGATCATCACCCGCTGGCGCATACCGCCTGACAATTCGTGGGGGTATTGTGTAAGGCGACGTTTGGCTTCGGGAATTTGCACCCGATCCAGCCAATGCAGGCATTGCAGCTTGGCGTTGGCTCCGGTCAGACCTTTGTGCAGGCGCAGAACCTCTTGCATCTGGTCACCAATGCGCATGTGGGGCGTCAGGGCGGTTAGCGGGTCCTGAAAAATCATGGTGATCTGATCACCGCGAATTTTGTTATGTTGAGCCGGGGTTAGGTTCAACAGATCATGGCCGTCAAAATTGACATGCCCCGACGTAGACGCATTTTCGGCCAGCAGGCCCATTGCGGCCATGAAGGTTTGGCTTTTGCCTGATCCGCTTTCGCCGACGATGCCCAAACATTCCCCGGGCTGGATGTGAAAATTCACGCCCTTAACAGCCTCGACCAAGCCATCGGACGTTTTGAACGAAACGGTCAGGTCTTTTACGTCTAGCAAAGCCATATCAGTGATCCTTTGGGTCCAGCGCGTCACGCAGACCATCGCCGATGAAAAACAGGCTGATGATTAGGGTCAGAAAGAAGAACAGCGGCACCACAAGTTGCCAAAGCGTGCCATACAGTATCTGACCCGCCCCTTCTGAGATTAACGCACCCAATGACGTGTTGGGTTCCTGTACACCAAGGCCCAGGAAGGAAATAAAGCTTTCGGTCAGGATCATCGCCGGCACCAACAGCGTGGCATAGACCACAACGATGCCCATCAGATTGGGCAGAATGTGGCGAATAACGATGGTAAACCAGCCAACACCGGCGGCATGGGCGGCCTCAATAAATTCGCGGTTTTTCAGTGACAATGTTTGTCCGCGGACAATCCTGCTCATATCAAGCCAGCCGACAATGCCGATGCCAATAAACAGCATGAACAGTGATCGTTCAAAGATCACCAGCAGCAGAATGATGATGAACATGAACGGCACAGCGATCAGAATATCAACGGCGCGCATCATTAGCCCATCGACCCAGCCGCCAATAAAGCCAGACACCGCACCATAAAGCGTGCCGATGATCACCGCCGTCATGGCCCCGACAACGCCCACCATCAGCGAGGTTAGCGTGGCCTGAATGGTGCGCGAATACAAATCGCGCCCCAAAGGATCCAGGCCAAAGAAGTGGCCACTGGCAATGCTTGGTCGCCCCTCGCCAGAAATGTCACCCATGCGATTCCAGTCAATCTCTTCGTTGCTCCATTCGGCAAAGAACGGGCCAATCACGGTGAATAGCAAGATAGCCATGATGATGGTCATCGAACCCACGGCTGCTTTGTTGCGGAAAAATCGGCCCATTGCATCCTGCCAGAGCGAACGGCCTTTGATGGCTTCTGCCTCTACCAGTTTTTCGGCGATGCGGTCGATTTGATCTGTCGCGGTGATCATGTGTTGCCCCCTAATACCTGATTTTCGGATCAAGCCAGGCGTAAACCACGTCGGCCACAAGGTTGAAAACGATGGTCAGACTGCCGTAAAGTATGGTCAGCCCCAACATCACCGAATAGTCGCGGTTCAGCGCCGAATTGACAAAGCTGCGACCGATGCCGCCCGTGGAAAAATAGATGTCGATCACAACTGAACCAGTGATCATGCCCACAAATGCCGGCCCAAGATAAGACACAACCGGCATCATCGTTGGCTTCAAAGCATGGCGCCATATTATTGTGCTGTTGGGTAAGCCCTTGGCGCGCGCAGTGCGGATAAAATTGGAATTCAGTACTTCAAGCATTGAGGATCGGGTGATCCGCGCGATCGAGGCTAAAAATGATGTGGATAGTGCGATTACCGGCATAATCAGATAGGGCCAGGCCCCACCATTCCAGCCACCGCCGGGCAGCCAGCCCAACTGCCACGTGAAGACGATTATCAGGATTGGAGCCATCACAAAATTCGGCAGGCTTTGCGCCGTAAATGTTGCCCCCACGGCGACATAATCAATCCAGGTGTTGTGCCGTATCGCCGCCAAAACTCCAAGGCCGACGCCGATCACCACCGCAAACAGGAACGAAATTGACCCATAGGTCAGCGTAACCGGGAAACCCTGGGCGATCACATCATTCACGGTGCGGTCTTTGTATTGATAGGACGGGCCGAAATCGAGATGCAGGATGATGCCCTTAAGGTAATTCCACATCTGCGCCCAGATAGACTGGTCCAACCCGTATTTGGCCTGGATGTTGGCCAGAACCTGCGGTGGCAACGGCCGTTCAGACGTGAACGGACCACCGGGGGCCGTCTGCATCAAAAAAAAGCAGATGACGATCAGGATTAAAAGCGTGGGTATGGCGACCAAAAGTCGCCGAAAGACATAACGTAGCATTGTGGTAGCACCCCAATAGCGGACGCCCCGACCCCCATGATAAGGATCGGAGCGCCAGTTCTACGAAGCCGGATTACTCGGCGATTTTGTAGAGATCTTTGGAGTACCAGTTTTGCTCAACGTTGTTTACCGGCCAGTTACCTAGGTCACTGTCCAGCATGTAGACGCCAGCATAGTGGTAGATCGGAATTACCGGAACATCGGCAGCGACAAGTTGTTCAATCTCAGTGTAAAGCGGCTGAGGATTGGCCGATGTTTTGGCTTCCTGAAGCAGGCCGTCAACGGTTGCATTGTTGTATTTCGCATCGTTGTAGCCTGAACCTGAATCCAGCAGATCAAGGAATGTTGACGCTTCGTTATAGTCGCCACACCAACCAGCACGGGCTACTTGATAATCTTGGTTGCCGCGCGTTTCCAGGAAAGTTTTCCATTCCTGATTGGCCAGGGTCACTTCGACACCCAGTTTCTGCTTCCACATCTGGCTAACT
>CAXMPY010000118.1:0-6617 GCA_964195275.1 uncultured Paracoccaceae bacterium
CTTCTGCGCAATATCGCCCTGGGCCATCAGTTCCTGGCCAACATCAAAGCCGGGCAAAGCACCCAGGAGATTGTTGAGGCGCGGGGCCTGTCCAGAAAACGCGTGCAGCAAATACTGGAGTTTGCGTTTTTGTCGCCAGCGACCACTCAACGGGCTCTTGATGCAAACCTACCCGCCTGGGTGACGACCGACTGGTGTCTGACCCACGAAATCTCCGCCGAATGGGCAGAGCAAGCCGAGTTACTCAGCACCTCCTGACATCGCAAACCCCAAACTGGAAATACGGAAAACCCGTTCTGAGACGCCAGCCCCAAATGGCGGGTCTGTCTTGCCTGTTTGCGGTCTCATACCTGAGCCCCGGCGTACATGTATTTGAAATAACGGCACTAATTCCAGAGTTTGCGAATGGTCTCAGTGTGGGTGGGGTCAGTGGTAGCCCGTAGGGGAGTTGAACCCCTCTTTCCTGGTTGAAAACCAGATGTCCTAACCGATAGACGAACGGGCCACTGATTTGGCGTGCGCCGTTATTTAGGCAAAGCACGCCGCAAGGGCAAGCGATTTTTTGCGGTGCAGGATCGAATTAAGGTTGTGCCACCGAGGCGTCTTCCAGACGCAGCTGAACCCGGCTTTTGCCACCCCAAGTGTTAATTTCAAGCCGTCCGGCCAGATGAAAGTGCTTGCCGCCGTGGTTTTCGATTTCTGCGCCAAGTGGTCCATCAAAGGCCCCAAAGCAAATGGCGTCAATCGGCGTCGATGCAGCCCCGCCAAAACTGATTTTCAGATGGTTTGCGCCGACACGTTTGCAGAACCGAATGGGTTGATCCGGAAATACAAACCTTGGGGCAGGCGCGCTTGCCCCAAACGGGCCTGCGGCCTCTAGTTGGGCCACAAGATCAACGCTGGCAGCACCGGTCATCAATATGCTGGTAAGCCGCAGGTCGCGTGGCCCCAAATTGCCAGCGCCCTGTTTTTCCAGCAATTCGCCCAAACGCGCCATAGCCGGTTCCAACTGATCACGCGATACACTAAGCCCGGCCGCCATTTTGTGACCGCCACCTTTTTGCAACAGCCCTTCGGCGGCCAAACGTTGAACCGCTGCGCCCAGATCAATGCCAGAAACCGACCGTCCGGATCCTTTGCCGTTTTCGCCATCCAAGCCGATCACCACAGATGGGCGATTGGTATGTTCTTTGATACGCGAAGCCACGATACCAACAACGCCGGGGTGCCAACCTTCGCCCGCCGCCCAAACCAGGGGCGCATCAAAACCACGATCTTCAGCCTGGGCCATTGCGGCATCGCGCACGCTGGCCTCAATTTCGCGCCGCTCGCTATTCAACTGATCCAACTTTTCAGCGATCGAGGCCGCTTCCGCAGGGTCATTGGTAGACAAAAGCCGGGCGCCTAAATCGGCGCGGCCAACCCTGCCACCGGCATTGATACGCGGCCCAAGGACAAAACCAAGGTGGTAGGCAGCCGGTGCCGTATCCAGGCGGGCAACATCGGCCAGTGCCACCAAGCCTGCGCGCCCACGTGTGGCCATGACTTTTAGACCCTGACGGACAAAGGCCCGATTGACGCCAATCAGGGGGGCAACGTCGGCCACGGTGGCCAGCCCAACAAGGTCCAGAAACCCCATCAGATCAGGTCCTTCTGTTCCAGTTGTTCGCAAGCGCCGGTTGGCTTCCACCAGAAACAAGAACACGACACCGGCCGCGCATAAATGCCCCAGCGCACCATCTTCGTCCTGCCGATTTGGGTTCACGACCGCATGGGCGGGCGGTAGGGTGTCGCCACCAAGGTGGTGATCCAGTACGATGACTTGTGCGCCTTTGGCCGCAGCAATGGGTCCGTGCGAAACCGTTCCGCAATCAACGCAAATGATCAGATCATGGTCTTTTGCCAATAGGGCCATAGCGTCTTCGTTCGGGCCATATCCTTCGTCAATCCGGTCGGGAACATACAAGGTTGCGGGGTGTCCCATCGCTGCGAGCCAGGTTAATATCAGCGCTGCTGATGCGCCGCCATCGACGTCATAATCGGCAAATATCGCGATTTTCTGTTTGTCTTGAAAGGCCGCAAGAAATCGATCTGCGGCTTTTGCCATATCAGCCAGATTTAGCGGATCAGGCAGCAGGTCCCGCAGCGAAGGGGTCAGATAGGCCTGTGCGTCTTTTGGATCAACACCCTGGTTGGCAAGTATATGACACAATGTCGAATGTAGGCCGCTGGCCTGTTCGATTGCTTCCGCTTGCCGGTCAATTTCGGCGCCGGGTCCAATCCAACGTCGACCGGTAATTGATTGTTCTACATTCAGAAAAGCGCGTTCTCCCATCTACGCTCGAACGGGGTTGCGATAGGTCATGCGCCGCACCGAGCCGGTTTTGGACCGCATCAGAATGGTTTCTGTTTCCAAAAACCCAGGCGTGCGTTTGATGCCCTTTAGGATCGAGCCATCGGTGACGCCGGTGGCCGCAAATATCACGTCTTGGGTGACCATTTCATCTTTTGAATAAATTCGGTTGAAATCCGTTATCCCGGCTTTACGCGCGCGGCCCTGTTCGTCATCGTTGCGGAACGTTAAACGGCCCCACATTTGCCCGCCCATGCATTTTAGCGCGGCGGCAGCCAACACGCCTTCGGGTGCGCCACCAGATCCCATATACATATCGATGCCGGTTATTTCGGCTTCGGCACAGTGAATAACACCGGCAACGTCACCATCGGTGATCAGGCGAATGGCCGCCCCGGTGCTGCGAATTTCAGCAATCAGGTCTTCATGTCGAGGACGCTCAAGAATGCACACTGTAATGTCTTGGGGATTGCATCCTTTGGCTTTGGCCAGTGCCTTAACGCGATCCGCAGGGGGCATATCCAGCGAAACCAGGTCGGTTTTATAACCCGGGCCGATGGCCAGCTTGTCCATATAAACATCTGGGGCATGCAACATGGTGCCGCGCGGGGCCATCGCAATCACCGTCAGGGCATTTGGCATATCTTTTGCAGTTAGGGTCGTGCCCTCTAACGGGTCCAACGCGATATCCACGTTCGGACCTTTGCCGGTGCCGACTTCTTCGCCAATAAACAGCATAGGGGCTTCGTCACGCTCGCCTTCGCCGATCACCACCACGCCGGTAATATCCAGCATATTCAACTGGTCCCGCATGGCGTTCACCGCGGCCTGGTCCGCCTCTTTTTCATCGCCGCGCCCAACCAACAGGGCCGAAGCCATTGCGGCGGCTTCAGACACTCGGGCCAGGCCAAGCGAAAGTAATCGGTCGTGAAATTCTACTGAAGTTGGCATAAGGTCGTCCTGTTTTACTGTCGCTTGGTATTTAGCGCGGCGTACCGTCAACGTACAAGCGCGTTAGCGCTACCTAAACAGCTTCAATTCGTATCGCGACCGGATCACCATCCAAAACGCCGGTTCCGGCCATCGCCGAAGTTGCAATTCTTAGCGCCTGTGGGCTGGTTTTGTGGGTTACGATCAGTACCGGGGCCGTACGATCTTCGTGCCCATATTGGCGCATCCGGTCGATGGATACACCGGCTTCCCCCAATACACTGGATACTTTTGCCAGCGCACCGGGTTTGTCCTGTAGTTTCAGGCGCAGATAATAAGGTGCTGGCACAGTTGATTGCGCCCGTTTCGGCTTGGTTAGACCAGCGGCAGGTTGGCCGAATGTGGGTGCGCGAAATCCGCGGGCAATATCCATGATGTCGCCCAGGACCGCACTTGCGGTCGGTCCTTCGCCTGCACCGGCACCACGCAGAACGATTTGGCCAACGGCGTCGCCCTCAAGCACCACCATATTGGTGGCGTTTTCCAGCTGACCAAGCGGGCTGGTCGCAGGCACCAGACAAGGTGACATGCGCTGTTCCAGTCCACGCCCCGACGTTTGCGCCACGCCCAACAATTTGATGCGATAGCCCATATCGGCGGCCTGTTCGATGTCTTGGATGGTGATCTTTTCAATGCCTTCAAGGTCGACTCCGGCGAAATCAACCTGGGTTCCAAACGCGATGGATGCCAACAGGGCCAGTTTGTGCCCGGCGTCAATGCCCCCCACATCCAGCGTTGGATCAGCCTCAAGATACCCAAGATCAGCGGCCTGGGCGAACACCGCATTGTAGCCAAGGTTTTCGGCTTCCATCTTGGTCAAGATGAAATTGCAGGTGCCGTTCATCACGCCCATGATGCGGGTGATCTCGTTGCCAGCCAGTCCTTCACTAAGGGATTTAACAACCGGAATGCCCCCAGCGACTGCCGCCTCAAACCGGATAATCAACCCGTTTTGTTCCGCGCTTAACGCCAATGAATGGCCGTGCAGCGCCAGCAACGCTTTGTTGGCCGTCACCACATCTTTGCCAGACGCAATCGCCGCTTGGGTCGCAGCTTTGGCCACACCTTCTGAACCACCAATCAATTCAACAAACACATCGATATCGTCGCGTTTCGCCAGCGCGACCGCGTCGTCTTCCCAAGCAAATTCGGTCAGGCGAATACCGCGATCTTTTTCACGATTTCGCGCGCATATTGCAGATATCACAACACGGCGGCCGGAACGGGCGGTCAGCATATCAGCATGGCGCTGCACAATCTTAACAACCCCCGTGCCAACTGTGCCAAGCCCTGCAATCCCCAGGCGCAACGGGTTACTCATTGTCGTGTCTCCTGATAAAGTGCTGGGGGGTCTGTAGCCAGTTCCAGGCGTATCCGCAATGTGGGTTTGCCTAACGAAGGTGCCGCCGCAACGCAGCCGCTAAAATTCGGCGTGTCCGTTGGTCAATTACGGGTCTGCGCAGTGCTGCCGCTCGCGCCCGCAAACGCGCAACCTGCCCAACCAACAGCGTAGTCTGCGCCTCGGTGCTTAGGGCATCAAATGCGGCCGATTGCAACAAGGGTTCGATCGGTATCAATATCCGAAACCCTGCAAAGCCGGATGGTGTGAACTTGGTCGTATCGAAATTCGGAATGTCCGCGCAACCGGACAAACTCATTAAACCCAAAACCATGAATATCAGAACGCGCCGCATTGTGTTCCTGTGTATTTTTTGCGCCTACATATCGGCAGATTGCCATGTGGTGCAAGCCAGCGCTATGAATTGAACGGATGTTCAGATATGCACCGCGAATGGCCAGAAAGATTGGATCACATTCAAATATTACCGGCCCGCTGGTCCGGGCCGCTGCGCAGCGCCTGATCGCATCGCAAGGTTTTGCGGCTGTGTCGATGCGCCAGATCGCGGCCGAGGTGGGTGTGCAGGCCGGGGCTTTGTATTTGTACACACCCGATAAGCAAACGTTATTGTTCGATCTTATGCGCGAACATTTGGAAGATCTGTTGGCGACCTGGGGGTCAGCACCAAAACCCGATTTACCGTCCAATCAACTGGAACATTTCTGCAAATTTCACATCCGCCACCATCTGGCCCGTCCCGAAGCCGTTTTCATCGCCTATATGGAACTGCGTAATTTGGCGCCTGATAACTTTCGGGCAATCGAAATTCTACGCCACACATATGAAGATGAACTTGAAAGCATTTTGCGAGCGGGTGACAAATCTGGCGACTTCAAGCTGCCCGATACCCGGCTGGCGACGATGGCAATCATTGCAATGTTGACCGGTGTGAACACCTGGTATCAAAAGGGTGGGCGCCTAAGTCAGGAACGGGTCGAGCGTATATATTTGAATATGGTGCGCCGGGCTGTTGGTGCATAGGGGCGGACCAGGTGAAATATTGATGCCAGAAGATACAATCGCAATCATATCACCCTCGCCCGTAAGGCGATTTATTTCGGTTTCGATCCTGACGCTTCTGGGGGGGATTCTGATCTATCTGGCCTTCACCACGGTAGCAGCCGGAATGCTATGGCAAGCCATTGTTGCTGCCCTTGGGATTGGCGCGATCATTGCTGGAGACAGGTTACGGCGGGCCACGTCGCTAGGCATCTTGATGACAAACGATGCCCTAACAGACAGTTCGGGCCGCCAAATATGCCGTCTTGAAGATATTGCCGGTATCGATCGCGGTGCCTTCGCGTTTAAACCCGCTAACGGATTTTTGCTGCGGCTAAACGGCAAATCCCCTCGGGCCTGGGCACCGGGGCTTTGGTGGCGTTTTGGGCGCCGAGTGGGTGTTGGCGGCGCCACGCCCAGTGGTCAGGGTAAATTCATGGCCGAGGCGATTGCGCTGAGGCTTGGGCAAAGGGGCAGTGACTAAGACGTTTCCGACGCGTCCGAGCCACCTGAATTGGCGCAAACGTTATTCCAACACAGTTGCGGCGCAAAACGCGGACGCGTCACAGTATGACTAACCAAATCCCGCTCGGTAAAACTGACCAGCGCATTGGCAAAAGGAGGAATATATTGGCGCGATGTCTCCACCCACGGACCTTCGCGATAATCGTCTTTAAGCGAATACAGAGACGTGTTTTTACCGTCTGTAATCAGCACCACAACTTTTTGCGTCCGCGCGCGACCGAATTCAAAAGGCCGACCGTCAAACGCCGAATCAATCAGTGGGCTTCCGCCCGTTGTTAAATTGGTCAGCGCTGGCTGGAATTCGGGGTCAAGCAGTGCAGACGCCCATTTCATACCTAAATGGATTGATGT
>CAXMPY010000119.1:0-6582 GCA_964195275.1 uncultured Paracoccaceae bacterium
GTAGGCCCCATGATAAGGGCGGTAATACGCCGCGGTTCGACGTTCAATTTCAGCAGCGTCGACGTTGCGGTTGCCAGGTATGATTGTGCCGTCATAAAGTTTCATAACCAGCGTTGGGTCGCCCTCACCACGGTTGGGGTCAATAACCAGCCGCGAAAACCTGCCCAAGATTGCTGGCGCATCCAACAGGTCTGCTAAATGCCGCGTTACACCCGCCGCACCGATATCATAGGCGATGTGGCGTTCCATTTCGGCAGCAGGTAGGCCAAGGTCGCCACCTTGGACGTCGACAGGCACATGATTTGAAGCATGGTCACAAGCCAACAACCACCGCGCCGGGCGATCAGCACCGACGATTTCATAGGCTGGGTGGGGGATAGTCGATTCGTATTTCATTTAATGGTGGGGTAATCAAAACCGGGTTCAAGCGCCAGTTGTCAGTTGCACCAATTTCCGCCATAGGGGATGTTAGCGCTAAAAAACAACATGAATGAGGAACGTATATGCGACGCCTTCGCAACGTTAAGATTGTGGCCACACTGGGCCCGTCGTCCAATGATTACGATACAATTCGCGCGTTATCGGCTGCGGGTGCCGATGTGTTCCGCCTGAACATGAGCCACGGCGAACACGAAGAAATTCGCGAGCGCCATCGGATTATTCGCCAAATCGAAGAAGACACTGGCCGTTCAATCGCCATTTTGGCGGACTTACAGGGGCCGAAACTGCGGGTTGGCAAATTTGCTAACGACAGCGAAGAACTAAGCAAGGGCCAATCGTTCCGGATGGATCTGGATGAGACGGACGGTGACGCCACACGGGTGTGCTTGCCGCATATGGAAATATTTGATGCGCTTGAACCCGGGGCGACGCTGCTGGTTGATGACGGCAAAATCCGTTTACAGGTTCAAGAATGCGGCCGGGACTTTGCGGATTGCCTGGTAATGAACGAAGGCACGATATCGAACCGTAAAGGCGTTAACGTGCCAGACGTGGTATTGCCACTGGCAGCGTTGTCCGAAAAAGACCGCAAAGACCTGGAGTTCGTCTGTGATCTGGGGGTTGATTGGCTGGCATTATCTTTTGTGCAGCGCCCGGAAGATGTGCAAGAAGCCCGAGTGCTGGCAGCCGGGCGTGCCCATATTATCGCCAAGATCGAAAAGCCGGCAGCTGTAAAATCTTTTGCCGAAATTCTGAAAGTCTCAGACGGGATCATGGTTGCGCGCGGCGATCTGGGCGTTGAATTGCCGGTGCAAAACGTGCCGCCGATCCAAAAGCGCCTGGTGCGGGCCTGTCGCAATGCGGCCAAACCGGTCATTGTCGCTACGCAAATGATGGAAAGCATGATCGAAAGCCCGATGCCGACCCGCGCCGAAGTTTCAGACGTGGCGGCTGCAATTTACGAAGGGGCGGATGCGGTTATGTTGTCTGCGGAATCCGCGGCAGGCAAATACCCGGTTGAGGCGGTTTCAACAATGAATGATGTTGCCGAAGAAGTTGAAAGCGACCCGACCTATCGCGATATTCTGGATGCCAGCCGCGCCGGCCTAAAGGAAACTGTCGCCGATGCGATCGTTGTGGCAGCGCGGGAAATTGCCGAAACCACAGATATCAAAGCGATCTGCTGTTTCTCCGAAAGCGGTACAACAGCGTTGCTGACAGCGCGCGAACGTCCCCATGTACCGATCATTGCGCTGACCCCAAGGGTCAATACCGCCCGTCGATTGGCCCTGACCTGGGGCATGCACTGTACAGTTAGCCCGGTGGTTGATCGTTTTAAACTGGCGGTGGTTAGTGCGGTGCGCGCAGCGCGTCAGGACGGGTTTGCAGAAGAAAGCGATTTTATCGTCGTTATCGCCGGAATTCCATTCAGCCAACCGGGCTCGACCAACATCCTTCGTGTAGCGCCCTGCGAGGAAAGGTTGATTTTTAGCTCTGATCCGGAATAAATAGACATCGTAAATGTGGAGAATTCCCCATGAACAACGATTTTATTTTGGTACTGGGCGTTATTTTTGGCGCTTTTACGTTTCCGGCATTGGTCAGTGCGTTTTCCTCCAGTCGGCCACCCCGCGGTGCGGCAATCTTTTTCATTGTTGGTGGTGGCCTGATCAGTTTGGCGATTTACAACCAGCCCAACACCTATTCGGTCGATGGATTTCCAGAGGTCGCATTGCGGGTTTTCGCCAACCTGTTTCGGTAACAAACTGCCAATAATTGCTTGCCAGCGACGCAGGCGCGGCCTATACGCGCCAAGTTCAGGTGTACGGCCGGCCAAAGTGGCATGCCGAGTCGTACAAAAACCGACTTAAATAGGAGACGGAAATGCCCAAGATGAAGACCAAATCAAGCGCCAAAAAGCGCTTTAAGGTGACCGCAACCGGTAAGGTAATGGGCGGCCAGGCTGGCAAACGCCACGGCATGATCAAGCGCACCAGAAAATTTATTCGCAACGCACGTGGGACAACCGAGCTATCCGCACCGGACAGCAAGATCGTAAAATCCTACATGCCATATGACCGCTAAGGGGGCCTGAGATATGTCAAGAACAGTAAGTGGCCCGGTTACCAAGGCCCGTCATAAAAAAATAATCAAAGCTGCCAAGGGCTATTACGGTGCCCGCAGCCGGTTGTTCCGCACCGCAACGCAGGCCGTGGACAAGGCCAATCAATACGCCACACGCGACCGCAAGGCGCGCAAACGTAGTTTCCGCGCGCTGTGGATCCAGCGGATCAATGCCGCCGTTCGCAGCCACGATGAAGCGCTGACATACAGCAAATTCATCAACGGCCTATCGCTGGCCGGTGTGGAAGTTGACCGCAAGGTTCTGGCCGATCTGGCCGTGCACGAACCCGAAGCGTTTACAGCCATTGTCGAAAAGGCAAAGGCCGCGCTCGCTTAACCCAAACTGGGTTGGAAAATTAGGAAGCCGCGGGCCTTTACGGGTCTTGCGGCTTCTTGTGTTTAGACCCCTGTGTGTTAGCACGGCAGGGGCAATTCAAAGGGGCCATCTATGGATGATCTGAGGCAGAAATATCTGGATGCGGTGGCTGGTGCTGGTGACGAGGCGACGTTGGAAGATATTCGCGTCGCCGCTGTTGGCAAAAAGGGTGAAGTGGCGCTGAAAATGCGCGAACTTGGCAAGATGAAACCCCAAGAACGCCAGGTGGCTGGCCCCAAACTGAATGCGCTGAAGGAGGAGATAACCTCAGCGCTAGCGGCAAAGAAGTCAGCGCTAGGGGATGCAGCACTGGATGAACGCCTGCGCGGTGAATGGTTAGACGTGACATTGCCGGGACGTGCGCGGCCTGCAGGCACGGTGCACCCAGTTTCCCAAGTGACCGAGGAAGTTTCGGCGATTTTCGCAGACATGGGTTTTTCGGTGGCCGAGGGGCCGCAGATTGAAAACGACTTTTACAATTTTGACGCGTTGAACATCCCGCCGCACCACCCGGCGCGGCAGGAATTTGATACGTTTTATATGCACCGCGACGACGGCGATAACCGCCCGCCCCATGTGCTGCGCACCCACACGTCGCCCGTTCAAATCCGCCATATGGAAAAGCACGGCGCGCCCTGCCGGGTGATTGCGCCGGGGCGGGTGTACCGTTCCGATTACGATCTGACCCACGCGCCGATGTTTCATCAGGTCGAGGGGCTAGCGATTGACCGAGATCTAAGCATGGCCAACCTGAAATGGGTGGTCGAGCAGTTCTTTAACACGTTCTTTGGCATCGACGTAAAAACCCGGTTCCGCGCCAGCCATTTCCCGTTCACAGAACCAAGTGCCGAGATGGATATCCAGTGTTCATGGGTCAACGGCCAACTGAAAGTCGGCGAGGGCGACGGCTGGATGGAAGTGCTGGGCTCCGGCATGGTGCACCCCAAGGTGCTGACGGCGGCGGGGGTTGATCCGGATCAGTGGCAGGGCTTTGCCTTTGGCATGGGCATTGACCGGATCGCGATGCTGAAATACGGCATTCCAGATTTGCGGGCGTTTTTTGATAGTGATCTGCGGTGGCTGCGGCATTATGGATTTGCCGCGCTGGACGTACCGACCTTGCATGGCGGCGTGAGTGGGTGAAACGGGATATGGACCTTGTACGAAAAATCCTGATCGATGTTGAAGCTAAGGACGACGGGCGCGCCAAGGTTTATGAATTCAAAAGTGAAACTGTGGAACTGCGACACCATGTGAATTTATTGATTAAGGCAGAATTGCTTGAGCAAGTTAGTGTCATTTCCTCCGCGGACAGAAAAAAAGTTCATTTGACGTGGGATGGGCATGATTTTCTTGATGCGATCAAAGATCAGAATATCTGGAACCAAACAAAGACGAAACTGACGGATGTAGGCGGTGCGGCATCACTCGAAGTCGTGAAAGCTGTAGCTGTGAGTATTATGACTTCAGCGTTGGGTTTAGCGGGCTAGTGATGGGATTTGATCTTGATGTTTTGGCCCGGCTTTCCGGGCCGCGCCTGACCCGCCCCACGGGCAGGCGCACATGCGCATACCCCAGGACAGGCGCGACCCTCTGTCATAAAAGGACAAAGCCATGACCCTGCCCATTTGGATCACCTACGTCCTCGCCGTTCTGTTGTTGATGAGCTCGCCGGGGCCAAGCCAGTTGTTGATGATGTCCAACAGCATGGCCAACGGGTTTCGCCGCGCAATTTTCACCGCCATTGGTGATTTGAACGCCAATGCATTGCAAATGCTGGCCGCTGGCTTGGGGCTGGGGGCGTTGATACTGGCCTCTGAAACCACGTTTGCCGTGGTGAAATGGGGCGGTGTTGCCTATCTGGTCTGGATGGGTGTGCAGAAAATCCGCCATGCCGGTGCTGGGGCCTTGGGTGAAAGCAAACCGACAAGCGCGCGCAAGCTGTATATGCCGGGGTTTGTGACATCTGCCGCCAACCCAAAAGCGGTGATATTTTTCGCGGCCCTATTCCCGCAATTCATCGATCCAAATCTGGCGTTCTGGCCGAAGTTTCTAATCCTGTCGGCAACCTATATCGTGATCGACGGCTGTTTCCTCACGCTTTACGGCAGCAGCGCCGCCTGGGTGGCGACCAGGCTAACGGGTGCATTTCGGGTCTGGATGGATCGCGTAGCCGGTGGGGTGCTGATCAGTGCGGCGGCCTTGTTGGCCCTAAAAACGGTGGCAGTGCGATGACCATTGATCTGATCCAAAAATACCCCGGCGCGGGGTCGTTCAAGTTTGGCGATAGTGACCCGATGAATGCTGAGCTCATTGCCCTTGTGCGGGCCGGGAAGAAAACCGCGACTTGCGGGCGGGCTAGCGATTTTGAACCGGGTGGTGAAGATAGGCCCTTGGTCGGACGCTGTGATATTGTGACCAACTGGAATGGCTCGCCTGCTGTGGTGATCCGGACCGTGAGTGTGGAAAACATGGCGTTTGATACGATTGGCGCGCCGTTCGCGCTGGCTGAGGGCGAAAATGAAGACCACGCCGGTTGGCGGCGCGATCACATCGCGTATTTCAAACGCAATGGCGGCTGGTCACCTGATATGGAAATGATCTGTGAACGGTTTGAGATGGTTGAAGATTTGGCAGACTGGGAAAGAGCGGAGTAAAGGCAAATGGCTGAACAACCCGAAATTTTTGTAAACACGGTCAATGAAATCGCCCAGGGCGGACCCGCGCTGGTGTTGGGAAACCTGTTTGGCAAACCTTGCGTCAAGCTGGATGGCGGCAAACCATTGCTGTCGTTTTTCCAAGGTTGCATGGTTTACAAATTGGGCGCTGTTCGCGCGCAGGAATTGATTACTGAATTCCCAGAATGCCAACCGTTTGATCCGTCGGGAAACAACCGTCCGTTTAAAGATTGGGTTCAGGTGCCAGAGGGCGGTGGACCAGATTGGATTGCCCTTGGCCACGAGGCCGTTGCGCTAAATATACAAGGTAAGAACCAATGAAATTCACCATGAACTGGCTGCGCGACCATCTGGATACCGATGCCTCGGTTGATGATATCTGCGAGGCGCTGACCGATCTGGGGCTTGAAGTCGAAGGCGTGGAAAACGCCGCTGACGCGCTGAATGAATTCACCATCGGCAAGGTCAAATCGTGCGAACAGCACCCGGATGCCGACCGGCTGCGGGTCTGTCAGGTGGAAACCGATCTGGGGCTAAAACAAATCATCTGCGGCGCTCCCAACGCGCGGGCTGGGATCACCGTGGTGATCGCCCAGGCAGGCACCTACATTCCGGGGATCGATACCACTATCAAGGTTATTGAGCTGGGTTCGGGCGAAGTTGGCGATAAATTTATCGATTGGTTGGCGAAAAACGATCCGGCCAAGGTGGACCCTGTGATCGAGATTGCCATTACCCCAAACCGACCGGATGCCTTGGGCGTGCGCGGGATTGCCCGGGACTTGGCTGCGCGGCGCCTGGGGGTGCTGAAGCCGGCGAATACAGCGGATGTACCCGGCGATTTTCCAAGCCCTATTAATATTACCATCGACGATGACACCCGCGCCGATGGCTGCGAAGTGTTCATGGGCCGCTTGATCAAGGGCGTAAAGAATGGCGCGTCGTCCAGTTGGCTGCAGGATA
>CAXMPY010000120.1:0-6560 GCA_964195275.1 uncultured Paracoccaceae bacterium
CGCCGACGCGGTTCGTCAGGATTTCGCGCGGGTGCGACAGGCCAATCCACTGACGGCACGGCTTAGTTTTTCTGCCGCGCCAAACAACAACGTCAATAACGGGTCAAGTTCGGACACCGTGACACTGTTTAACTTGCCCTTTATTCTTAGCCCGGACGCGCGCGCGCTGTCCGGTTTTGAAGTATCGGGTAGCGCAGACCTTCGGTACCGACTGGCGCAATCACAGGACTTTGCCACCGATATCGGATTGTTGGTTTACGGGCGAACATTTACGCTGACCCCTGGGGCCGCCGCTTCGGCACCGGATGTTAGTGGCAGTGACTATTCATTTTCGGTGCTCGAAGCCTTGTTTTCCCACAGCCGCAATTTCGCAAATCTGTCTGGGCCGACAACTTTAACATTCAATTTCGGTAAAAACTGGTTTGGCGGCGATCCTTACACGCAATATGGCCGTATAACGCTGGCGCAGCAATTATGGGTATCAAACACCCGCGTGGCCGGGCTTTCAGCAGGGCTGGAACGTCAGATCGCGCTAAGCAAAGGGGATATTCAGACCGATATTTTCACACAGGCCGGATCACTGAACCAGCGGTTGGCCAATAATGACGTGATTGGCGCGTCAATGCGGCTACAACAGGGGCAATCAGATGACCCGGGTAGCGAAAGCGTTTCCGCCCATTTGGGCCTCAGCTATGGTATCGCACGGCCCGTTTTAGGCATGCGTATTTCACTGAATGTCGCGGCCGAAAAGCGTGATTCGACTTTTCAGTTTATGATCTCGCCGGGCGGCATGATGTCACCTGGTCAGCCGGCGCAGCGCTTGAATTGGTTAATATAACCTATTTCGGGTTTTCACCGACGATAGACCTTGAAGATAATCTGACATCATCAAATGTTGACCTTTTTAACCGGGAAACGGTTGCGTTACGATTTGGCCTGCGGTCTGCGTTTTAGCGCCCTTGCACCTGGGTTTTACATCGGGTCTGTTAGGCAGGTAATTGGCCATAGCATAATGGGAAGAACACAATGAAAATCCGATATCTGCATACAATGATCCGTGTCGTAGACCTGGACAAAACAATCGCGTTTTTCGAACTTTTGGGCATGCAGGAAACTCGGCGATATGACAATGAAGGCGGGCGTTTTACGCTGGTTTTCCTGGCGCCTGATGGGCAAGAAGAATGCCCAATTGAATTGACGTATAACTGGGATGGCGATGATGGCTTGCCATCGGACAGCCGACATTTTGGCCACCTAGCCTACGACGTCGAAGATATTTACGCCATGTGTCGACATTTGCAGGACAATGGTGTTGTCATTAACCGCCCGCCGCGCGACGGGCGTATGGCCTTTGTGCGCAGCCCTGACAATATTTCGATTGAATTGTTGCAAATGGGCGGCGCCAAACAAGCGGCAGAGCCTTGGGCAAGTATGGAAAATGCCGGCCACTGGTAGGTTTGGACCACCGTCGCCGTCCGTGCCGGTAAATGCGGATGCAAGCCGAACTTTGGTGCAGATCGTCATATTGTGCTTGGACGTTTGACGACGGCTTGGCTACAAAAACTGAATGAAGCAGTTTTCGCGCGCCAATTATGCCGGTACGTATCTAAACCGAATGTTCGCGTATTTTGTTCTGGTGGCGCTAAACTTGGCCGGTTTGGCAATGCCCGCCGCAGCGGCCTGCAGGCAAGCTTTGGCGATTGGGCTGGATATTTCGGGTTCGGTTGATGCACAGGAATACCGGTTGCAATTGGACGGACTGGCGGGGGCCATCTTGGAACCAGAGGTCAAGGCGGCGTTTCTGGCGTTGCCGAACGCGCGGGTGCGGCTATTGGTTTACGAATGGGGCGGGCTGTCCAGCCAGATAGTTTTATTGCCCTGGACAGAGATCAAGCAGCCGCAAGATTTGCAAGATATTGCTGACATTTTGCGCGCAACCCGCCGCCAACCGCTGGAACCAACCACAGCACTGGGTAGGGCGATGGTTTTTGGGGCCAATACATTGGCGTCGCAAACTGATTGCTGGCGGCGCACGATTGATCTTTCGGGTGACGGGCAATCTAATTCGGGGCCGCGACCGCGCGCGGTGCGAAACGCGGCGGTGCTGCAGGGTGTCACGATCAACGCGCTGGTGATCGGGGCCGATGCGCCGCCGTTTTCGGATGTTGCACAAAGCGAAATAATGGAACTTAGCGGCTATTTTCAGGCAGAAGTTATCAAGGGCCCGGATGCGTTTGTGCAGGTGGCAGTTGAATTCACATCATTTCAAGACGCGATGGCGAAAAAACTGCTGAAAGAACTACAAACCCGTGCCGTGGGTGTGTTGGCATCGGAAAATCGATAATGTGGCAACATGCTGCACAGAAAATTGCAATTTTTGGTATCTGTTTAACTGGTGCCTTCATGCCCGGGGCCGGTATTTCGGCCTGCCGCCAAGCGCTGGCTTTGGGGCTTGATATTTCCGGCTCTGTTGACGTGGCCGAGTATCGATTGCAGCTGGATGGCCTGGCCAATGCATTGCAAAACATCGAAGTTAAGCGCGCCACGCGCCGTTTGCCACATGACCCAGCGACCGCGATCGGCAAAGCCATGTTATTTGGTGGCCAGCAACTTATTGATCAGCATGACTGTTGGCGTCAAACACTGGATTTGTCAGGCGACGAAAAATCCAACATTGGTCCGCTGCCGGTTGAGACAAGACAGTTGCCGCTGCTGGCCGTCGCACGCACTGATCTGGGCATACCGCCTTGATTAGTTGTATTTTTCCGATTTCTATCATACATTTTCGTGAAAATTATCTGGAAATGTTTCAATAATACACACCCAATTCGGCGGTAACTTTGCACATTCGTTGGACATTCGATCACAGCACCACGCCGATCGCGAGAATTGTGTCAATATAATTGCTGCAATATAGCTTAGGAAGCTTCGTCAATCCGCGCAACAATCGCTTTATGCTGTCTGGGGGCATCCTGTTGACCGGATAACCATTGGTACAAGTCCTGATCATTTTCATCCAATAGCGCATCATATTCCTGCAGCTCAACCTGGGCCATATCGGCAAGATGGCGGTCTGCAAACGGGCCCAAGATCAGGTCCATTTCCTTGGTGCCACGTCGCCACGACCGCATTGTCATCCGCCTAAGCCTGGCGTTGCGGGTTTCAGACGTCACATCTTTTCTTTCAGCGTCGCGCGCAGGCTTTTTTCAACCCGGCCCACCCGTTCGGCCAGCGCCGAAGCCTGGCCGCGTATTTCACGCAATTCGGTCAGCTGCTCGCTGACTTCTGCCGGAATTCCCGGTACTTCGGGTTCGCCCAGCCCGACGCCTTCACCGGTTAGCAACCAGCGCATTGAAACATTCAACACACCAGACACCATTTGCAATTTATTCGCCCGAGGCTCTGCAAAATCATCTTCCCAAGCGTGGACTGTCATTTCTTTCACACCGATATGGCGCGCCAGTTCTTTCTGGCTAAACCCATAGGTTTCCCGCGCCCCGGCCAACCGGTCGCCGAATGTTGCGGCATCTTCGGAATACCATCCTGTGTTCTCTGTATCTTCCACGTTACTTGTGCCTTTCTTGCTTGAACGTATATTCGCGGCATTCTAAGACGGCATTGCCTGACATTCAAACAAAGGAGCGCCCGAATGGCCTTTCTTTCCGACACATTGGCGCGGGTAAAACCATCGCCGACCATCGCAGTGTCCAATATGGCGGCCGAACTTAAGGCTGCCGGCCAAGACGTGATTGGGCTGGGCGCCGGGGAACCGGATTTTGACACACCTGACAATATCAAAGCAGCAGCCAAAGCAGCAATTGACGCCGGGCGCACCAAGTATACTGCCGTGGATGGTATTCCTGAACTAAAGGTGGCAATTGTCGAAAAATTCCGGCGCGACAATCAGCTGGAATATACTCCCAAGCAGATCAGCGTGGCCACTGGCGGCAAGCAGATCCTGTTCAATGCGCTGCTGGCGACACTTAACCCCGGCGACGAAGTAATCATCCCAGCACCCTACTGGGTCAGCTACCCCGATATGGTGCTGCTGGCTGGTGGCACTCCGGTGCCGGTTGTGGCCGGGATCAACGCCGGGTTCAAACTGACCCCGGCACAATTGGACGCCGCAATTACACCCAAAACCAAATGGCTGATCTTTAATTCACCCTCCAATCCTACAGGGGCTGGCTACAGCTGGGATGAGCTGAAGGGCTTGACCGATGTGTTGCTACGCCATCCACATGTCTGGGTCATGACGGATGATATGTACGAACATCTGGTGTTTGACGATTTCAAGTTCTGCACCCCGGCCCAAGTCGAGCCCAGTCTATTTGATCGTACGCTCACTTGTAACGGGGTAAGCAAAGCCTATGCAATGACCGGTTGGCGTATCGGATTTGCCGGCGGCCCGGAACACCTGATCGCGGCAATGCGTAAAATTCAGTCCCAATCAACGTCCAATCCGGCGTCGATATCACAATGGGCCGCCGTTGAAGCATTGAACGGCCCGCAGGATTTTCTGCAGGGCAACAAGACCCTGTTTCAGAATCGCCGTGATCTGGTGGTGTCGATGCTTAATCAGGCCAAAGGCATCGATTGCCCCAGGCCGGATGGGGCATTTTATGTATATCCTTCGATTGCGGCATGCATCGGCAAAACCAGCCAGGCAGGCACATTGATAGCCGACGACGAAAAATTCGCTACCGCACTGCTGGAAGAAACTGGCGTGGCCGTCGTATTCGGTGCTGCGTTCGGTGTTTCGCCAAACTTCCGCGTCAGCTACGCTACATCCGAGGCCGCATTGGTACAGGCATGTAACCGCATTCAGGCATTTTGCGCCGGATTACAGTAGCGGATCTGAACCTGACCGCCTATGGGCAAATTCACGCGCCAGCGACGAAGAATTAGAAGCCATTACCGATGAATTGCTGTTGGCAATGCATGATCTACGTTCGGTTCTGGTACACAAAAAGTCCGGACGCTTGAACAAGGGCTAAATTCTCTGGACATCTTTTTTCCCAAAATATCCCCGCCGGAGGCATCGCAACGTAATCATCATTAACTACTGTTTAGGATATTCGAGAGGCCTGCCCCCAGAACCGTACCGACATCGACAGCCAGGCAAGGCTTAGCCCAACAACCAATCCCATCCAGATACCAGCCCCGCCATAGCCCGCCACAAATCCCAGATAATAACTTAGCGGAATACCCACGCCCCAATAGCTGATTACCGCATATATCATTGGTAGTTTCGTGTCCTGAACACCGCGCAACAGTCCCAGCACCACAACCTGCCCGGCATCCGCCACCTGAAACAACGCTGCCACCGCCAACAATCCTACACCTGCGGCAATGACCAAGGGGCGAGCAGGATCGGACGGATCCACAAACAGGCCGATCAAAAGTTCAGGTATGCTCAGAATCAGCGCCACAGCGCCCAGTGCAATACCCAACGATATCACGATCACTGCCAAGGCGCCTTGACGCAATTCATCCTGGTTGCGGCGACCATAGGCCTGCCCGGCACGGATGGTCGCGACATTGGACAGCCCGACATGTATCATGAATATAAGCCCAACCAACTGAATGGCGATGCCGTGGGCCGCCAGGCTGATAGTGCCAACCCAACCCATCATTACCGAAGTCGCCGTGAACAAACCGCTTTCCGCCAACGAGGTCAGCCCGATCGGCCAGCCAAGGGCAAAGTTTGCCCGAAACGCATCGATGTCCAGCCGCCACCAGCGCTGAAACAGGGCGTGCTCTGGCGTCCAGTATTTCGCGTAGATCGCCAATACCACAAAAGAAAGACCGTGCAGTGTCACTGACGCAATCGCTGCCCCGGTCACACCCAGTTCAGGCGCGCCCCAATTGCCAAAGATCAGCGCATAATTCAGCAGCCCATTCAAAATTGCTGCAACAACCGTGACCCATAGCACTACCGACGTGCGTTCCAACGCTGAAAAATAGGATTTTAGCACCATAACCTGCAATGCCGGGATCATCCCCCAACCTGCAATTTTAAGGTAATTGGCGGCGATTTCGGCTATTTCCGGTTCCTGACCAATCATCAAAAGCAAGTTTTCGGAAAACAAATATATTGGAATCGGGATCAGGCAAAATAGGGCCGATATCCACATCGCCATTCTGGTCGCCCGGCGCACTTGTACCTGTTCGCCCGATGCGGCCGCCGCTGCCACAACAGGCATGACGGCAAAAGCAAATCCAGCACCAACGATGAAGAAAATAAAGAAAAATGTGCCGCCCAGAACCACGCCTGCCAGCGCCTCGACACTGTACCAGCCCAACATCACCGTGTCGGTGATATGAATGGAAAACTGCGCCAAGTGGCTGCCAACAAGTGGTAGCCCCAAACCAAGCACCGAGCGTGCATGCTGCCGTTTTGTCATCGCTGTCGTCATTCACCCCGCTTAGGGCTTTGTTTAGGCAACGGCAAGCCGTCCGGGTAACGCGACCTTAGGCTGTGGCAGCGTAAAATTTACCCATCAAATATGGACCGGACTTAACCATCGGGTATTTCGCTACATCGCCCAGGCATGGCT
>CAXMPY010000121.1:0-6513 GCA_964195275.1 uncultured Paracoccaceae bacterium
TGCGGCGGCCTTGGCTGCGCGTGCTTGCAACACGCGGTTTTCGGTTGAATTGCCTCCACTTAACAGGGTGCGCGCCCGATCAAAGTCACTCGCGGCCTGTTCAAGTTGTGTTTGGGCTTGCAAAAGCTGTGCTTCGGCAGTTTCAGAATCCAAGCGGCCGATTTCTTGGCCAGTTTCAACAAGATCGCCCCGACCCACCGCAACGGATTGGATTTGACCGGTCGATTTTGCCTGAATTTGGGACGCCCGATCGGGCGTCGATTGGCCTTCGGCTATCAGAACCAAGTCGATATCTTGGGCGCTAGAAACAAGAACCGCGACCGCAACGGCCAGTTCGGCGGTTTCTTCGGGTGTGTTTTCAGTTTCGGCCGATGGCAATATATAACCGCTGCCCATCCATCCCGCCAACAAAAGCGCAAGCACTATCGCCAGGAACTTTGAGCGCCCGGCGTGTTTGTCGCCTTCAAACTTAAGCTGTCCGCTCAGATCAGGCAGTTGTTCTTTAGACATTCTTTAGTCTCCGAAAAACCTAAGGGGCCACATTGCATCCTGCAAAGCAGCAAAAACCTGTATGTCAACTATGTTCACATTCCAGGAATTTCCAGACGGATTTGACGTTGTTGCAAAAATAACTGACTTCTTGGGCATTATCGACAAAAAAAAGGCTGACACTGACAACCAGCGTGCTGACACATAAAATGTATATTTAACATGCCTTTGGGACCATGTAAGGAAAAACTCGGCTTACAAGCGCTATAGGTATTCTGACACAGATGGGTGCTGTAATGTGGCAAATGCTACCCGATTAGGAGCGCTGATCGGGTTATGATTTGGCCATACAACTGCGCCAAATCAGTCAGAAGGCAAAACCACAATCTGCATCGTTTTATAACTGTTTTTGGGCGTTCTCTTTTGGGTCGCATAATCTACATGAACCATCCCAAACCGCTCGGAATATCCAAAGGCCCATTCAAAATTTTCCAAAAGAGACCAGCAAAAATAGCCCTGAATGTTGCAGCCGCAGATAATAGCATCACGGACGCATTTCAAATGCGAAGCGATTTAATCCATTCGTTGGATATCGTCGACTTCACCGTCTACCAAACGATTGTCGCCAGCCATAACGTTTTCGGTCACGAACAAAGGTAGATCACCAGTGAATTCCTGCGATAACCACGACAAGGTTTCACCTAAACCTTCAGGATAAATTTCCCAACCTACGCTGGATTTAACACATTCTGTTTTTACAAATTTGGCTTTCGGCCAAGACGACGCGGGGCTATTGGCAACGGTTTGGCGGGTGTAATAGTAACACCCAGCCAAACCAGCGGTTGGCCGATTAGCGGCATGTCATCTTGCCAATTTTTCGGCATATGCGCCTCCAGACCATCCATAACTAAATCTGGGTAAGTCGCGCAAATTATCGGCTGGACGAACAATCGGTTCATGATGGCGTCATGGTTTTTTGCGGCCCCAATGTCGGCGTCGTGCGGGCTGCTGGGCTGCACAGCTTGGAGGGTGAACAGAATTCGTAACCTGATATGATAGCGATGCCCAATTGTAGCGCTTTTAAATCTTAGGAATCCCGTTACTGTATCAGAACGGACTAAGTCCTGACGTATCGGGAGAAACGGCTGGGGCCGTTCACAACAAGGGATGCACAAAGCGTCCGGAAACAAAATAAAGGGCCTGAGGGGCTCACACTTGGAAGGAAAACCATGAAAAAATTAAATGTAATGGCGCTGACTTCGGTATTCGCGCTGACAGCTGGCATTTCAGCCGCACAGGCTGCCAAAGTGACGCTGTATTGTAGCGCTGACGCAGAGTTCTGCGAAGTGATGGCGCGTGGGTTCGAAGCCTCAACTGGTATTGACGTCAACATGACCCGCAAAAGTTCTGGCGAAACTTTCGCGCAAATAAAGGCGGAAGCCAGCAACCCCAAGGGCGAT
Source organism: uncultured Paracoccaceae bacterium (assembly GCA_964195275.1). Lineage (GTDB taxonomy): Bacteria > Pseudomonadota > Alphaproteobacteria > Rhodobacterales > Rhodobacteraceae > NVTR01. Next base: position 1,950 of record CAXMPY010000121.1, read on the forward strand.
GTCTGGTGGGGCGGTACTGGTGACCCACACCTGCAGGCCGCCGAGGAAGGTTTGACAATGGCCTATGTTTCGCCAATGCGTGGGGAACTACATCCTTGGGCTTTGGGCCAGGCAGCAGCCGCGAACGATAAGACCGTCGGCATTTATCTGGGCGTGTTGGGTTACGGCTATAACACCGAGATCATGGCGGCCAACGATCTGCCTTTGCCCACCTGTTGGAAAGACCTGCTTGACCCGGCCTACAAGGGTCACATCCAGATGGCGAACCCCAATTCATCGGGCACGGCCTATACCACGCTGGCCACCATCGTGCAGATTTTTGGCGAAGACGAAGGCTTTGAATACATGAAAGGTCTGCACGCCAATATTAACCAATACACCAAGTCCGGTTCCGCCCCGATCAAGGCAGCTGCACGCGGTGAAAACACCATCGCTGTGGCGTTTCTACACGGAGTGGTGAAACAGGCGGTTGCTGGATTTCCGGTTGACGGCGTGGCACCCTGTGAAGGCACCGGATACGAAATCGGGTCGATGAGTATCATTGACGGCGCTCGTAACTCGGACGAAGCAAAAATGTTCTACGACTGGGCATTAAGTGCCGAGGCGCAGTCGGAAGCGTGGAAAGTGAATTCTTTCCAGGTACCTTCGAATGTCAGTGCTGAATCCTCGCCTCTGGCGCCAGACCCAGCGACGATAAATCTGATTGACTATGACTTCAAACTTTACGGATCCAGCGCCGAGCGTAAGCGACTGCTGCAAAAGTGGGATGACGAAGTGTCGATCCTGCCGCAGTAAGTACTTTGAGCAATGAAGTAACTAAAGAAACCCACCACCCGGTTCTGATCTTTTGGATTATTGTCGGGTGGCTCGGGTTCTTCCTGTTCCCTTGGTACGGGATCGAAGACGGGTTCTTCCGTTTTGAGTGGCTGTTTGACGGCTATCCATTTGACCCAGATTACGCACCAGCAGCGTTCTTGTTGGCGCAGGGTGAAAAGCTGTGGCTGGCGCCTTTGCTTTTGCCGTTGCTGGCTTCGCTGGCTGTCTTGAAGTTTCGAAAATTCGACCCCGCATACGGCACTATTCTGATCTTTACGGGTGCGGTTGGATTTTCCATTCTGATCGCACAGGGTTTCGGCATCGGTATTCGCGGGTTCAATTTTGACTGGCTCACCGCAATATTTGGCGATTTGGGCGACCGGCAATTCGGTATGGGCTATGGCGCATTGTTTGTGGCCACGTCGTTTCTTTTTCTTTTCACCCAAGGAATTGCCGCACGTGGGGCTGTGAATGGCGATGTATTCGTTGTCAGCGCTATTGGCGGTATCATCGTCATCGTTTCGGTCTTTGTCTTTTTCCCCATCGCCAAAATGCTGATCGCAGCCTTCATCACCGAAGATGGCGGCTATTCCGCCAGCGTCTTTACGGCGAAAATTTTTGACGACCGGATATGGGGCCTTGGTTGCCTGCGCGATGCGCGCTGTGGAGTGGCCTGGAATTCGCTGTTCCTGGCCATTGTCGTCGGCGTCGTCACCACCGCGTTGGGGCTGGTATTTGCCTTGGTCGTGACTCGGTCAGGCTTCAAATACAAACGCGTTTTGCGCGCCCTGACGGTGCTGCCAATCATCACGCCACCCTTTGTGATCGGGTTGGCCCTGATCCTGCTTTTGGGCCGTTCAGGCGCTGTCACCGTATTTTTTGCCGATCTTTTCGGCGTGCAGCCGACGCGTTGGTTTTACGGGCTTCCCGGCCTGATGATTGCTCAGACGCTGGCGTTTACGCCAATTGCATTCTTGGTAATGATCGGCGTCGTCGAAGGTGTCAGCCCCTCAATGGAAGAGGCTGCGCAGACTCTGCGCGCAAATAGGTGGCAAACATTCCGCACGGTGTCGTTGCCGCTGATGCGACCCGGTTTAGCGAACGCGTTTTTGTTGGGCTTCATCGAGAGCATGGCAGATTTCGGCAATCCGCTGGTCTTGGGCGGAAATTTCAATGTGCTGTCGACGGATATATTTTTCGCGATTGTCGGCGCGCAATATGACCAGGGCCGCGCTGCGGTACTGGCGATGGTTCTGCTGTTTTTCACCCTGTCAGCGTTTTATGCACAGCGGGTCTGGCTCGGTAAGAAAAGCTATACAACTGTCACAGGAAAGGGCGATGCAGGCGTGCATCCGCTAATGCCCAAGCGCCTGTCGATACCTGTTTTTGCCATTGCGGCTATCTGGGGTGCGATCACGATCATTGTTTACCTGATGATCGTATTCGGCAGCTTTGTAGAGCTTTGGGGCGTAGACAACTCGTTGACATTTACGCATTACAAAACTGCTTTCAGAGTCGGCTATAACGAATTTGGAATTCAATGGATCGGCTCGGCGTGGGATAGCTTCTGGACCACGATCTACATCGCCGCTGCCGCGGCACCGCTTACAGCCATCCTCGGATTGATTACCGCATATTTGCTAACGCGCCAGACGTTCACCGGCAAAAACGCATTTGAATTCGGCACGATGCTTAGTTTTGCAATTCCCGGAACTGTTATTGGCGTAAGCTACATACTTGCGTTCAACGTTCCGCCCATCGAAATCACGGGAACCGGGATCATCCTGATTGTCAGCTTTATATTCCGCAATATGCCCGTTGGCGTGCGCGCGGGCATCGCCTCCATGAGCCAGCTGGATAAATCGCTGGACGAGTCGTCTCTGACACTAGGTGCAAATTCGTGGCAGACGTTCAGAAAGGTAATTTTACCTTTGTTGCGACCGGCAATATTGGCCGCACTTGTCTACAGTTTTGTGCGCGCCATGACGGCAATTTCGGCGGTGATATTTCTTGTTTCGGCTGAATACAATATGGCCACAAGTTACATAATTGGACGGGTCGAAAATAACGACTATGGCATTGCTATCGCATATTCCACGACACTCATATTTGTGATGCTGGCGGCGGTTGGCTTGCTGCAGATATTGGTCGGGCGCACCAAAATTGGCCGACGAACACAATTCGCGGCGGGAGAGTAACCATGGCAGAAACACAAATCACCGGCAAAGCGGCAACGGTTCGCTTTGAAGGCGTTTCCAAACGCTTCGGACGCGATGTCGTTGCAGTTGATAACATCGACCTGTCGGTTGAAGCAGGGAAGCTCGTCACCTTACTCGGCCCCTCCGGTTGCGGAAAAACCACAACGTTGCGCATGATTGCTGGTCTGGAAATGGCGTCGGAGGGTCGCATCCTGATCGGCGACAGGGATGTCACCGCCTTGCCGGCCACCGACCGCGACGTGTCGATGGTCTTTCAGTCCTACGCGCTGTTTCCCCATATGAGTGTGCTTGAAAACGTTTCTTACGGATTAACATTTTCAGGGTTCTCAAAAGCCGAAACTCGCGACCGCGCCCTTGCCGGTCTCGATCTTGTTGGCCTCAAGGGGTTTGACAGCCGGCTCCCCAGCGAATTGTCCGGCGGTCAGCAACAACGGGTCGCCGTGGCGCGCGCGCTGGTACTAGAACCACAGGTTTTACTTTTTGACGAACCGCTTTCAAATCTTGACGCCAAGCTGCGCCGTCAGGTGCGCGAGGACATCCGCTCCATCCAACAGGAGCTTGGTTTGACCGTGGTTTACGTGACCCACGATCAGGAAGAAGCGCTTGCCGTCTCGGACGAAATTGTCGTGATGCGCAACGCTGCCATCGCGCAGATCGGGACCCCGCGGCAATTGTATGACGCGCCTGTCGATCGTTTCGTGGCAGACTTTATAGGAGAGGCGAACATCCTGCCCTGCATCATCGACAGCGTGCAAAACGATCAGGCGACGATATCAGTCCAAAGCTATCAGCATGTTCTACCGGCGCGCGGACTTAAACCCGGCCCCGCTAAACTGGCTGTTCGCCCCTCACGCTTAATTATCGGGGCAGAAAGCGGGTTCAACGCCCGCGTTGCCAAAGCCACCTATGTTGGTGTTCGGATGGAATACACTTTAGAGGCAGATTTTGGGGTAATGTTTGCTGTGCAAGACGATGTTGACATGCCGCTTGATGTGGACACCGATGTGACTGTGGGCTTCACGGCAAAAGGTCCGGTTCTGTTGCCCGAGGCCTAATCGGTTTGTCCAAAAGCTGACTTTGATATTGCCAGAAGTCGATCCAACACGACCTGCGTTCCGACAACGACTCGGCCGCCATCGCGGATCATCGCGTCGGCATCTCGACCGCCAGTCTCGGCCACGATCAACTGTCCGGCAAGACAATCCCAGGCGTTCATGTGTTCTTCCGAATAGCCAAGAAATCGACCAGCTGCGACATAGGCAAGCGAAATCGCGCCAGATGCTTTGCGGTAAAACATAGACCCTTCGTCGACTAGTCTCGAGACGAATTGCACAATGTCTTGGTCATCAACACGGTTTGAATATCCAATCGCCAGAGTGCCCTGTGACAAAAGCCGTGCATCGACTATTGTCAAAGAGGCGCCATTTAACTGCGCACCGTTTCCTCGGGTCGCGACGAATGTCTCTTCATTGCAGGGGCCATAGATCACGACAATTTGGGTGTCGCCATTTTGCACACCCGCAACCACC
>CAXMPY010000122.1:0-6459 GCA_964195275.1 uncultured Paracoccaceae bacterium
TGTTTGGCGATCCGCTGAAGAAAACCGAAATGCAGTATCAAAAATTGTTGGGTGCTGACAAACGGTCATTTGCGCCGGAACAATCAGCCCCCGTTGAACAGTTTTGGCAAGGGTGGCGCGACCGGTATGGCGATGATGGGTTTAGAAATCCCCGCGGCGATCGGTTGCTAACGGCCCTGTCATTGCGCGCGCTCAAAGAACTGCAACCCCGTATGATGATGGTGAATTATCAGGACACCGATTATGTGCATTGGGGAAATGCCTCGCATTATACCCGCGCAATTTCAGTCATCGACGACGGTATTTCTCAAATTGTGTCGGCGGTGAACGCTGATCCGTTCTATCGCGACAACACTGTGTTTGTCATTGCGCCTGATTGCGGCAGGGACGCCAATTCGCTGATGGATGTGCCGTTTCAACACCATTTTAACACCAGATCGGCGCACGAAATTTGGGCCGTCATTGCCGGCGCCGGCATCACAAAAAACCGGGTCATGGACCGTGCAATTGACCAAAGCGCAATCGCCCCCACAATCGCCGGGCTGATGGGCTTTAAGGCTGATCGGGCCGAGGGTGACGCACTGTCTGGGGTGACCACATGAGCATGGCAGACAACGAAACATATGTGCCACGATCGTTCGTTGGTCGAACTTGGGCGCGGCTATGGTCATTGCTAATCGGCAGCATTTTGGCACTGTCGGGGCCGACGTCGCTGTTATTGCTTGGATGGCTAATGCGTCAAACCCGCGATGCAGCGTTTAAACGGGCCGGACTAGAACGCGCCCACATCGGTTGGGTGCTGGGCGCGCCGGGTCGAGGATTTTTTCATCGTTTACTTGGCGGGCTTGCCGCAAGTATTCGCGAAGGTGTCTTGGCGGCAATCAGCCTGATGCTAGCGACGCTGCCGTTTACCGCCGCTTGGATTTTATCGTGGTGGGCGGGATGGGAAAATTCGTTTTCCAAGGGCTACGAACAGGCGCTTGTCGGGCCCGCTTTGGGCATTTCGGGGATCCTGATCTTCGCCATACTGATGATCTATTTGCCGATGGCACTGGCGCATCAGGCTGTCGAGGGTCGAGCCTTCGCACTGTTTGAATATCGTCAGGTCAAAAGTGCTGTGCGCCATTCGGGCTGGCGCTATATCGGGTTGGCATTGCTGACGGTAGTGCTGGCCATTCCACTATTCGGGTCACGCATATTAATCATTTTCTCCGAAGGCATTTACCCCGGTATTGTTGATTTCACACCTGATCAGCTGGCAACTTTATCGCAGGCAATACTATTTGCAAAAGCTGTCTACGTCGTTGTGACGCTGACCATACTGCGCCGCTGGGTGGGGCGTATATACGCCGATGCTGCGATACGGGCGCGCGTTGGGCGCGACGCAACACTTTGGACCAACAGCGCATTGGCACGTGCAACAACCGAAATATCCTATCGGGGCTATTTCATCGGTCGTGTGTTACGGTTCATTTTGCTGTTCGGAATCTGGATCGCGTTCGCAATCCAGCTATATTTCACACAATTCATGAAACATTCGTGGATGGCTTGGATAACCCAACCATACACTTTTTTACCTTGGGTATTTTGACCCACTAAGCCAAGGCCACGCCAAGTGTAGTTGCACCCAGAAGCCAAACACACTATTTCCGCAGCAACACAAAAGACATGTCAATAAAGGATACCGCCGTTGGCAAATCATCTTTATCAAAATGACTTGCCCGATGGTTTGGACCTTGGGGCGGTGGTGGCCATAGACTGTGAAACGATGGGGCTAAATCCACACCGGGACAGATTATGCGTTGTGCAGATGTCAGGCGGTGACGGCAATGCGCATCTGGTCCAGATCGCGCCGGGGCAAAGCAGCGCCCCAAACCTGTGTGCGATGCTGACCAATCCCGATGTGTTGAAAATATTCCATTTTGGACGTTTTGATATTGCGGCCCTACTGAATGCGTTTGATGCGCTAACGGCACCGGTTTATTGCACCAAAATCGCCTCAAAACTTGTGCGCACCTACACCGACCGCCACGGGTTGAAAAACCTGCTTGATGAATTGCTTGGCGTAGATGTTTCAAAGCAACAGCAACAAAGCGACTGGGGTGCTGAAAAACTAAGCGACGCACAAATCAGCTATGCGGCATCAGACGTGCTTTACCTGCATGAAATGAAGAAAAAACTAGACATGCGGCTAGAACGCGAGGACCGCACGGATTTGGCCCGGGCCTGTTTTAACTTCTTACCAACGCGGGCAAAACTGGACCTGGCAGGCTGGCCCGAAATTGACATCTTCGCCCACTAAAAACGGCACAAGCCATGAATAAAGACAGCATATTGGCCACCGGCCGCCGCGTTATTACCCGCGAAGCAGATGCGCTTGGCGTATTGGCCGACACAATCAGTGATGGGTTTTGCGACGCCGTCGAACTGATGCAAAACACAACAGGTCGTATCATCGTTTCGGGCATGGGAAAATCCGGCCATATTGCCCGGAAAATTGCCGCAACGCTTGCCAGCACCGGATCGCCTGCGTTTTTCATTCACCCGGCCGAAGCCAGCCATGGCGATCTTGGCATGATGACACGCGACGATGTTGCGTTGGTATTGTCCAACTCTGGCGAAACGCCCGAACTGGCTGACATTATCGCCTATACTCGGCGGTTCAGCATTCCCATGATCGGTGTGGCCGCACGCACGCAAAGCACGTTATTACAACAGGCCGATGTCACCATCTTGCTGCCTGCTGCGCCCGAGGCATGTGCCATTGGCATGGCTCCGACCACATCAACCACGATGACACTGGCGCTAGGGGATGCCCTGGCGGTGGCATTGATGGAAAACCGCAATATTACGCCGGCGCAGTTTCGTGATTTTCACCCGGGTGGGAAACTGGGCGCAAGACTATCCAAAGTCAGCGAACTGATGCATTCCGATTTGCCGCTGGTGGCGATAGACGCCGGGATGGGCAACGCGCTGTTGGCGATAAGTCAAAAAGGATTTGGTGTCGTTGGCATCCCTGACAAAAATGGCGCTTTGATCGGGATCATTACCGACGGGGATTTGCGCCGTCATATGGATGGGTTGCTTGAAAAATCCGTTGGCCAGGTCATGACCAGCTCACCAACAACGATATCACCAAACGCCTTGGCGGAAGAAGCAGTTGCAATCATGAACCATCGCCAAATAACCTGCCTGTTTGTGGTAAACGAAGCCGAAAATAACAAAGCCGTTGGCATCCTGCACCTGCATGACTGTTTGCGTGCTGGCGTTGCCTGAATATGGCCATGATAGATAATTCATATTCTCGTCTTATTGCGTGGCTTAGAATAATTCTGCCGCTCGCCGCTTTGGCGATATTGTCGACGTTGTTTTTTGTTTCAAGTCCGGTTGATCCGACCCTGTCAATTCCAATTGCTGACGATGAAATACAAGAACTTGCCAACCAGCCCAGAATTGGCAAACCAGCCCTTTCCGGCGTGTCCGAAAACGGCACTGCATTTAGTTTGGCGGCCGATGTTGGACAGCCATTGCCCGATGGTCAGACGGGTTTGACTATCCAAGGTATCAGTGCGTCGCTTGAAACACCGGATGGTCAGACTGTCGAGATTTTCGCGGCACTTGGGACGGTGAACACAACTGAACAATCAGCAGATTTAACCGGCGGCGTCACCTTGGCAACTTCGTTAGGTTATCTTGTCGAAACCGACGCTATTTTGGCCGATTTCAAAGGTTCAACCATCAAAACCACTGGTCAGGTCATGGGCACTGGACCACTTGGCCACGTAACAGCCGGGCGAATGTTGTTACAATCCAATAGCACTGACAACGCAGATTCCTTTGAACTGATCTTTCAGGATGGCGTGATTTTAGTGTATGACCCGAATAAATATCAGGAATAGTCTATGATGCAATTTTTCAAATTCTTGGCTGCTGCGCTGCTTTTTGCAATTCAGGCATCATTTGTGCTGGCGCAAAGCGCTGAGGTTGCGTTTGGCGGATTGCAACACGACACGTCATTGCCGGTAGAATTATCAGCCGATCAGCTAACGATCAGCCAGGCGGACGGTTCAGCGACGTTCAAAGGTAATGTCCTGATTGGCCAAGGTGAAATGCGCATTTCCGCGGAACTGGTGCTGGTAGAATATGCCACCCAAGATGGCAGCGCGACGGGTCAAGTCAGTCGACTGATGGCCAGCGGTGGCGTCACGCTTACAAATGGTGCCGAAGCCGCCGAAGCTGAACGGGCCGAATATTCGATAGATGGCGGATCCATCATCATGACAGGAAATGTTATCCTAACTCAAGGCGCGAATGCACTGTCCGCCGAGCGCATGATTGTCGATCTAACAACCGGTGTTGCAAGTTTAGAGGGTCGTGTTCGCACCATCTTTCAAACCGGGGACAACTGATGGCCGACCTGACCCTGACGGCTGGCCAGGGTGGCTTGCAAATTATCAAATTGCGCAAAAGCTATCGCAAACGCGTTGTCATTCGCGACGTCAGCATGACGTTGGCACGGGGTGAAGTTGTAGCATTGCTTGGACCCAATGGATCGGGTAAAACCACCTGCTTTTATTCTATCGCTGGCCTTGTCACCCCCGAAGGCGGTCAAGTTATCGTCGATGGTCAGGATGTCACGGTTTTGCCAATGTACCGGCGTGCTAAGCTGGGAATTGGATATCTGCCTCAGGAAATGTCAATATTTCGGGGCTTATCCGTCGAAAACAATATCCTGGCAATCCTCGAAATAGTAATTTCAGATCCTTACACCCGCCGTGAACGACTGGAAGAATTACTATCTGATTTTTCAATATCGCACCTGCGCCGCGCATCAGCTTTGGCGCTGTCGGGTGGTGAACGCCGTCGCGTTGAAATTGCGCGCTGTTTGGCTTCTAACCCGAAATATGTGCTGCTGGATGAACCATTTGCCGGTGTTGACCCCATTGCAGTGGGTGAAATACGCAGTTTGGTGGCCGATTTGAAAACCCGTGGTATCGGTGTATTGATCACTGACCATAACGTGCGAGAAACGTTGGAAATTCTGGATCGAGCCTATATTTTGCACGAAGGAACCGTGCTAATGAGCGGCACAGCGGACGAGGTGATTCAGGACGAAAATGTTCGGCGGGTCTACCTTGGCGATAGTTTTCGATCAGGTTGATAAAAATCATTTCGCACTAACTGTTGACAGCAAGCCCCGAGTCATCGCCAAATAAGACAATGCAAGTTCACAATTTCATCGCCTGATCAAACCCAAAATACTAGCTATAGGCGGCGTGCTGTTTGGGCAATATCAAACAACCATTGCTGATTTTCACGCGCAGCGTTGCTGGCCAAGATTGGATCAATAAACCATTACCGAAAGAGGTCGAATGCAGTACCAAATTACCGGCAAACAAATTGACATTGGCGAAGCTTTACAAAACCATGTAAAGACGGAACTAGATGGTATCGTTAAGAAATATTCCGGGCGCCCCACTGATGCTGGGGTAATTTTTTCTAAAAATGCCGGTGAATTCGTTTGTGAAGCAACGGTACATTTATCAACTGGATTAACCGTTCAGGCCAAGGCACATTCGCACGATATATATGTTGCGTTCGATCTGTGCGGCGAAAAAATGGACAAACAACTGCGTCGCTATAAGCGCCGATTGAAAGATCATCACAAAGATCGGCAACATCCTGTTGAACTCTCTAATGCTTCGACTTATATCCTCGCATCGTCTGATGACCCGAATGAGTCGGAGCCTGAAACGCTTCAACCCATGATCATCGCTGAGACGGAAACTTCGGTCCCGTCGATTTCAGTGGGTGAAGCGGTGATGCAGATGGAACTTGCAGGCGCGCCTGCGCTGGTTTTTCGAAACGAAGGACATGACGGTATTAATGTGGTTTATCGGCGCGAAGATGGTAACATAGGCTGGATAGATCCAAACAACGCAGGATAATCTGCGGGGCCCTTGGCCGTAAGGAAAAGCACCAACATCATGGATATTTCTAGTATCTTGAAGCCGTCGGCCGTCAGGGTTATCGGCGCCGTTTCCAGCAAAAAGCGTTTGTTTCTCGATTTAGGGGAAATCGCTTCGGGCGTGCTTGACCTTGGCCAGGAATCAACCGTCGAAGCATTGCTTGAACGTGAAAACCTAGGCCTAACTGGTGTTGGCAATGGTGTTGCATTGCCACATGCCAGATTGGCCGACCTGGAAAATGTCAGCGGGGCATTCCTGCGGTTGGAAAAGCCGCTGAACTTTGAATCCGCAGATCGACAACCTGTAGATTTGGTGTTTGCACTATTCGCCCCGAAAAATTCGGGTGTTGAACACCTTAAGGCACTTGCCCTGGTTTCGCGCACAATGCGTGACGCCGCTGTTTGTGCCAAATTGCGTGCAAATTCTGACCCTGCTGCGTTGCATGCAATCTTGACCGAGGTCCCGGCTTCCAAAGCGGCCTAACATTATT
>CAXMPY010000123.1:0-6378 GCA_964195275.1 uncultured Paracoccaceae bacterium
AACGACATTGCGACCGATTTTTAGGCGCGTCAGATCATCGGCCTGGCGAAGATCGGCAATAAAATCTACGGCATCCAGCACGTTGTTCTTGTCTTCACCGTCTGCGCGCAACGCATTTACACCTGAAAGGCCCAACGCCAAAAATACGGCATCATAATCCGCAATCAGTTGCTCCAGCGCTAATCCCTGCCCCAGCCCACGGCCAAACTGCAGATCAATGCCACCGATTTTCAACAACCAGTCAACCTCATCAGCGGCAAAACCATCAACCGATTTATACGCCGCGATACCAAATTCATTTAGCCCGCCGGCCTTGGCGCGAGGGTCAAACACAACCACGTCGTGGCCCTTCATTGCCAACCGATGCGCGCAAGCCAGCCCCGCCGGACCCGCGCCCACAACGGCAATTTTGGTGCCCGTTGCCGATGCGCGTTGATAAGGATGCGCGCCGGACGCCATCAATGTGTCAGTCGCAAAGCGCTGCAAAAGTCCGATATCAACCGGTTTGCCTTCGGCAACTTCGCGCACGCAAACCTGTTCGCACAGGGTTTCGGTTGGGCAAACCCGCGCGCACATTCCACCCAATATATTCTGGTCAAATATGGTGCGCGCCGCCGCTTGCGCGTTACCGGTTTGAATTTGGCGGATGAAAAGCGGGATATCGATCGTTGTTGGGCAGGCCGTTACACAGGGCGCATCATAGCAAAAATAGCACCGATCTGCTGCGACGGCCGCACCATGTGCATCAAATGGCGGGTGCAAGTCGGAAAAATTCTGCTGCAATACGTCCGGTGACAGGCGTGCATCTGCAACACCTTTTGTCATTGGGTTGTTGGCCATTGATCCCTCCGCGAAATTATTTTGTCTTCCGAACACAGGTTGGCAGGTTTTCATTTTTTTATCAATTGGTAAAATTTTTTTCTCTCAACCAGTTTATTCAGCCCAACTGACTGGATTATTTTGTCACAAACGGCGCTTTCAACCGAACTATTAGTGGCCTATATTAAGGCGAGCATTGCACAGGCCTGCGAAGACGGGTCAACAATCAGGCGAGGATCGTATGGCAAAATCGACTAATTCCGGGGACGTTGAATTTATTAAGGCGCTGGCGGCGCTGTTGGACGAAAATGACCTTACGGAAATTCAAGTCAAACGTGAATACGGCGAGGCGGATCGCCTAAATGTTCGCGTTGCCCGTGTTCAGCAGGTTGTGCAAGCCGCTGTACAGATGGCTGCACCGGTCGCGGCTTTGCCTGCCTCTGCAGCCACACCAGGCACCGAAACCGCACCAGCGGCGGGTGTCGATGACGACCCAGCTGGACACCCAGGCGCCGTCACCTCGCCAATGGTTGGAACGATTTATCTTCAACCTGAACCCGAAGCAGCGGTATTTGCTGCGGTTGGTGATAAAGTTGCCGAGGGCGATACATTGCTGATCATTGAAGCCATGAAAACAATGAACCATATTCCGGCGCCAAAATCTGGAACGGTGAAACGCGTGTTGGTGGCCAGCGGCGACGCGGTTGAATTTGGCGCGCCTTTGATGATCGTTGAATAAGGCGCCCTGGGTTATGTTTGATAAAATCCTTATCGCAAATCGCGGCGAAATTGCCCTGCGTGTCGTGCGGGCCGCGCGCGAAATGGGCATCCAAGCTGTTGCGGTGCATTCAACCGCTGACAGTGATGCAATGCACGTGCGCATGGCGGATGAAGCGGTCTGCATTGGTCCGCCGCCGGGCACGGACAGTTATCTGTCAATCCCCGCAATAATTTCGGCTTGCGAAATTACTGGCGCACAGGCCATTCACCCGGGTTACGGGTTTTTGTCCGAGAATGCTGATTTTGTTCAAGTTCTTGAAGATCACGATCTAAAGTTCATCGGCCCAACCGCGCGCCACATTCGCATCATGGGCGACAAAATTACCGCCAAAGAAACCATGAAGAACCTTGGGGTGCCATGCGTTCCCGGCTCGGACGGTGGGGTGCCAGATCTGGCCACTGCGAAAAATATTGGCCGCGAAATCGGCTATCCGGTGATCGTCAAAGCCACAGCCGGCGGCGGGGGCCGCGGCATGAAAGTGGCGATGACCGAACAGGACATGGAAAGCGCTTTTCATACCGCCCGCGCCGAGGCCAAATCGGTGTTTGGCAATGAAGAATGTTACATCGAAAAATACCTGTTAACTCCACGCCACATTGAAATTCAGGTTTTTGGCGATGGTAAAGGTGGCGCGGTGCATTTGGGCGAGCGCGATTGTTCGCTGCAACGTCGCCACCAAAAGGTTTTTGAAGAAGCACCAGGCCCGGCAATTGATGCTGCAACGCGTGCCAAAATTGGCAAAACCTGCGCCGATGCCGTCGCCGGAATTGACTATGCCGGGGCCGGAACGATCGAATTTTTGTTTGAGAATGGTGAATTCTATTTCATCGAAATGAACACGCGTCTTCAGGTCGAACATCCTGTGACCGAGGCTATTTTTGGCGTTGATCTGGTGCGCGAACAAATCCTTGTCGCAGCGGGCGAACCGATGTCGTTCACACAAGACGATTTGCAGATAAACGGCCATGCAATCGAAGTACGTATCAATGCCGAAAAACTACCGAATTTCGCCCCCTGTCCCGGCCGGATAACACAATACCACGCACCGGGGGGCCTGGGTGTACGAATGGATTCAGCCCTATATGACGGCTATTCAGTCCCGCCCTATTACGACAGTTTGATTGGTAAACTTATTGTTCACGGTCGCGACCGACCCGAAGCATTGGCCCGGCTTAGCCGCGCATTGGGTGAACTGATTGTCGATGGGATCGAAACATCTATCCCACTGTTTGGGATGCTGCTGGCCGAACCGGAAATTCAATCGGGTAATTACAACATTAATTGGCTTGAAAAATGGTTGGACGAAAACCTAAGCTGATTGCGCCTTTAAATGTCTGACGCGCTGACCCCGGCGATGTTGTTAAACGCCTACGCTGCCGGGATATTCCCAATGGCCGAGGCACAGGATTCCGCTGAAATTCATTGGGTCGATCCGCACCATCGCGGCGTATTTCTGTTGGACCGGTTTCGCATTTCGCGAAGTTTACGCAAAGCAATTCGGTCGTCAGTTTATCAAGCCAGATTTAACACAAATTTTGCGGGTGTTTTGACCGCCTGCGCTGACCGCAGCGAAACATGGATTAACCCACAAATTCACGACCTGTATTTGCGTTTGTTTGAAATGGGTCACGCCCATAGTCAGGAAATTTGGCACGGCGATCAGTTGGTCGGCGGGGTTTACGGGGTTACCCTGGGCCGGGCATTTTTTGGCGAAAGCATGTTTTCGCGCCAACCCAACACTTCTAAAATTGCACTGGCCTGGTTGGTAGATCGGTTGATGATCACCGGGTTTCGCCTATTTGACACCCAATTTCTAACCCCGCACTTGGAAAGCCTGGGGGGCATCGAAATTAGCCGCAAGAATTATTTGCAACATCTTGAAATTGCCCTGAAATCCGATGCTGATATCCAGGCGTTGCCGCACCCGCAAACCGCCTATGATGTGATACAGCGCAACACCCAAACGTCATAGCGCGAATGATCCAGCCCGTTCAGGGCAGGACTAGAAGCAATCATCCAGCCCGAAAAAGCCTGGCTTTGATCCGCCGCGTTTCGAATATCCAGATGTGCGCTGGCGTCACCAGACGGATTATTGGTCGGGTAACGACATTCATTCAAAGAAACCTGAATACGCCCCAGCTGTTTGGTTTGCCCGGGCGTCAATTCAAAATCCACCACCTCGCCTGATACTTTATCCAGCGCCCGCAACACAACGCCTTGCACAGCGATGCTTGCCGCCTGAATTTGGACAGTTGGCGCAATCGGTATCTGGCTCATCGGTTCGAGTGGCAGAACTTCTTGGGTAATCGGGCTTTGAATTACAACTTCTTGGGCTGCGGCTGTGTTAACATAAAAGCAGACGCCAAAAGCCAACACCGCGAACCGGAACATCATTCGCTGCGATTGCCGCTGACGAACTTCAACAAAAGCTCGATTAAACCCACCGAACTTTGGGTGTCTTCAATCTCTGATCCGGGTTCCAGGTTTTCCAAAGAACCACCCGGCAGAAGTTCGACAAAATTGCCGCCAAGCAATCCTTCTGACGACACAACAGCCGCTGTATCATCAGGCAGTAACAGGTTGCTTTTAATCATAAATTCAGCCTCTGCGCGGAAGGTGTTCGGGTTCAATGTCAGCTCGGTCACCGTGCCGATTTTAACGCCGCCCAGACGCACATCGGTGCCGATTGAAACACCTTCGATTGACCGAAACGATGCCGAATACTGGTGGTCAGATGTTCCAGCTGCATCAAAACCGGTTATGCCGCCAGCATAGACCAAAAAACCGATCGCCCCGGCCAAAACCGCGCCACCAACCAAAACTTCTGTGGGGTTCTCAGCCATAAAAGCCTATTCCGGCTGCCAGGCGTCATAGTCGCCGCGATCAGGCGGGCTGGCCCGTCGCATTGACCCCGGCGGGGCATAGGCCGCAGTCGAACCCGTCAGGTTTTCCTGATGCGGCTTTTCCCAAGCGTTGTGAACCATTGGTGTCAGGCTGGGGGGTTGATCAAATGTATGGTGCAGCCAGCCGTGCCATTCTGGTGACACGCGGCTTGCTTCGGCAAGACCGCTGAAGATAACCCACCGACGTTTTTTGTCACGGGTTTCATAGTATTTATTGTCCAGGTCGTCTTGCCCAACCAGGACACCACGCCGCCAAGTAAACAATTGCGTGTTGATGGTCTGTTCATTCCACCAAGTCACGGATCGTAGCAACGTTTTGAAAATGCCCATCAAGCGCTCCGGTTAATCCTTGGCTATCATATGGCGGATTGGGCTGCGAAGGTCCAGCGGCCCATGCCCAATTATGATCAACTGGCGCTTGCGCCCTTTTTGGCCTCATCAGAATGGATCATCAACGGCTGGGTATCAGAATTCACCGCCTCGTCGTTGACAACAACCTCTTTGACGCTGTCCAACCCCGGCAGATCAAACATCGTATCCAGCAGGATATCTTCCATGATCGATCGTAACCCACGTGCACCTGTTTTGCGCCCAATCGCGCGTTTTGCGATGGCCCTCAGCGCTTCGTCGGTAAATTTCAGATTGGTGTCTTCCAATTCAAAAAGCCGCTGATATTGCTTAACCAGTGCATTTTTGGGTTGGGTCAGAATGGTTATCAAAGTCTCTTCGTCCAGATCCCGCAGCGTGGCAATAACCGGCAATCTGCCAACAAATTCCGGGATCAGGCCGAATTTCAGCAAATCTTCCGGCTCAAGTTCGGTGAAAACTTCGCCAACACCGCGATCATCATTGTTCTGAACATCTGCACCAAAGCCGATGGCAGACCCTTTACCGCGTTGGGTAATAATCTTGTCCAGCCCGGCAAATGCGCCGCCGCAAATAAACAGGATATTTGTGGTATCGACTTGCAGGAATTCCTGTTGCGGATGTTTGCGCCCACCTTGGGGAGGTACCGACGCAACGGTGCCTTCCATAATTTTCAGCAGTGCCTGCTGTACGCCCTCGCCCGATACATCCCGCGTGATTGACGGGTTGTCAGATTTGCGCGTGATCTTGTCGACTTCGTCAATATAGACGATGCCGCGCTGCGCACGTTCAACGTTATATTCACTGGCCTGCAGCAGTTTTAGAATAATGTTTTCAACGTCTTCGCCGACATACCCAGCCTCGGTCAGGGTGGTGGCATCCGCCATCGTGAACGGTACATCAATGATCCGAGCCAAAGTTTGGGCCAGCAATGTTTTACCGCACCCAGTGGGACCAATCAGCAGGATGTTGGATTTTGCCAGCTCAATTTCGCCGGTTTTGCCAGCGTTGTTCAGCCGCTTATAGTGGTTATGTACAGCTACCGATAAGACCCGCTTGGCATGGGCCTGCCCGATGACATAATCGTCCAAAACATCGCAGATTTCCTTTGGTGTCGGCACTCCGTCACCGGATTTCAAACCAGAGGTTTTTGATTCCTCTCGGATAATATCCATGCACAATTCAACGCATTCATCACAGATGAAAACAGTTGGTCCCGCAATTAATTTGCGAACCTCGTGCTGGCTTTTACCGCAAAACGAGCAGTACAGGGTATTTTTGCTGTCGCCAGAATTATTTGCCATCAGAGTTCCCTACGACGCCCGACCAGTAAATATTGCTACGGACATGCCATAGCAGCTTGTATCCATGAAAGTTTAAATCAGCGTTATTTCCGGCACAACCCAAAACGGCATATGCCCGTTGAACACCCGGTGATGTTGCCTAATCAGCTATCTTCGTCATCGATTTTCGCTCGATTTTCAACAATCTCATCGATCAGACCCCAAT
>CAXMPY010000124.1:0-6025 GCA_964195275.1 uncultured Paracoccaceae bacterium
TTTGCGTCTTCAATCGTTGAACAGTCGGCCATCGCCAGCGATCCGCCCGCCAAGATCGTGCGCAAAACGTCGCCCCGCTGATGGGCGCGTGGTCGATCCGTCGCGTCATAGGCAACGATATCTGCACCGGCGTCGATTAGGTCTTCAACGTCACCGGTTGTGACTGTGATGCGAACTGCTGTGTTGTCGTTATCTGATTTGACGATACCGATAATCGGAACATTGACCATGGGCCGCACCGCGATCAGATTATCGATACCTTCAATACGCAAACCAGCAGCGCCACCGGCCACCGCGGCCTGCGCCATCGCCGCAACAATATCAGGCCTGTCCATCGGCCCACCATCCACAGGCTGGCAAGAAGCGACCATGCCGCCACGCAAATGCGCCAGTATTTGAAATGTCGATTTGGTGGTGTTCATTTCGTCGCCCGTTTTTCGGCCATCTTTACCCGCCGCAGTTTTAGCGCTTCGTCCGCTGCATCCGATCCATCGTGAAACGAGCCGAACCATTTATCCAACGGGATGGTTCCATCCGCATAGTTCACTTCAAAAAGACGGTGGTGCAGATAATGTGCGTAATATGGCAAGTGAAACGTCTTCTCTTTTCCTGTCACAACCCGATCAAACCCGGTATGGCCCTGCGCTGGTGAAAGGCCAACCATCAGTCCGAGATGCATAAAGTGCAATGGATGTGCCGGAATGATCCAGTAAATCAGAAAGCCAGAGAAATATATCAAATGCTCGACCGGATGCATCGACAAGCCAGACCACGGGCCGGGATTGATGTTGCGGTGGTGGATTTTATGTACGCGGGAATAGATTGGTGGCCAGTGGATCATGCGGTGAATCCAATAGAAATGAAACTCATGTAATAGCGGTACAAAGAACCATATGACGCCGATCCAGATTGGGTTGGCGGCAAATTCCAGCCCGGCAATCCAACCATTTGAATAGGCCCAAAGCGTCAGGACTTCCCAGGCAGTCCAGATCGGTAGGCCACTGCAGAACGTCCAGGACAAGTTGTCCCTAAGCTGCGTACCAAATGAAAAACCTGGGCGTTTTCCGTCTGGCCACTTCTTGTTGTACTTAAATGCTGTGCTTTGTGCACGTTTGGTATAAAGCCAGAAATGTTGCCCACCCACAATCAGGATCAATAGCCCGGCATTGCGTAAAGCAATGAGTGCAATCCAATCAAATGACAGGCTTTGCATTCGTTCAATCGACGGCGTCAGAAAAGTCCATACGAACACTGCGAGCAACCCATAAGCAACCCCCCACGGAAAGATGTACTTCGGCAGCCATTTCGCAATGGCAACGATCTGTGGCGGCCACACGAAAACAGCCGGATATCTGATCAGATCATTGGGTTTCCAAAACCCGCGCGCATCCTCGATGCCAAAGTCCTCGTCGTCCATTTCTATTGTCCTTTAGGTATTGGATTCACTCTTTTACGGCGCCGCGCAGCATTAATCTGTGCAGTCTTCGCGGGCCAAAACTCTGGATTGGGCGGGCGCCCCAACATCAAGTTTCCCGAGTATTGTAGGGTCGACGCAATCAATCTGTTGCATTAGATCGTTCTTTTTCTTGGTTCCAGTCATCCAACAGCGGGTCAGCGGTTCGATGCATAAAATCGCCAAGCTCTGCTTGCAGCGCCTTTATTTTTTCCTGGTGGGTCGTCGATTTGGCCAAGTTGTTCGCTTCACTGGTGTCTGCGTGCAGGTCAAAGAATTCGTCTTCCATGCCCCGATGCCAAACGTATTTGTACCCGTCGGCCTTGATCATGCGCCAATCGGAAACGTTCATCCAATCGCCAATCGGACGTTGCATGGCGAATTGCGCCGGGCGATCTGTTTGCGCAGCATCGCTCTCCCAAATATTGCGACCTGGCCATTCCGGTTTGACCTGTAATCCGCAAAGCGCAGCAAGCGTGGGTACCACGTCAACCAAACTTGCCGGTGTTGCGTTGCGGGAAACCTCCAGGGTGCCCGGAACCCGAAATATAAGGGGCACATTGATGGATTCATCAAACGCCACCATCTTTTGCCAAAGCCCATGCGCACCAAGATTTTCACCGTGGTCCGATGTGAATACAATAATCGTGTTCTCCATCAGGTGCTGATCTTGTAGCACTTTCAATATTTGCCCAACGAAGTCGTCGATCATTGTAACGAAACCCCAATAGACCGCGTAACTGGCGCGCCAGTCATCAAAATTCGACCCGTGATCATGAAAAAGATCGCGATAATAGCTGTTGGTATGGGCCTGGTGTTCACCAGCTTGGGGCCCGAAATTTTCGGGCGCCGGGACGTCAGCTGGATTATACATACTGAAATAGGGTTCTGGTATCATGAAGGGTGGATGGGGCCCGTTGAAGGAACAGACCTGAAAAAACGGCGCGTCTTTGTCGCGTGTGCGGATCATGTCGATTGCAAAATCTGTGACATAAGCCTCGTTGGTCTTTTCCACAGGCAGGTTTTGGCAATGCACTTTGGGGATCGACATCGACGGGCTGCGGGTGGTTCGGGTAATCGGATCATTAAACATCCACCCGTCTTCTAGCCCCTGGTCCAGACACCATTTGCTGTATTCAGCAGTGCTGTCGCCGGCGTGGCAATCGGTGAAATCGGCGATGTTGCCTTCGCCCATATGCCACTTGCCAGCATAATTGATCTGATAACCGTTGGCGCGAAAGTGGTCGAGCATCTCGCATGATCGCAAATACCCGGTTTGGTTTGACATCATATCGTTCTGGGTTGGATAGAGCCCGGTAAACAAAGATGCACGCGACGGCAGGCAAAGAGGGCAAGGCGTTATAGAATTATCAAATGA
This sequence comes from uncultured Paracoccaceae bacterium, assembly GCA_964195275.1. Taxonomy (GTDB): domain Bacteria; phylum Pseudomonadota; class Alphaproteobacteria; order Rhodobacterales; family Rhodobacteraceae; genus NVTR01. The sequence goes on from CAXMPY010000124.1 coordinate 2,832, forward strand.
TACACCCTGGGCCGCGATCTGGTCGATATTTGGCGTCTTACAAGGCGTCTGGCCGCGAAACCCCAATGTGTCTGGGCGCTGCTGGTCCGTCATGATCAACAAGACATTTGGTTGGTTAGCCATCGGCTGTTTCCATGTGCACGCTTGTCGCGTCAAACTGACCCGAACCGGTGCGCCACTGGCCGTTGAACTTGGCCACGCAATCACGCAAGGGATCAACAAATCCGGCGGTTTCCACCATTAAGGCGTGGCGCATATTCGCAAGTTTCAGCGATGCGTCGCGCGAAGTGGCAAGGTTTACCAACTCACCGGGGTCGCTGTTCAGGTCATACAACTCATCATAATCACCTGGCGAAAAGATGTATTTCCAATTGTCATCCGAAACCAGAATACGCTGTGAATAGAGATACCGTAGCCCGTGATACTCGGCCAACAGCGCAGTTCGTTTTTTCGCGCCCTTATGCAGGATTTCATCGGCCAGATTTCGGGCTTGCCGTGGCGCGCATTCGACGCCCAACAGGCCAAGCGCCGTGGGCAGAATATCCATATTCAACGCCAGATTATCCAGTCGCGCGGGCACAAGGTCGGGGTGGCTGAATGCCAGTGGCACGCGCATTGCTTCATCATAGGGCAAACCTTTGTCGATCAGACCGCCATGGGCGCCCGTCATGTCACCATGGTCGGATGTGAAAACGACCAGCGTGTTTTCGGCCAGCCCGCTTTCGTCCAGATACTCCAGCAAACGCCCAATCTGAGTGTCCAGCATGGCAACGTGATCGCAATAAAGACTGATATATTCAATTAGGTCGGCGTCGGTGCGGGGATGGCATCGATAAAAGTCGTCCCGCTCGCGTTTCACTCGCGCAGGCTTGTCTTTTAGATCATCGTCAAAATTGGCCCAGGGCTTGATTGCAGACCGATCAGTATGCTGCCAGAATTCATCGGGGATCAGGTGCGGGCCGTGGGGATCCCAGTATTGTAATGTGACAAAGAACGGTACGTCGTGCTGCGCCAAATTTCCAAGCATCTCTATGGCTTCAGAGGTTTGAAAATGGCATGGAGTCGATTCAACCGAGCCGCGCCAACGGCCAGCTGCCATAGTCTGTTGGTCTTGATTGAAGAATAGCGTGGGCTCGACTGTGTACTCTAGATCGTTGGCAACCAAATATTCTTTGAAACTTTGCGTGGCTGTGAGGTTCCCATAGCCGGCTGGTACATCGCCCATAAAGCCATAATCAGCCGGAGTCTTTTCAACGCCAACATGCCATTTTCCGACAAAGCCGCACTGAAACCCGGCGCGCTGAAGGTCCTTGTGCAACAGGCGGTCAGGTTCGGCCAGCTCGGTGCCCAACGCGTGATACATATCGCAATTGGTTCCCATCCCATGACGAAACGCATAGTCGCCAGTGAACATGGAAGCCCGCGAGGGCGTACACAGGGGGCAAGTGGCGTAGGCTCGCTCGAATGACACGCCCGTTTCAATAAGTCGATCCATGCTCGGCGTAACGGTAGGCACCGATTTATTTGGCCCGACTACGTCATGACGCAACTGGTCCACCCCGATGAAAAGCAAGTTTTTCATGCGTCAGACGCATCTTCCACAAGATGGCAAGCTGCATAATGTTCTGCCCCTTTTCGCATGTGTTTTTTCAGTGCGGGAACTTCGGACGAGCAGCGGTCGAAAGCCTTGGGACAACGCGGGTGAAATGGGCATCCGGACGGGGGATTGATCGGGCTTGGCACGTCGCCTTCCAAGACGATGCGTTTGGTCTTTTTGTCAAGATCGGCGACTGGTATCGCAGATAGCAAGGCTTCGGTGTAGGGATGAAGAGTGTCGGCATAAAGGTCGTCTGTTTCGCAAAGTTCAACGATCCGCCCCAGATACATCACTGCAATCCGATCACACAGATACTCGGTGACGCTCAGGTCGTGTGTAATGAAGATATAGGTCAGGTTGCGCTCGTTCTTAAGGTCCATCAGGAGTTTCAGAACTTGGGCTTGGATAGAGACGTCTAGCGCGCTGACGGCCTCGTCGCAGACCACCAGTTCGGGGTCGATACACAATGCGCGTGCGATGCCGATGCGCTGGCGCTGGCCGCCAGAAAACTCATGTGGATAACGGTCCATATATTCGCGCCGCAAATTCACCGCTTCCAAAAGGTCGCCAATAATATCGCGGCGTTTACTGCGTGGCTCGACGCCGTAGCGTTTTAGCGGGTCTTCGAGCGAACCAAAGATAGTAAATGCTGGGTTCAGTGAAGAATGCGGATCCTGAAATACGATTTGCAGTTTTTTGCGATACGGCAGCATTTCCTCGTCAGAAAGCGCACGCAACTCGACCGATTTGCCAGCATCGTCATAGTGGATCTCACCACCGGTGGAGCGAACCAGTTGCAGGATCGCCTTTCCAAGCGTGGTCTTACCGCAACCGCTTTCGCCAACAAGACCCAGAACTTCGCCGCGATACACATCTAAATCGACGCCGTCGACAGCTTTCACGTACCCAGTAATTCTTTTGAGTATTCCGCTGCGCACAGGAAAGTGGGTTTTGACACCACGCAGTTTAAGGATCGGATCGACCGCTTCAGACATTGTCAAAAATCTCCTTATAGCGGTGGCACATGACACGGTGAGTCTCGGTAATTGCCTCTTCGATCGGCACGACCTCACAGGCGCTCGTGGCAAAGTCGCAACGCGGGGCGAACTGGCAACCTTTTGGCCGGTCATAGGGATCAGGTGTAGCGCCTCGAATTGATTTGATATCTTGATTGCGACCACGTCCAAGAACTGGGATCGAGTCCAACAGCCCGCGCGTATATGGATGCCGGGGTCGGCGCAGAACATCATCCACGGTGCCCGCTTCGACGATATTGCCCATATACATAACTGCAACTTCATCGGCGAGTTCGGCAATCACCCCCATATCGTGTGTGATCAGCATGATGGCGGTGTCGTTCTCTTCTTTCAGCTTGTTCATCAGCGTGAAAATCTGCGCTTGAATCGTGACATCCAGCGCAGTTGTGGGTTCATCAGCTATCAGGATCTTGGGGTTGCAGGACATGGCCATGGCAATCATGGCACGCTGGCGCATTCCGCCCGAATAGTTGTGTGGGTACTGCTTGGCGCGTTCTTTCGGGCTCGGAATTCCCATTGCTGCTAGCAATTCGACAATACGTTCACCTCGTTGCCGCTTA
>CAXMPY010000124.1:6035-6266 GCA_964195275.1 uncultured Paracoccaceae bacterium
TGAAAGCCAACGGTATAAACTGGGTTCAGCGCGGTCATCGGGTCTTGAAAAATCATGGCGATATCTTCACCGCGGATTTTTCTCATTTCGGCGCCGTCTCGTTCCAGCTGATCAATACGAATTTCGCCGCGTTCTGAGTGATATGTGATCGAACCCTCTTCAATCCGCGAAAGCGTCGGCAGAAGTTGCATGATCGACGACGCTGTCACTGATTTGCCGCATCCGCTTTCG
>CAXMPY010000125.1:0-6263 GCA_964195275.1 uncultured Paracoccaceae bacterium
CATTGTGCTTCAGGAAAATGCCCAATCTCGAGCGGGACGAGCCAGTGGTACGCTGGAATTTTTTGAAGCGGAGGAATTCAGGCTTGCGCTCGTTCTGGAGGAGCAAAGTGCCGCTATCGTCAAATACCAAAATGCAAATTTTGGTGCGCTACCGAATACTCTGGCATTCAGGTTAAACCGGCAAACAGTGTTGCAACAACGACTGAACGCCGTCCAACGCGATATCTCGAGCCTAAAAGAACAACGCCGACGACTGGTCGAAATTTTTAACGCAACCGGAAGCATCGCAAATTCCAATAACTTGCCGGTGAACCCTGAAATACAAAGGCTGACCCAGCTCAAGGACGACCTACGCCGCGCGCTTGCGGTTTATTCGCCCGAAAATCCAAAGGTGAAACTGATTAAGGCGCAGATAGCGCAACAAGAAATCGTCGTTGGTGGACAATTGCCTGGTATCGAACCACAGCAACACGCACCGCTAACTGTACTAGACATCAATCTGGCTGACATTGACGCGCGTTTGGACCTTTTGGAAAACGAGAACCTGCAAACGGTTGAACAATTGGATGCCCTAATCAATTCGATAGACAAGACGTCAGAAATTGAAATTGTCCTGTCGGCGTTAAACCGGGAATACACCAATACGCAGCGTCAGTACGATGCAACCGTCGACCGCCAATCCAGCGCCGCCGCCGCCGAGCGCATAGAATTGCTGTCCAAAGGCCGGCGGATATCCGTCCTGATCCCGGCAACTGCGCCGCAAGAGCCCGAAAGCCCGAACCGGCCGCGAATTGCGGTTGGTGGCACGATTTTAGGCGCAGCATTAGGTCTTGCCCTGATCTTTGCGCTCGAGTTTCTTAACAGTTCAATCCGCCGGCCTTCCGATATCATTCGCCAACTGGGCATTACCCCATTGGCAACCGTCCCTTACATGCCAACGCCAATGGAAATGGTCCTAAGGCGAACGATGTTCATGTTGATCTTCGTATCTTTCATTGTTGGCATTCCAGCAACTTTGTTTGCCGTCCACACCTATTATATGCCGCTTGACCTTCTATATGATAAAGTCGCGGAAAAAATTACTGACGTGATCTGAACCGATTTTTGATAAGTACAAAATATCCAAAAGGTAGACAGAATGGAACGACTAGAAGCAGCACTGCAAAAGGCACGGCAAGATCGCCAGGTCACGCAAACGACTGCCGAGCCCAAAACTGTCGTAGAAATTGCACCTACCCCGCCTTCTGATATTTGGGCAACGATTAAACAGGTGAATATTTCGCCACGCGTGGCGCGCAGTCACAGAATTACAGCGCTTAAGCAGGGTAAATCCTCTGGACCGTTTGATTTGTTACGTTCACGCACGCTGCGCATAATGAACGAAAATGACTGGTCATCTTTGGCGGTCACTTCGCCCAACAAAACTTGTGGGAAAACAACCGTCACCACAAACCTGGCCCTTAGTTTAAGCCGGCAATCGGACCTTAAGATATTGGTTCTGGATCTTGATCTACGGCGCCCGGCACTTCACAAAATTCTGGGCCACCGCGCGCCCAACAGTCTGCACGAAGTTTTGCGCGGTGATCAGACGATCGACAGCGTCTTTGTTGGTGTTGCCCCAAATCTTGCATTTGGTCTTAACAATGCACCCGCCGAAAACCCGTCTGAACTGTTGCAGTCCAAACAGGCCAAAAACCGGCTGGACGAAATCAAGGCCGTGTTTGATCCCGATCTGATCCTGTTTGACATGCCGCCAATGCTTGCCGGCGACGAAAATGTGGGCTTTTTGCCAATTGTAGACTGTGGTCTTTTGGTCAGCGCTGCTGACAGCACTACAATGCAACAGTTGGATATCTGCGAAAAAGAACTGGCCGGGCTGACCAATGTATTGGGCGTTGTGCTGAATAAATGCCGGCATAACGACGCTGATTCAGGGTATGACTACGACTATTATTAGTCGGAAACCCAGCCATGATGCAGAGGTCTTATATTCGGCGTTAATCAGATATTAGTCTTGCACCGCTAGTACACTGCGCCATGTGTTGGCAAATTTTTGATGCCATGCATTTCTTGCAATCATTAGAGACGCGACTAACCTGGTGATTGCCTGTTTGCATAGCTGTGTTTGTCCGTCGGAAATTGGATGAACAATGGGTCGATTCAAAGACTTCCCGAATACGCTGACCTCGCCCGCGACCGGTGCGGAACCAGTCGCGCCTAGCGACACCAACACGACGTCCGAAGTAAGCCGGGTGATTTATGTCGGCCAGACCGGAGATCTGTCGGTCGAGATGCCAAGCGGTCAGATCGTGACACTTCAGAACATTCAGGGCGGCAACATTATCCCGGTGCGAACATTAAAGATACGGCAAACGGGCACCACGGCGATCGGTATTGTCGCGATGTGGTAGACACCTGTTGACGTCTATCTTGCCGATAGTCAGAAATGGGCGCAGTAAATTCGCGCCCATTTTTGACCAACAGGCAGTGCTTTTGACATGCATCCAAATCCCGTTTTTCGCAAGGCCACGGACTGTGTTAATCTGGAATTCGCCGCCGAACGCGGATTTGGGACACTGGCGGTAAATGCCGACCCTGCCCCATTGCTGACCCATATTCCCTTTGTCCTAGATCAGGACACCCGTACGGTTGATTTGCATCTGGTGCGATCAAATCCGATCGTTCCGATATTGAAATCACCCCAAAATGTGGTGATTTCCGTCACCGGTCCCGACAGTTACGTTTCACCAGATTGGTACAACGCGCCCAATCTGGTCCCAACCTGGAATTACGTCGCCGTGCATCTGCGCGGCACACTTACGCGTTTACCCCAGGCACAGCTTGCGACAGTATTAAATCGGCTTAGCGAAAATTTTGAAACCCGCCTGTTGCCCAAACCAGTCTGGACATCGGATAAGGTGGACCCCGAAAGTTTGGCCAAGATGATGCGAATACTGGTGCCATTTCGTCTGGAAATCAGCAATATTCAAGGGACTTGGAAGCTAGGGCAAAATAAGCCTACGGCAGCTCGGTCATCTTCGGCATCTGCCGTCAGCGCTGACGGCATTGGCCAGGAAACCACAGCTTTGGCCAACTTGATGCGAAATCCACCAACGACCTGAATGGACATGTACCGCGTAACTTCCTACATATTTGTTGAACCGTAGGAGAATGACATGCCACTACCGCTTGCCCCAATTGCTGGAATCGCTTTGCGCTACGGTGCGGTTGCGGTTGCTTCCTATGCCATCACGCGCGGTATCCAGCGCGGTTTCTTTGATCAGCGTGGCGAAGACGCGATGGACGATGTTAACGAAGGTCTAAGCGTTCGGCACAGTTCAGATCAGTTAAACGGGACCGGCAGGTTTAGGCGGAAGATTAGATTTGGTGCAAACGGCCCGGGCGTGGAAATTGACGTAACGGCACTGGGGCGCATTCGCCTGCGTAAAATCTAGAACTTCTGCAGGTCTATTCTTAGAAACCAAGGACTGCGCCCAAATTAACGGAATTTGTAAAAATATTTGCGTTCAGTTCACCACCGCTGACCAGGTCAGTATTGTTTACAGAATAGGTACCCTTGTATTCACCAAAGATTGACCAACGGTCACTAACTGGGTATCGAGCCCCGGCAACGACGGCCACAGCAGGACCACCCAACTGAATACCAGATGTGGTCCCGGCCCCTGAATCAATATCCAAACTTGGCAAGGAAACACCCAGCCCGGCCCCCAGATAGGGCACAAAATGTCCACCGAAATCACGCCAGCGGCGATACCGGTTAACTGTAAGTATGTTCAACCCATCGACAAAATTTAACGCTGAAATTGAATTGTCCGACAATGTTTCTGCGTTTGCGGAAATCATGTCATGGCTGAAATCTACACCCCAGGCCCAGTCGGTGTTTTGCCACCAGGTCAACCTGACGCCAAAATAAGGCGGTATCGAAAACCGCCGATTTTCCCACCCCGCTAAGAAATCAAATGGTCCGACACTGCCCGGGCCTGCGCCGGAAACCTGGCTGTTTGGTGTGCTTTGTGCGCCGCCATAAAGGCTAAGCTCTGGCGTCGCGTCTACCGGCCCGGCTAAGGCAATAGCAGCAAATAATATCGACAACATAGCCCGCATTCCCAGTTTCCAAAATCGCCCGAATCGACCTGAGCGCAAGAAATTTCCATTCGGGCAAGCTAACAATAGATTTTGTTAAGATTGTGTTATTCACTATCCTATAGCTCAGCTGCGAAACATCGAACGGTGGCTGCGCTCGTTTGTCCGCTGGACGCGGGCGAAATGCGGGTCTATTACCCCTTTTTAAAAGGCGATGCTAAACATCGCCGCTGATTGTACGGGTCGGCTATGGTCGGCCAGAATATGGAGAGTCTCTTTTGTCCCACGCAGACGAACAGGAAGGCACCCGCCGCGATTTCTTGTATTATGCCACGGCCGGTGCAGGTGCCGTCACGGTAGGCGCTGCGGTATGGCCTTTGGTCAATCAGATGAACCCATCTGCTGATGTGCAGGCACTGTCTTCTATCCGGGTTGCGATCGACGGCGTTGAACCGGGCACCCAGCTTACGGTCAAATGGCGCGGTAAACCGGTTTTCATTCGTCGACGCACCCAAGACGAAATCAGCGCCGCGCGGGCCGTTGAACTTGACGACCTGCGGGACGTTGATGCCCGAAACGCCAACGACCAGGCTGGCGCCACAGCAATTGATACCAACCGCACGATGGACGAAGCCGGTGAATGGCTGGTGATGATGGGGGTTTGCACCCATCTAGGCTGTGTCCCACTGGGCAATGGCGCCGGTGATTTTGGCGGCTGGTTCTGCCCTTGCCACGGATCGCATTACGACACAGCAGGCCGGATCCGCAAAGGCCCGGCACCAGAAAATCTGCCGGTACCGTTGGCTGCTTTTGACGGCGACGGCACTCTGATACTGGGATAGGGAACGTATAAATGTCTGGAATTCCTCATGACCACTACGAACCCAAAACCGGGTTTGAAAAATGGCTTCACGATCGTCTGCCAATTGTCGGGTTGCTGCATACAACGCTGACCATCCCGACCCCGAAAAACCTGAACTGGTGGTGGATCTGGGGCATTGTATTGGCGTTCTGCCTGGTGCTGCAAATTGTGACCGGCATCGTCTTGGCGATGCATTACACGCCCCATGTCGATCTGGCGTTCGCTTCGATCGAACATATCATGCGTAACGTGAACGGTGGTGCCGTGATCCGCTACGTTCATATGAACGGCGCAGCATTGTTCTTCTTTGCAGTCTACATCCACATATTCCGAGGGCTTTATTACGGTTCCTACAAAGCGCCGCGCGAAGTAACCTGGATCGTCGGCATGCTGATCTATTTCCTGATGATGGCCACCGGATTCTTGGGTTATGTATTGCCTTGGGGCCAGATGTCATTCTGGGGTGCGACTGTGATCACCGGGCTGTTTGGGGCGATTCCATTCGTAGGTGAACCGATTCAAACCTGGCTGTTGGGTGGACCTGCGGTTGATAACGCGACACTCAATCGGTTCTTCTCACTGCATTACCTGTTGCCGTTTGTGATTGCGGCGCTGGTCGTCGTGCATATTTGGGCCTTCCACACCACGGGCAACAACAACCCATCCGGCGTGCCTGTACGGACAAAGTCCAAATCAGATGTCGAGAAAGACACCCTGCCGTTTTGGCCCTATTTCGTCATCAAGGACGTGTTCGCGTTGTGCGTTATTCTGGTGATCTTCTTTGCGGTTGTCGGCTTTTTGCCGAACTACCTTGGCCACCCTGATAATTATATCGAAGCAAACCCGCTGGTCACACCGGAACACATTGTGCCGGAATGGTACTATCTGCCATTCTACGCCATCCTGCGCGCTTTTACCGCCGATGTCTGGGTGGTTCAGATCGCCAGTTTTGTGACCGGTGGCATCATCAACGCCAAGTTCTTCGGCGTACTGGCCATGTTCGGGTCGATCTTTGTGGTGGCCCTGGCACCCTGGACAGACACATCCAGCGTCCGCTCGGGCACCTATCGGCCGATGTTCCGTTGGTGGTTCTATTTGCTGGTGATCGATTTCATCGTTTTGATGTGGTGCGGCGCGCAACCCGCCGAAGGCATATACGGCACAATCGCGCTGATTGGTTCGGCCTATTGGTTCGGTTATTTTCTGGTCATCCTGCCGCTTCTGGGGGTAATGGAAAAACCACTGCCAACGCCCGAAACCATTGAAGAAGATTTTGACAACCACCAGGCGTCGCCCC
>CAXMPY010000126.1:0-6250 GCA_964195275.1 uncultured Paracoccaceae bacterium
CACCACCACTGCTGTGTCTTCCGCTGGTGAATTCTGCCCAACTACTGACGCCCGGTGCAACAAAACAAGCGGCATGCGGAACCGCGCGACGCAAGGTATCCTGTTTTAAGAATTGTACAGTGATGTTTGCAGGTTCAGCACTGTCTACCTGTGAAATACGGATCCCGGCTTCGGATTCTAGCCGGGAAAGCAATTTTTTAAGATCCCGACGTGTCGCGGAACCCGGGGTGAAACCGGTTACGCGCAGTGCAATCGGGCCTTCAAATCGCGAAAGCGCCGGCAGTTTTCGCCCGCTTTCTAACTGGAACGCCAAAAACATAAAGTCTTGGGCAATGGATCTGTTGGAGCGATCCGATTGCGGTGCCCGCGCCCCGGCGGGAAATTTCATAGGTGGCAGCTTAATATCAACAGGTGCTGCGCGTGAAACCCGGTTTGAACGGTCCAAGGGCGCGCAGGCAACCAAAAACGCGAACGCTACCAACAATAGAGGCGATCGCAATATGCGCCTCATGGACGATCGTACTTTATGAACGGGCTAAGTTCGCCAATCCGATCATAAAGCAACCGTGCCTCTGTATTGAAATCCTGCGTTAGCCAGTAAACATTGGGCTTTCCTGCCGCATCCGCTGCCGCGTAAACCGCTTGGATCAATGCACGCCCAACACCGGCACCACGGGTTTCAGGTGTGGCAAACAAGTCCTGCAAATAGCATACGCCTTGGGGGTGCCACATGTGTTCATGATAGATGTAGTGAACCAATCCAACCGGTGTTTCGTCCGCTAACGCCAACAGACCATTTACGTTGGTTGCAGGGTCCAAAAGTCTTGAAAAGGCGCTTTCTATTGTCGCTTCAGGCAATGTGGTTTCGTAAAACTCCAAATAGGCTGTCCACAGACGATGCCAATCGGGCCAGTCGGATTGGGTTAGCGCGCGTATGTTTATCATGAGGCAAGCACCGAAAGGCTGAACACGGACAGGACGGTTGAAAACAGGATCGCCTTGGCGATCAAGTCAGTTGTTACGCCATACCGCAGGGCAATAACAAACGCCATTGCACCGCAGGGTCCGGCGGCCACCAGCAATGGAACGATGCCCCAAACACTTGTAACAGTTTCAACCGGTGCACCAAGCCAAAAAAGCAACGGATGCAGTACCAGTTTGCCTGCAACTACGATCCAGACCAGCGGGCCTATGCGCCCCAAATGCAGCCCCGCTAGAATGATACCAAGGGTGAACAGCGACGTTGGCGATGCCGACGCACCGGCGAATGTTGCAAATGTTATGATGCTGTTAGGGGCGAACGGGCCCAAAACAAGAAAGGCAGCCGCAAAAAACGGCGCGTAGACAAACGGGTTGCGGCTGAGCGAACGCACCGCGCCGCCAGTGCCGCGATTGTCTGGGCTCAGGAAATCCATGGCGAATACGGTGGCGCAGAAGATCAGCACATCAAACAGGATGATGCCGGAAATCGGGTCGGCGGCACTGGGGCCGTACATCAATACCGCGATCGGGCGGACAAAAAATACGTGGTTGGTAAAGCTTGCGGCCAAGCCCAGCAAAATCGATTCCCTAAGATCGCGATGAAAAACGAAATATGCCAATGCGGCGACGGACATGTACGTAGCAAGTTCTGCCGCCAAATAACTGAACAAAACTGGCCAGACGATACTGTCTGTTGGCACATTCACCAGAACCGTGAAGATTAGCGCCGGGGTACCAACATAGAACACATACCGGTTAATGGCAGTGGCGTGTTCCGCGCTGAACAATCCGGCGCGGCGCATGATGTATCCGACCACAAGAATCGCAAATATTGGCAGGATAGGATCAAGCAGCGCCTGGAGCATGTCAGCGTTGCCCGCGCGCCATAAATGCCAAGCGTTCAAACAGATGTACGTCTTGTTCGTTTTTTAGTAAGGCACCATGCAATTTTGGCAATAATGATCCGCCCTCCCGTTGCAGATCCTGGCTGTCCAGGTCCTCGGCCAGCAGCAACTTCAGCCAGTCCAACACTTCACTGGTGGATGGCTTTTTCTTCAACCCGGCCTGATCGCGAATTTCGTAGAACTGAGTCATCGCTGTGGTTAGCAACGCATTTTTAATATCCGGGTGATGAACGGCGATGATTTTTCGCAGCGTTTCCTGATCCGGAAACTGAATATAATGAAAGAAACACCGGCGCAGGAACGCGTCAGGCAGTTCTTTTTCGTTGTTTGATGTGATGATGACCACGGGCCGTTGTTTGGCTTGGATCGTTTCGCCGGTTTCGTAAACGTGAAATTCCATCCGATCCAGTTCACGCAGCAGGTCATTGGGAAATTCAATGTCGGCTTTGTCGACCTCGTCAATCAACAAAACCACTCGTTTGTCCGCATCAAACGCTTGCCACAGCTTGCCTTTGCGAATGTAGTTTGCAACGTCGTGAACCCGTTCATCGCCCAGTTGGCTGTCGCGCAACCGACTGACGGCATCATATTCGTACAGGCCCTGCTGCGCTTTGGTCGTGGATTTCACATGCCATTCGATGATGTCTAGACCCAAGGCGGTGGCGACCTGGCGGGCCAGTTCTGTTTTGCCGGTTCCTGGTTCACCCTTGACTAGCAACGGGCGTTCCAGCGTCACGGCGGCATTCACGGCGACCTTCAGGTCATCGGTGGCGACATAGGCTTTGGTTCCGGAAAATTTCATGGTCAATTTCAACTTTTTGGCACGCATTGTTCACGCATTCCTAACGGTCGCGTCACAATCCATCAAGGCGTAGCGATCAACTAGTGACATCCGTTTCGCCTTGGTCTACATGGGCGCCATTGGAAGGCATTAATGGCAGCGCGATTTCGCCATTTCGCCACCGGATTTACAAGGGGAAGCGAAATGAAGGCTGAAGTTTTCCTGCCTGATGATTATCACCCGGCTGAAGATGAACCGTTCATGAATGCACGCCAGGTGGAATATTTTCGTCGAAAACTAACCGACTGGAAGGTCGATTTGTTGGATGACAGCAAGAACACCATCGAAGCGTTACAGGACGGCACCCGAAATATTCCGGATGATGCGGATCGTGCTTCTGAAGAAACCGACCGTGCTTTGGAATTACGGACCCGGGATCGGCAACGCAAATTGGTATCAAAAATCAACAGCGCCCTGCGCCGGATTGAAGAAGGTGAATACGGCTATTGCAGCGTGACTGGTGAACCGATTTCGCTGAAACGCCTTGATGCACGCCCCATCGCCATGATGAGCCTGGAAGCGCAGGAAAAGCACGAACGTCGCGAAAAGATACACCGCGCAGATTGATCCCTGCGTGAATACAAAGCTATCAGACACCGGGGCCAAATGGCGCCGGTGTTTTCGTTTGGCGGGTAGAACATGTTAACGGGTCGACATGTCGCAATAATTGGCGCCGGTATTGGCGGGCTAAGCAGCGCGATTGCGATGGCACAACGCGGCGCGCATGTGCGAGTGTTTGAGCAGGCGCACACCAACAGCAAAACGGGTGCGGGTATCCAAATCACCCCAAACGGGGTTGCCGTTTTAGACGCGTTGGGGCTGGCTGGTCAAATGCGACGGGCCGCCGTGCGATCCAAAGCAGTGGTTTTGCGCGACTATCGGCGCGGCAAACAGATTGCCCGGTTGAATATGGCTGTTGGGGACGATGCGCGCCCTTATCTGTTGCTGCATCGGTCAGATTTGATTGACCAAATGACGCGGGCGGCGCAGGCGGAGGGCGTTGAGATCTATACAGAATGCAACGCGACTGCAGTCCATGACAGCAAAACCGGCGCTGAAATTGAATTTTTGGACAGTACAAAAATTTCTGCGGATTTAGTGGTTGGCGCAGATGGGCTGCATTCAAGACTTAGGCCTATATTGAATAAGGGAACTGCGCCCTTTTTCACCGGGCAAATGGCCTGGCGCGCGGTGATTTCAGGGGCGATGCCGCCCCAGGTTAACCTTTATATGGGCCCCGGACGGCACATTGTGACCTATCCATTACGGGGCCGAGAATTGATCAACATTGTTGCGGTGCAAGAGCGTGATGGCTGGGCTGATGATGGCTGGCACCATGCGGGTGATCCTGACCTGCTAAGGCGGTCGTTTTCGATGTTTTGCCCAGAAGTTCGCTGGCTTTTAGATCGGGTTCAGCATACTCATATCTGGGGCTTGTTCCGGCATCCGGTTGCTGAAAATTGGCATGGTATAAACACAGCTTTGCTTGGTGATGCGGCCCATCCGACCCTGCCATTCCTAGCACAGGGGGCCAATATGGCATTGGAAGATGCCTGGGTGTTGGCAGATTGTCTGGCGGCGCTGCCAACAAACAGGGCATTGACCACCTATCAACACCGCCGACGTGACCGTGTGATGCGGGTGATAGATGCTGCCGATACCAACGCCCGCAACTACCATTTGCGCCAACCAGCCATCAGATATGCAGCGCATTCTGTTCTGCGCTTCGCCGGGGCATTTGCACCGCGAAAACTGTTGGAACGATATGACTGGATTTACCAGCAAGATGTGACGCTAGATCAACAGGTAAAAAATTGAGACGCCTTTGGCGTCATTTGATATTTTTAATGGCCTCCGGCGGGGATATTGCCGAAAAGAAGAAGCTGGCGGGTTAGGCGGCAGCATCCAGTGCCTGGATGATGGGTGATAAGTCAGCGGCCTTAAGGGCCGCGCCACCAACCAGCGCACCATCAACATTGGAAACCGCAAATATTTCGGCAGCATTGCCGGGCTTTACTGAACCGCCGTATAATATTCGGGTGGCTTGACCGATGTTTTCGCCAAAGCGGTGTTCCAGTTGGGCGCGGATGAAGTCATGTACCTCGGCAATCTGCTGTAACGTTGGGATTTTGCCAGTGCCAATGGCCCAGATCGGTTCGTAGGCCACCACAAGGGTTTCGGCAGTGACATTCTCGGGGATCGAACCCAACAATTGCGCGCCGATGACATCAAGGGTTTTGGCGGCTTCGCGTTGCGCCAGAGTTTCGCCGACACAGATGATGGTTTTCAAATCTGCGTCCAGCGCCGCCAATACTTTGGCGCTGACATCAGCGTCAGTTTCCCGATGATCAACACGGCGTTCTGAATGGCCTACAATCACCCAGGTTGCCCCGGCATCTGCTAACATCGCAGCGCTGATATCGCCGGTATGGGCCCCAGTCTGATTGGTGTGGCAATCTTGACCGCCGGTTACGACGGAACCATTGGCCACCATGTCTGACATCCGTGACAGCAGTGTTGCAGGTGGGCAAATCAATATGGCGCAATTCGGGTCGGGGTGGGCTGCTAGTAACGCTGAAACCTCATTCAATCCCGAGGCCTGCCCGTTCATTTTCCAATTTCCGGCGGCGAGTTTTTGGCGTGCTGTCATGGCGTTATCCCTGTTGTTGGCGTGTCTCTAGTCGCAATTGCAGTTCTAGCCAATGCAAACATTGCGCGTCGATCAAAGGTTGGCCAATGCGCGTTGCGCCCAGTTCGTCGCAGCTTCGGGGTCATCCAACTCATCTGGGGGCATTGTCCAATAGCCCATGCGCCCGCCATCTTCAGACCCAAACTGTCGCGATCCAACGCTATCAAGCGTAGCAGCAAAGTCACCCTTGGCTTTTAGAAACAAGGTGCCGTCCCGATCCAGAATTGCAAAAATTTGACCGTCTGAATAGATGCACTGCCCCCCAATCATCTTGCGCGTGCTCAGATTTGGCAAGCTCTCGAACAATTCCAACGCAAAGGCGATCGTATCTTGTGAAAAGCTCAAACTTTGGATTGGCTTTTTTGCTGTCTTTTTTGGGCAGCTTTGGTTGCGGGAACCAAGGATCGCCGCCCCCAGTTCAAAGCTTCTTCGGGGTCATCCAGCGCAGATGGGGGCAATGACATCAAACGCGGGATCGTGCGTTCCCCAGATTTTGTATCATAGCGAAACGGTTCTGAACCGGCATTGGCATAATCGCGGGCCGGATCGGCATCGGCCTTCATAAAATGTGCGTCGCCAAATTTTACACCAAACATCGCATCGTCTATATAAAGCGACGTGCCGCCAAACACGCGCCCAGAGCGCACGGGCCCCAGATCGGTGAACAGATTGGTGACGTGATTTAGAAATCCGGGATCAGTCGCCATCAATTTCGGCGAACTTGATCGACTCACCGCAACCACAGGCATCAACGACGTTAGGATTGCGGAACTTAAAGCCGCTTTCCAGCGGTGAAACTTCGTAATCAATTTCGGTGCCAAACAAGAACATCTG
>CAXMPY010000127.1:0-6144 GCA_964195275.1 uncultured Paracoccaceae bacterium
GGGAGCGTGCGAGCAGATCGGAAATACATAAGGGTCAGGAACCCAGAAGCAATCACAATCCTTTTGTGATTTGACCAAAGCCGAGATCCGGATAACCTGGCGTTCAGGAGGTAGATCGTAATGCCGGATACACGCCTGACGTTTAAGGAAATGTGTGCGCAGTTTGACGTCACGCCCCGCACTTTGCGCTATTATGAATATATAGAACTGTTGCAACCCGACAAAATTGAACGCAGCCGTTTTTATAGCGTGCGTGAAATTGCCCGTATGAAATTGATCATGCGCGGCCGCCGCTTTGGGTTTTCGTTAGAAGAAATCCGACAATGGCTTGAGATGTACGACTCTGACAGCTCGCACAAACAAATGAGCGTTTGGCTTGAAAACGCGGATCGGCAACTGGCCGCCCTAAAAAGTCAAAGATCCGAACTGGATAGCACAATCAAAGAGCTTAAAAAACTGCGTGATGACTCGGTGAAAAGCCAAAGCTGATCCACTTAAAATCGGTGAAATTGAAAACCAAAATCGAATCCGGTTCAGCGCGTGACGTCACGTTTTGCTTACCTTAACGTCAAGTATCTTGTAATTGGCGTAACGTGAACCCCAATTTATTAAGTGGACAACAAAAGGAGGCGCACTTGGCAAACCCAATATTGACAATTCGTGAGATGTGCCAAGCCTTTGGTGTAACGGCCAGAACGCTTCGGTTTTATGAATCCAAAGAACTGTTGTCGCCGGTGCGAAGGGGTCAAAAACGACTGTACAACAACCGCGACCGCGCCCGCTTAAAATTGATTTTGCGCGGTAAACGATTTGGATTCTCGCTGGAAGACATTCGCCAACTTTTGGATCTGTATGACATAGGCGATCAAATGCAGACGCAAATTCAGCAGTCTTATGATCGTGGTCAGATACGGCTGGCGGAAATGGAAAAACAACGTGACGAACTAACCGAAACGATTGAAGAATTCAAAGCGCTCATGCAGCGCGGCAAAGATCGAATTGCTGAATTTAACCGAAACAAACAAAAAAAAATTAGCTAATTGTCTTAAGGACTTAACGAATGCCAAGCTATTCAGCCCCCACCAAAGATATGCAGTTTGTGCTGCACGAAATTCTGAATGTTTCAACGTCAGATATTCCGGGTTATGCCGATCTAGAAACCGATTTTACCGCTGCAGTATTGGATGAAGCCGGCAAGCTCGCCACAAACGTTCTAGCCCCACTGAATGCGTCGGGCGATCGCGAAGGCTGCAGCTTTCAAAATGGTGTGGTGCGCACGCCTGCCGGGTTCAAGGACGCGTTTGAGCAGCTTAAATCCGGCGGCTGGGCGGGGCTTGATTGTGATCCCAAATTCGGCGGCCAAGGGCTACCCCACGTGCTAAGCACAGCCGTGGGCGAGATTTTTTCGTCGGCCAACATGGCCTTTTACATCTATCAGGGCCTGACCCACGGGGCCTATTCGACCATCCGCGCCCACGGCAGTGACCAGTTGAAACAGACGTTCTTACCCAACATGGTGGCCGGCAATTGGTCCGGCACCATGAACTTGACCGAGCCCCATTCCGGCACCGATCTTGGCCTGATGCGGACCAAAGCCGAACCACATTCTGATGGCAGCTACAAGATCAGCGGCCAAAAGATATTCATCTCAGGTGGTGATCAGGACCTGTCAGAAAATATCATCCACCTGGTGTTGGCGAAAAACCCTGACGGTCCGGATGGTGTAAAGGGACTTTCCTTGTTCATCGTACCAAAGTTTCTGGTCAACGAAGACGGCAGTCTTGGCGCACGTAATGGCGTCAGTGTCGGCAGTATCGAAGAAAAAATGGGCATCCACGGCAATGCTACCTGCGTTCTGAATTATGATGATGCGATCGGTTATTTGCTGGGCGACGAAAACAAAGGCATGCGGGCAATGTTCACGATGATGAACGAAGCCCGGCTTAGCGTTGGTCTACAGGGGTATTCCCAGGCCGAAGCGGCCTATCAGAACGCAGTGATTTATGCCAAAGATCGCCTTCAGGGTCGCGATGTCACCGGCGCGAAAAACCCTGACGGGCCCGCTGATCCGCTGATTGTGCACCCCGATATCCGGCGCAATCTGATGGAACAGAAAAGCTTTGCCGAAGGGGCGCGCGCCCTAACTTATTGGGGTGCCAACCTGATCGACAGCGCCAACCGATTGGCCGACAAAGATGCTGATGGCCTGATTTCGCTTCTTATTCCGGTGATCAAAGGCTTTCAGACCGACAAGGGCTTTGAGATGGCGGTCAATGCACAGCAGGTTTTCGGCGGCCACGGCTATATCGAAGAACAGGGCATGTCCCAATTCGTGCGCGACGCCCGTATTGCCCAGATCTACGAGGGCGCCAACGGTGTACAGGCGTTGGATCTTGTCGGGCGCAAACTGGGTGCAGACGGCGGCAAAAATGTGTTGGCTTTTTTCAAGCTGGTAAAAACCTTCATCAAGGAAAACGAAGACAACGCAACCCTAAAGGATGATTTCCTGGACCCGCTTAAGGCCGCGTCCAAAGATTTGCAGGCCGCCGGGATGTATTTCATGCAAAACGGCGTGAAAAACCCCAACGACGCTTTGGCGGGATCCTATGATTTCATGCATCTATTTGGCCATGTCTGCCTGGGCCTTATGTGGGCCAAAATGGCAAAGGCCGCCACAAGTGCGCTGGAAAATAACGCGGCTGACACCGAATTTTATGAAACCAAGATCGCCACCGGCCGCTTTTACATGGCGCGACAACTGCCCGCCACAACGACACATTTGGCGCGGATAAATTCGGGGTCCGAAACCGTAATGGCCCTTGCGGCGGAACAGTTTTAAGCGTCCGATACCCAAATTGTTGGAGATCACAGATGGCCAAACGATTTAGACTAACGCGACGGTTTCCCGTCGCCATGACAGAAGACGGATACCGACGCCTGAAACGGTTTTCGGCGGATGCTGGGTTGGACGAAGGTGAAGCGCTTTCGTTCCTGTTCGAAAACTTTGGCAGCGTCATTGACGAAGAAAACCTAACCGCAAAATTACGTTTGTTTAATGCCGAACTTGATGATCGAAAGCGCTAAATTGAAATGCACCGACGCGATACGAATGCCTTCAACACCGTCCGTCTGCTGAAAGGACCAAAATGACAATCCAACTATATTGCTTCGGCGAAAGCGGTAATTCCTACAAAGCCGCGCTGGCGCTGGAATTATCGGAACTTGCGTGGGAGCCGGTATTTGTCGATTTTTTTAACGGCGAAGCACGGTCGCCGGAATTCCGCGCCATCAACGAAATGGGCGAAGTTCCGGTTATGGTGGATGGTGACATTACACTGTCGCAATCTGGCGTCATCCAAGACTATGTGTCGTCTAAATCAGGCAAACTGGGTGGTCGCAGTGCGGCGGAACGCCGTGAAATTATGCGTTGGCAGTTTTGGGATAATCACAAATTATCTTCGCCCGCTGGCATGATCCGATTTTTGATCAATTTTTTGCCAAAGGATAAACAACCAACAGCGGCTATCGAATTCACCCAGGCGCGGCTTAAAAATGCCTACAAGATTTTGGATGATGCGTTGGCAGGCCGAAACTGGCTGGTTGGCGACAAATTAACGATCGCCGACATTTCTTGCTGCGGCTACCTGTTTTACCCGGAACCATTTGGATTTGACCGCGCTGACTGGCCCAACATCGACGTTTGGCTGACGCGCATATCCGAAACCCCCGGCTGGAAACACCCTTACGATCTGATGCCCGGCTCGCCCGCTGACCGTGCTTAAAGGAGACACCGATGTCTGACGCCTACATCTATGATGCCGTTCGATCCCCCCGCGGAAAGGGGCGCAAAGATGGCGCTTTGCACGAGGTCACGTCGCTGCACCTGTCAGCGCAAATTCTGAACGCGATCAAATCCCGCAACAACCTGTCAGGCCAAGCGGTTGAAGATGTGATTTGGGGTAACGTTACCCAAGTTGGAGAACAGGGTGGCTGTCTGGCCCGGTCTGCCGTTCTGGCCTCGGATCTTGACGAACGTATTCCGGGTCTGGCGATTAACCGTTTTTGCGCCAGCGGGCTTGAGGCCGTCAATCTTGCTGCCAACCAGATCAAAGGTGGCGCTGGTGCAGGCTATATTGCCGGTGGCGTTGAAATGATGGGCCGGGTGGCTATGGGCAGCGATGGTGCCGCAATTGCTGTGGACCCCAGCCTTGCCATGGAAACCTATTTTGTACCCCAAGGCATCTCGGCCGATATCATTGCCACCGAATATGGATTTAGTCGCGATGATGCTGATGCCTTGGCCGTAGAAAGTCAGCGCCGTGCCAAGGCCGCGTGGGATGACAACCGGTTCGTCAAATCCATTGTTGCGATTAAAGATCAAAACGGTCTGCCCATTCTGGACCATGACGAATACATGCGCCCGGGTACCGATATGCAAACCTTGGGTGCCTTGAACCCAGCCTTTCAGGCTATGGGCGAGGTGATGCCGGGTTTTGATAAAGTCGCGTGCATGAAATATCCGCATCTGGAAAAAATCAACCACATCCACCACGCTGGCAATTCGTCAGGCATTGTGGATGGTTCGGCCGCTATTCTGCTGGGGTCCAAGGAATTCGGCGAACAGAATGGCCTGACTGCGCGCGCCCGCATTCGCGCCACGGCCAAGATTGGCACCGACCCCACCATCATGCTGACCGGGCCGGTCCCAGCCACCGAAAAAATTATGGCCGACAGCGGTATGACAATCGGCGATATTGATCTGTTCGAAGTGAATGAAGCGTTCGCGTCCGTGGTGTTGCGCTTTCAACAGGCGTTTGAGGTCGACCCAGCACTGGTAAATGTCAACGGCGGTTCAATTGCTATGGGTCATCCGCTTGGCGCAACGGGCGCAATGATCATCGGCACCTTGCTGGACGAACTCGAACGTTCGGACAAAACCCTTGGCCTGGCAACGCTGTGCATCGCTTCGGGCATGGGTGCTGCCACAATTATCGAGCGTGTTTGATGCCAAAAATTGATCTTAGCAACATCCCGGTCAAGACCGGTTCGACCTATCCAGGAAAACTGGCGGCAAAGATGGATGGTCGATCACAACTAGCCGTGGGTGACGCCGCTGGCATTACTCAGTTTGGCGCGAATATCGTGACACTTGCACCGAGTGCATTGTCGTCCTTGCGCCATTGGCACGAAGAACAGGATGAAATTCTGGTTATGCTGTCTGGGGAACTGACGCTGGTGGATGACCGAGGTGACACTGTTTTGCGCCCGGGCGATGTTGCGGCTTTTCCGGCAGGCGACGCCAACGGCCACCATCTAATCAACCGTACAGAGGGTGACGGCGTCTTTTTTGTTGTCGGCACCCGAACCGATACCGAAACCGGCTGGTATTCGGATGTTGATATGAAAGTGACATTTGACGGCGGCGAATTCGAATTTACCCAAAAAGACGGAACACCGGTGTGAAGGCCTGCAAATTATTAGCCCGACAAAATTCCGATAAAAGCCCGGTGGAATTCCGATGCCGATTATCTGCCCTTAAGGGAGAATCCCAATGACCGAATTCACCATGATAAAAGATACCGATGGCGTCGCTGTTATCACCTGGGATGTGCCCGGCAAAACGATGAACATACTGTCGCTGGACGGGCTGGAACAGCTGGACGCATTGATCGATGACGCCCATGCAGATGATGCGGTGAAAGGCATTGTTATAACCTCTGGCAAGCCTGATTTCGCTGGCGGCATGGACCTTAATATCATCGCAAAAATGAAAGAAAGCGCCGGTGACAATCCCGCCCGCGGGCTGTTTGACGGCATCATGAAATTCCATGCGTTTGAACGCAAAATCGAACTGGCAGGCATGGATCCGAAAACCCAAAAAGGCGGCAAACCCACCGCCGCGGCACTGCCCGGCACAGCCCTTGGCATTGGTCTGGAAATCCCCCTGTCCTGCCACCGCCGTTTTGCCGCGGACAACTCAAAGGCCAAGATCGGCCTACCCGAGATTAAAGTCGGCATTTTCCCCGGCGCTGGCGGGACAACCCGGCTGGTGCGGATGATGGGGGCGATGACCGCATCACCCTATTTGTTGCAAGGAAAATTGCTTGATCCCAAGGCCGCAAAGGCCGCCGGACTGATCGACGA
>CAXMPY010000128.1:0-6140 GCA_964195275.1 uncultured Paracoccaceae bacterium
CCAACGCCGCGTTGGTATCAAATTCGTAAGTTGCAGAACCCGGCGTTCCGTCTTCACTGGACCAAACATCCAACCCGCCCGCAAATACCGGCGGCATAAATACCAGCCCATCCGTAATCGCTTTGTTCATCTTGCGCCCTTTCAAAAACTATTCCGGGTCGCCGATACCATTGGCACAGGGGCCAGGATTAACCGCCAGCGTCTGCTCATTCTTTTGGTCAAAATATTGAGAATTCAGGTATCCGCCCAGATCGAAAAAATAGCTACCACTGGCACATTAACCGGGTTTAAAGCCTGCGCGCGCAGACAACACCATTGACCAAACCGCTTACCAAAACGCAGACTTCACCGCAAAATACAAATCTTGGGGACACCATGCTAGAAGCGCTAAAACTCGTTCATTTCTTCGGATTTATCTTGGGTATAGGCGGCGGCGTTGCGAACGCGGTTGCTGCGGCCAAACTGACCGGTATTCCACCCGAAGTGGTCCAACTGTCGGCCGGTTTCGCGAAGCGCTAGGAAAGATGTCCACTTTCGGACTTGTCCTGTTGTGGCTTAGTGGCATCGCCTTGATCGCGATGCGCGCCGATATTTCGCTGCTTTCGGATGGGGTATTTCAATTAAAGTTGGCTGCTGTAGTTGCCCTCACCGGCTTCTCAATCGCTGCCAATCTTACTGTATTTGCTGCCAAAAAGGCCAGCACACCCCCAAATGCAGCACGGATGAAATCCATATCTATGGGCGCGATTATCTTTGGAACATTAGCGCTTGTACTTGCTATTATTGCCTTCAGTTAGGTCGACACTTCGGGTCGCTCGATAATCCGAACGCCACTGATCTGCCAAACACCTGCGTTTTCGACCATCTGGTATTCCAGCACATGAAATACACCGGTGGCGTCCTGGATCAGTACATATTGCAAAATCTGTAGATCCTGCTTGCGGATCTCCAAAAACTGCACATCAGCCGGACGCCAAACCATCGGATAACCCTGGCGCACCATTGCCCCGAAATTTTGCGAGTTGCCAAAAAAGCGCTGGATATTCGGGCTGGCAAAAGCAAATGCGCCCACGAAATCATCCCGCAGAAACGCTTCGATCTGTCCCTGTACAGTGCGCTCGATTTCCGGATTGGGTGGTTCCTGCGCGCCCGGTGGCGTCGCCAGCCCGATAACCAATACGATTGCCAATAATATTCGCAACTTAACCGAACCCTTCTATAAACAAGGTAATGTTAGCGCGAACACGCCATTTGTCCAGCTGCCAGTCATATTATGTCAGATTCAGTCACGTGCCGGTTCGGCGTGCTACTTCTTTTTGGGTGTCGGTTTGGGTTTGAGCGCGCGGGCGTTCAAAACACTCTTGGCAAATAAGCTTTTCAAACCACCGCTATCATCCAAAAGCGCAACCGACACCGACACATAGCCACGCATAACAGCCCCATGCTGGGCGACATCACCGGTGCCGTGTGTTGCATCGAACGCGGCTTATCTTCTTTGGAAAGACGAATACACAACAATCCTGCGGCGTCTAGGAATGAAAACATATTGCCGTTCATCGCGGTATAGGCCGTTTTCTTTCCTTTGACCTGAATATTGTCATATTCGTCAACCAAGGCCGTGTAGATCTTTAAAACTCGGTCACGCATCATGCCCCCTATTCGGACAATTTAGGCGCCAAACCCCGCCCGATCAAATCGATCGTTTCGTCAATGCCATAAAGCGCAATAAATCCGCCAAACCTTGGCCCCTGACTTGCCCCCAGCAATATTTCGTAAAGCGCTTTGAACCAGTCACGTAGCGGTTCAAACCCATGTTCTTTGCCAACAGCAAACACCATCGTTTGTAACGCGTCACTGTCTTGCCCGCCAGTCCAGGACCGCAACCGACCCTGCATATCCAACAAGGCTGCCCGTTCCTGATCGCTGGCCGCGCGAAATACCCGGCTGGGTTTCACAAAGTCGTTGTAATAGGCCACAGCGAAACCCGCCGCGGCATCAAGATCAGGATGTGTAGCGGGCGTTGCCTCGGGTGCATAACGCGCAATGAACCCCCACAATCGTTGCTTATCTTCAGCCGCCGAAACCGCCGCCAAGTTCAAAAGCATGGCAAACGGCACCACCATATTGCTGGCCGGTACGTTATGCCCGTGGATATGAAAAACCGGGTTGTTCAGGCGCGCTGTCGCGTCTTGGTCGGCGTAAGCCCGCAACTGTTGATGATATTCGTCCACCGCTTTGGGAATGACATCAAAATGCAGCCGCTTGGCGGTTTTCGGCTTTTGATACATAAAATAAGACAGGCTTTCGGCGCTGGCATAGGTTAGCCACTCGTCGATTGAAATTCCGTTGCCGGATGACTTTGAAATCTTCTCGCCGTTTTCATCCAAGAACATCTCGTACACAAAATGCTCTGGGGCATGCACCCCCAATATTCGGCAAATCCGGTCGTAGATTGGCGTATTGGTGGAATGATCCTTGCCATACATCTCAAAATCGACACCCAGCGCTGCCCATCTCGCACCAAAATCAGGCTTCCACTGCAATTTCACCCGCCCGCCGGTCACGGGAATGGTAATTTCTTCGCCATCTTCATCATCAAACGTGATGGTCCCCGCGGCACCGTCTACCGATTTCATTGGTACATATAACACCCGCCCGGTCTTTTCACTGATCGGTAAGAAACAAGAATATGTCGCCCGCCGCTCTTCGCGTAAAGACGCCAGCATCACCGCCATTATTTCATCGTATTTCTCGGCAGTTCGCAGCAACATCGTGTCAAATCGGCCAGATTTGTAATATTCGGTGGCAGAATAGAATTCATACTCAAACCCAAACGTGTCCAGGAACCGGCGCAGCATGGCGTTGTTGTGGTCACCAAAACTGTCATGCGTGCCAAACGGGTCCGGTACCGTTGACAGCGGTTTTTGCAGATGTTCCGCCAATTTTTCCGGATTAGGCACATTACCTGGCACTTTGCGCATGCCATCCATGTCATCGGAAAAACAGATCAGCCGCGTCGGAATGTCAGAAATCAGATGAAACGCACGCCGTATCATTGTGGTTCGGGCAACTTCACCAAAGGTACCGATATGTGGCAATCCACTGGGGCCATAGCCGGTTTCAAACAACACATAGCCCTTGTCCGGTGCGCCGCCCTCAAACCGTTTCAGCAGTTTGCGGGCCTCTTGAAACGGCCAGGCTTTGGAATTCATCGCGGCATTGCGCAGATCGGACATTGGGTGCACTTCTCAAATATTCACCGACGATATGCCGGTTGCAGGGCTCTCCCTATTGCCGTGGGCGGCACAGGTCAATATTCTGACGTCAACCCATTGCAAAGGAACACGGCTAAATGAACGAGACTCCCCATCCCCTGACCCCGCAAGATTGCCTGATTGCTGTTATGGTTGCCGTTTCGGCATCCGATCAAAACATACGCACGTCCGAACTTGTCACCATCGAAGCGGTGGTCAATTACCTGCCGATGTTCGCGGACTATGATGCAGACCGGATTAAATCGGTTTCTCAAACCGTGTTCGATTTGTTTGCGGTAGAAGACGGGTTGGATGCGTTGTTTGGTCTGCTGCGCGAAAGCCTACCTGAAAAACTAAATGAAACCGCCTATGCGCTGGCATGCGACGTCGCGGCTGCGGACGGCACGTTGCGAGAAGCCGAACTGCGCCTGTTGGAAGAGATTAGGTACGAATTGTCCATAGATCGCTTACACGCCGCCGCAATCGAACGCGGTGCCCGGGCGCGGTATATGGTTCTGTAGACGATAACCGAGCTTTAGTAATGTTCAACTCGCGGCGACCCATATTATCAGGCGGGGCTTATTCATCACATCTTTGTGCCAAAAATATCCCCGCGGGCGGCCTGATTTTTCGACGAAAAATCTGCCGCCCCCCTCAAAGGTATAGCTTCGCCCATCGATTGATCAGGCTGTGCTGCAACCTGCGCGATCGACTGCTCCAGCTGCGGGCACCTGGTGGTCGTTCGCGTTGTGCAATCGGGATCGCGCTGCGCCGCGGTATATCGGCCGAAAATATCGCAAATGCCAGATCGCGATTGGCCTCGGTCTTAATATACCCCGCCAATGCACTGACAAAATTCAACGTCCCGGTCTTTACCTTCAATTCAGTCTTTACCCCAGACGTACCATTGCCTTTTGCATCCCGCAATTGCAGGGTTTTTAACAGCCCGGCCAACGCACTATCTGCACCCACACTGACCAAACCCGCCACCATATCTGCCGCACTGATCCGGCTTTTGTCGCCCAACCCGGAATGATCAACAAACCGAGGCCTGCGCGCCCCATGCCCGGCTGTCATCCAACGCGACATTTCGGCGGCAGATTGTCCCAATCCGGATACAGCGTGTACACGCGCAACACTGGCACTCAGCCCCAAAACTTCCGCAGTCATATTATTGGATCGCGCCAGCATTCCTTTGACAATTGCGCTTAGCTCGGGGCTTGCGCGTTCAAGCAATACGGTGCCCACCACCGGCCCCAAACTGTGCACAGGTGCCGCCAACTGAATGCCATGGCTGCGCATAAACGTTTGAAATACTTCACCAGCGTATAGTTCGGGCTGGCGCACGGGCAACCAACGCGCACCTTTGCTGCCCAGTGCATTGCGCGCGACTGTCCACTGCTCGCTAGAACCGCCATTGGTATAAGTGTAAATCGGACTGCGCCGATCCACGACCTTCATTTGCGTCAGCGCGACTTCGGGGCGGTATTTTGCACTGCGCGCATCCATCGTGACGGTATAGTCGCCATTGGCTTTTTTCCATTCGAAATACACTCGATTGTAATTCAGGTTCAGCCCCGACACCGCCGGATTATAGCCCAGATGTCCGGGTTGGCCGCGGTCAATCTGATGCACATGGGGCAAGGCACCTGAACTGACCAGAAATTTGCCGCGTACTTCGCGCAATCCAGCTGCCTTCAGACGGGTCGCCAATTCGGCCAAGGCGTTAGTATCCAAAGTCGGATCGCCACCGCCCAAAAGCACCAGATCACCTGCAAGTATTCCATTTGTCACGGGTCCTGTTGCCATCAGACGGGTCACAAACCGATGATCTGCGCCCAGCGTTTCCAGGGCATATTGCGCCGTCACGGCCTTGGCCACGCTGGCGGGCGGCAGCGCCAAAACCGGATTGTAGCGTTCCAAAATTTCGCCACTGGCAGCATCTGCCACCACATAGCCGATCTTGCCCCGCAGGCCGGCGGCTTTGATCAGTTTATCAGCGCCCGGCAGCGCCACAATACCCGGCGCGAACGAACGTACAATTGGGCGCAACGAAGCCTCTGGCGCGCCAGCCCACGCGGTTTGGCCAACACCGGCCAACAGCCCGCCCAGTATCGCCCTGCGTGTTACGTTATCTGTCATTGCTGCTGCTTAAACCGTCTCTTTATTGTACAGGCAAGCCTAACCTGCCCAATAGCCTTGTGCCCGTATTGCAGTTGACGACAA
This sequence comes from uncultured Paracoccaceae bacterium, assembly GCA_964195275.1. GTDB lineage: Bacteria > Pseudomonadota > Alphaproteobacteria > Rhodobacterales > Rhodobacteraceae > NVTR01. The sequence goes on from CAXMPY010000128.1 coordinate 5,481, forward strand.
ATTGACCATCGGCACGTTGATAAAACACCAGGTAGGCGCTGGAGAGCGGGCCAAAAGCGCGGCTTCTCGCCCGCGCAGCCGATATCGTTCGTACCGGTTTGCCGCAACTGATGTGCGCGCTAATATCCGATCGCCGGGTCGGGCCAAAACGCCAATTGGTATATTTTCCATGATCCATTGCCAGCGTTGCCAGCGGTGAAACTGCGCCAGATTGTCGGCCCCCATCAGCCAAACGAACCGATGCGCAGGATAGCGCGACATCAGCGCCGCCAGCGTATCCGCCGTTGCGTGGGTCCCGACCTGCGTCTCAAAATCGCTGATCTTAACGCGCGGGTGATCCACCAGCGCGCGCGCCGCCGCCATGCGCCGTTCCATTGGTGCCGGACAATTGGGTTTTAGCGGGTTACCGGGGCTTACCAGCCACCAGACCTGATCCAACTGAAACCGTTTTAGGGCTTCGCGTGTTATGTGCACATGGCCTGCATGGGGCGGATCAAACGAACCGCCCAGCAATCCAATGGTTTGGTAGGCCTGTGCCACCGGCATAGTTACTGTCCTGAAATTGATAATTGTCCTTGTCTGCGGCGTCACGGGCGCGATTGTCAAACAAACGCCTTGCATTAACTTGACTACGATCAGGTAAAATCATCAATGTTCATC
>CAXMPY010000129.1:0-6138 GCA_964195275.1 uncultured Paracoccaceae bacterium
CGCAGCGCCAAGCGGGATAGCCCCAAAACGCATGGTCCCACCCCGAAATACCCATTTTGCAACCAACACATCTGGGTTGTCAGTTTCCAATGCCATCAGCGTCAGAATGCTTTCGATAGCGCCTGAAAAGTTTTCTTGAATAAGGCCGAACCGTTCTAAAATCTGATATAGATCACGCCATTTCGTAGCGGTTATTTCCAATTCACCTTCCAAAAATCCACGGGCATCAATAGCCAGATGTCCTGCGGCACTTACGTCCAATTCGTCCCATTGTATCTGTAACTTACTGATTGAAACACTGTTCAATTCTGGTTGCGCTTGCTCAAGCGCACGCCGGTCCCAGGGGCCATCAAAGGCAAGCAGACCTTCAAACTTAACCAGATCAATAGTCTTTGACCGGTCACGATCTGGATCAAGAATTTCAGCAATTCGCGCAGGTGGTTTCAAATTGTCTGCTGAAATGAAAACGTCATGGTCATTTTCATTCTTCGCTGATTGTCGCGTATTAAGCTGCAGCGCCGTTGCGGCAACGGACCAACCAAAGTTTGATTTGATGTCCAGATCATTGATTTCCAGTGCCGACCGGTCAAGCGTCAGCGCTGTTTCAGGTTTGAAAACGATGGAACCACGCATGCGGCTGCTGTCAACGGTCAACCGCTGGCGCAACAGCGTCAACTTCTGATTGTTTGGCCAAACTGCGATGATGTGATTTGGCTTGTAGCTTAGGGCAAATATCTGGAAAAAGGGTGCCGACCAGACGATGTTACTGTCTTGGCCCGTTACTTTTATATCCCTGACAGTCGTATCAAACCGGTTTGGAAACCCCCGGGTATTCAATGTTGAATATTTGACATCCCAATGGCTGCCGGACGTCTCTGCCAGCCAAACGGTCAAACCTTTTTCAACGGCGTTAGATCCAACAAACCAATACCCGCCCCAAAGAACGCTGATGCTAACCAGTACCCATAACAGTTTGCGCATAATCGTCCCTTTGACTCGTCCTGATCGAAGTGTTTAAAGCCCGCAAAGCATGAGGACCAGACATATGGGTAAAGCACCACTGTGGATATTTGGCTACGGCTCACTGATGTGGAACCCGGGTTTTCCCTATGATGAAAAAGTAATTGCACGCCTATCAGGTTATGCCCGTAGTTTCTGTATGCGGTCGATCCACCATCGTGGCACGGTGACCAACCCAGGGCTTGTGTTGGCGTTGGACGCATCGACAACGGCCACATGCGATGGGTTGGCATTTCGTGTATCCGCCGAAGATGCGGCAAAGACGCTGGACTATCTGCGCGAACGAGAACTGATTTCGTCGGCCTATTTGGAAAAAACACTGCCGATTAAATTGGCGAATGGCAGCATCGTGAATGCGGTCACTTACGTCGTTGACACTGAACATGTTCAATATTGCGGCGGCCTGGCATTGACAGAACAGGCCGGGATTATTGCGCAGGCTACGGGCGGACGGGGAGCGAATACGGATTATCTATTTAGCACCACGCTGCACCTTGCCGAACTTGATATAAATGATCCAAATCTTGAATGGCTAACCAAAACCGTTCGAAAATTGGTTGAAAATGCAGCCCGATAATCCGCTGTTGGCAGTTTGGCCAGCAAGCGCTAAGTTGTGCAAAATATAATAGCGTCAGGAAATGTCCAAATGGACCAGCCGGATCGCGAGGTCGAGCTAATTTTTACCCAGCCTGTCCGGCAGATTTCAATCATGTTGATCTGTCTGGCTTTGGTTGCGTTTGGCGTCTACGTCGCCATTCCGCGGATTGGGCCAGTATTTCTGTCAAATCTTCAGTTGAATGGCTTGATTGTCATCGTATTTTTGATCGGCGTTGTTGCCTGTTTTTGGCAGGTATTCGAACTGATAAGTTCAGTAAGCTGGATCGAGGGTTTTGTTGGCCAACGGTCGGGTCATGTTATGGTCAAAGCACCCCGATTGCTGGCACCGCTTGCGGCTTTGCTGCGGTCGCGCGGGGCAAAGATGCAAATTGGGTCTTCTTCTGCCGGTTCAATACTGGATTCAGTTGCCACACGGATCGAAGAAACACGGGATATAACGCGTTATATTGTCAGTTTGCTGATCTTTTTGGGCTTGCTCGGAACTTTTTGGGGCTTGGCGACAACGATACCTGCACTGGTGGAAACCATTCGGTCACTGGAACCCAAAGAAGGCGAAAGTGTCTCTGGGGTATTCGCGCGATTGGTTGGCGGATTAGACAAACAACTTAGCGGTATGGGCGTCGCTTTTGCTTCGTCTTTACTCGGTCTGGCGGGATCGCTGATTGTTGGACTGTTAGAATTGTTCGCCAGCAACGGACAAAACCGGTTTTATCGCGAACTTGAAGAATGGCTATCGACCATCACCAGGCTTGGATTCTCAAGCGGTGAAGGTGATGGCACAGACACCAGCGGCACGGCAGCGTTGTTGGCACATTCCGCAGAACAAATGGAATCCCTGCAAACCTTGTTCACCCAATCAGACGTCAACCGATCTTTGGTGGACGAACAACTGGGCATGCTGGTGACATCGGTCGAAGGGTTGGTGGCCAAACTGGACGTTACAGACAATAATTCTGATGCGCTGGAACGGGTCGCGCAGGGGCAAGAACGTTTGGTTGCAGTTCTTGAGAAAAATACCGAAGAAGCCGCCGAAAGTGGCGGCGCCCATGTTGATGCCGAAAGTCGAATGCGGCTGCGATCAATCGATGTTCAGCTGTTGCGGATACTGGAAGAAATGTCCGCGGGCCGTCAGGAAAGCCTGGCCGATTTGCGCACTGATATTTCATCCTTGACCAAAGCGATTAAGACTTTGGCCCGCGATCCCGCTGATACCAACGCCCGGAGGCGCTAGATCATGGCGTTATCCCGCCGTTCAGGGCAGCGCATGTCAGCAAACGTCTGGCCGGGATTTGTCGATGCAATGACGGCCCTGCTGTTGGTTTTGATGTTCGTTTTGACGATCTTTATGATCATGCAATTTGTTCTCAGCCAAACCATTTCAGGCCAGGAAAGTGAACTAGACGAGCTTACAGTCGAATTGACTGAATTGGCCCGCGCCTTGGGGTTAGAACAACAACGGTCATTTCAGTTGGAAGAACAGGTTTCAACGCTTGGATCGTCTTTGGATCGGGCGCGCAGCAACGCGGCCACGCAAACTTTGCTAATTGCAAACCTGACGCTTCAAACAGAAAATCAGGCGGCAGAACTGGGCAGCCGTCAGGCCCAGATAACGTCGTTTGAGGCGCAGGTCGCAACGTTGTTGGCCGAACGAAATGCTGCCCGCGCAGAAGGCGTCGGGTTATCGGCTGATCTGGATGCGCTTGAGAACGAAAAAACCCAACTGATTTCTGAACAGGAAGCCTTGCAGCTGGCCCTTGCCGGGCTGCGCGATGAGGTAGACGCGCAAGCTGAAATTGCCAGATTGGCCGCCGCCCGCCGCGAAGCTTTGGATGCGCTTGTACTGGACCTGCGCAATCGAGTCACCGAACGCGAGGCTTCTTTGACCGACACCCTGGCCCTGCTCAGCACCAGCCAAGAGCAGGCGGCATCGTTAGGCGATCAGGTGAACCAACTTGAAACATCGTTAAGTGCCGAAGAAACCGCTCGCTTAGCGGAAGCCGCCGCCGCCCAGGCATTGCGTGAACGATTGGCGGGTGTTGAAACAGCACTGGACGACGAAGAAACCGCCCGTCTGGCCGAAGCCGCAGCGGCCCAGGCGTTGCGCGAGCGTTTGAAAAATGCCGATGATGAATTGACCGCAATGTCATTGGCGCTGGAGGAAAAGCGTGCTGAGGCCGAGGAGGTTCTAACACTAATTGCCGCCGCGCAGATCTTGGAAAATGACCTGAATACCCGGTTGGCAGCATCGCTGTTTGCCCGGGATACATTGCAGACCCAGGTCGCCACGGCGCAGGCTGACCAAACGGATGTAAGTTCTGATCTGGCGCAGGCCGAGGATGCCTTGGCGGCTGCACTTTTGAACGGCGAAAACCTGAAGGTGCAACTGGGGACGGCACAGGAAAATCAACTTGCAACGCAATCTCGTTTGACCAGCGTAGAAACCGCACTTGCCGCAGCACTTTTGTCGCGCGACGAATTTCGCACCGACTTGCAAACCCAAACACTTACGGGCGATGAAGTTCAGGCCAGGTTGGAAGCCCTAGAAATCGCCTTGGCCAACCTAACGCTTGAACGGGACAATCTGCGGGTAAGGGTCGAAAATGCCGGTGTCAGCAATGCCAGCGTTTCTGACCGCTTAGCAGCCGCCAACGCCGCGCTTGCCGTTGCCTTGGCCGAAGCAGATGCCTTGAAATCCAACTTAGGTGACGAGGCTGATCTGCGCAAACAACTGGCCACGGCGCTGGCCGCCAAAGTCGCCGCCGAACAACAAACCAACACCCAAATGACCGAGGCGGAACAGCGCGCGGCTTTGCTGTCGGTGGCCAATGCAGCGCTTGCCACCGAAGAGGCAAAATCAGCGGACGGCTTGCGCAAACTGGCCGTTCTGAACCAACAGGTTGCTGCATTGCGTGCGCAGTTGGGATCATTGCAGGCAATTCTGGAAACGACTGAGGATCGCGATGCCGCAGCCCAGATAGAGTTGACCAATCTGGGGGCCCGCCTGAACACGGCCTTGGCCCGCGTTGCCAGCGAACAAAGCAAACGGGCGCGTTTGGAAGAGGCCGATCGGTTGCGGCTGGAAGGACAGGTTAGTTTGCAGGCCGAGGAAGCGTTGCAATTGGCGCGCTACCGATCCGAATTCTTTGGGCAGTTGCGCGAATTGCTGGGCGACCGCGAGGGCGTACGTATTGTCGGCGACCGCTTTGTCTTTTCGTCCGAGGTTCTGTTTGAACCAGCGTCAGTTGAACTGGCCGAAGATGGCAAATTGCAAATCGCCAATGTTGCCGAAATACTGGCGGATGTTTCCGGCTCAATTCCACCGGCAATCGATTGGGTGATCCGGGTAGATGGCCACACCGACAGTACACCGCTTTCCGGAACCGGGCGCTATCAAAACAACTGGGAACTGTCACAGGCGCGGGCCTTGTCTGTGGTGGAATATATGATCGATAGCCTTGAATTTCCGGCGTCGCGACTGGCGGCAACCGGTTTCGGGGAATTTCAACCATTGGTAGCGGGGGATACCCCTCAAGCTTTGGCGCAAAATCGTCGCATTGAGTTGAAGCTGACCGAGCGTTAGACAGATGCATCAGTGTTTCAATATTTGCCTGCGGATTTCAGCATCGAGGAACCCATGAAATATGATATTATCATCATCGGCGCTGGCCCGGCCGGTCTGTGCTTTGCGCGTTCGCTGGCTGATAGCGGGCTGAAAATCGTTCTGATCGAAAAAAGCCCAATGAAAAAATTGGCGATCCCACCCTATGATGGCCGGGAAATCGCGTTGACGCATCTGTCACATAAGCTGTTGAACGATATGGGGATGTGGCAACTGATCCCAGCCGATCAGCAATTCAAAATTCGTGACGCCAAAGTGGTGAACGGAAATTCGCCCTATTCATTGAATTTTGACCACCGCGATGCCGGACGTGAAAATCTGGGGTTTATGGTGTCCAACAATGTGATCCGTAAAGTAGCCTACCAGGCCCTTAAAGGGTTCAAGAATGTCACTATTCTGGATGGCGAAGAAGTATCGAACCTGGGCACAGATGACGCCGGTGGCTGGGTGGAAATTTCCGGTGACAAACGAATAGAGGCAAAACTGATCGTTGCCGCCGATAGCCGGTTTTCAACAACGCGCCGAATGATGGGGATTTCGACCTCGATGCTGGATTTTGGGCGAACCTGCATCGTTTTCACAATGTCGGCGCAAAAACCCCATGACGACACCGCGGTGGAATATTTTCACTATGATCGCACTTTGGCGATTTTGCCTTTGAACGATAATCGGGTTTCGGTGGTTGTTACCCTGAAATCTGGTGCCAGTGATACGGTTTTGGCCCTGGACAAACAGGATTTTGCCAGTGATATCGCGCGCCGCGTTGATCACCGGTTTGGTAATATGCAATTGACCAGCAAATTATTCACATATCCGTGGGTGGCGACATACGCGAAAAAGTTTTTGCAAAATCGGTTTGCACTGCTGGGGGACGCCGCCGT
>CAXMPY010000130.1:0-6134 GCA_964195275.1 uncultured Paracoccaceae bacterium
CCGAGAATGTTATCTACCCCGCCGCGCTGAAATCAGCAGCCGCTGCTGCTGAAAAAGCAGCACAGGCCGCAGCTGATGCCGCGACAGCCGAAGCAGAAGCCGCAGCAGCCGCCGCAGCCCAAGCCGAACAGGCAGCGCTGGAAGCCGCCGAAGCCGTAACAGACGCACCGGCAGACGATGCCGCTGAAGGAGGCGACAAAAATGAAGGCTGATGCGATAAAACTGGACGGCAAAAAGGCCGGTTCCGTTGATCTAAGTGATGAGATCTTCGGCCTCGAACCACGTGCCGATATCCTGCACCGGGTTGTGCGCTGGCAGCGTAACAATGCGCAGGCTGGTACCCACAAGGTGAAAACCCGTTCCGAAGTGAGCTATTCCACCAAAAAGATCTACCGCCAAAAAGGTACAGGTGGCGCCCGCCACGGTGCCCGCTCGGCGCCGATTTTTCGCGGTGGTGGTGTCTACAAAGGCCCCAAAGTTCGCAGCCACGGCCACGAACTGACCAAAAAGTTCCGCAAACTGGGCCTTAAGCATGCGCTTAGTTCAATGGCGGCAACTGGCAATCTAGTCATTCTGGACGAAGCCACGCTGAAGGACGCCAAAACATCTGTTCTGGCCAAAGCGATCAAAGAACAGGGTTGGAAACGTGTTCTGGTGATTGACGGCGCAGACGTGAACGAAAACTTTGCCCGCGCGGCCAGCAACATCAACGGCGTTGATATCCTGCCGACAATGGGTGCGAACGTTTATGACATCCTTAAGCGTGACACGCTGGTGATCACTAAGGCGGGTGTGCAAGCATTGGAGGCTCGTTTAGCATGAGCGCAAAGCCAGAACATTACGATGTGATCCGCAAGCCGATCATCACCGAAAAGGCCACGATGGCCAGCGAAAGTGGTGCGGTTGTGTTTGAAGTCGCGATTGACGCCAATAAACCGGCGATCAAAGAAGCAGTGGAAAACCTGTTCGGCGTTAAGGTGAAGGCTGTCAATACCAGCATCACCAAAGGCAAGGTCAAGAAATTCCGTGGCCAACCCGGACGCCGTAAAGACGTGAAAAAAGCCTATGTGACCCTTGAAGAAGGCAACACAATAGACGTATCAACCGGCCTTTAATGGCCAACATTGGCCCCGGAAATTTCGGGGCCGATGCAATTTAACCAAACGGGACCTACGGGGCCCAAACCTAACGGAAGACAGAAAGCATGGCATTAAAGTCGTATAAACCGACGACGCCAGGCCAGCGTGGGCTGGTTCTGATCGACCGTTCGGAGCTTTGGAAAGGCCGCCCGGTCAAAGCCCTTGTTGAGGGATTGACCAAAAACGGCGGACGGAACAATACCGGACGGATTACGATGCGTCGTAAAGGTGGGGGCGCCAAACGCCTGTACCGGATCGTTGATTTTAAGCGGAACAAATTTGATGTGTCTGCAACAGTGGAACGGATCGAATACGACCCGAACCGCACCGCATTCATTGCCCTGATCAAGTATGATGACGGCGAACAGGCATACATTCTTGCCCCCCAACGTCTTGGGGTTGGCGATAAGGTGATTGCCGGTGCCAAAGTTGATGTGAAACCGGGCAATGCAATGCCCTTTTCCGGCATGCCAATCGGTACCATCATCCACAACATCGAGATGAAGCAAGGCAAAGGTGGCCAGATCGCCCGCGCTGCTGGTACCTATGCTCAGTTTGTTGGTCGCGATGGTGGATATGCTCAGATCCGCCTGTCATCGGGTGAATTGCGCATGGTGCGTCAGGAATGCATGGCCACTGTTGGTGCTGTGTCAAACCCGGACAATTCAAACCAGAACCTTGGTAAAGCTGGCCGCAACCGTCACAAGGGCATCCGCCCTTCTGTGCGTGGTGTGGTTATGAACCCGGTTGATCACCCCCACGGTGGTGGTGAAGGCAGAACGTCCGGTGGTCGTCATCCTGTGACACCCTGGGGTAAACCAACCAAGGGTGCCAAAACCCGCAACAAGAAAAAAGCGTCCGGCAAACTTATCATCCGCTCGCGTCACGCTAAAAGAAAGGGCCGGTAGAAATGTCGCGTTCTGTATGGAAAGGCCCTTTTGTAGATTCTTACGTGCTGAAAAAAGCCGAAGCATCCAAAGAAAGCGGTCGCAACGAAGTGATCAAAATCTGGTCGCGCCGTTCTACGATTTTACCACAGTTTGTTGGCCTGACCTTTGGTGTCTACAACGGCCGCAAACACATCCCTGTTAACGTTAGCGAAGACATGATTGGTCAAAAGTTTGGTGAATTTTCGCCAACCCGTACCTATCATGGCCATGCCGCCGACAAAAAAGCGAAGCGGAAATAAGTCATGGGTAAGGATAAAAACCCCCGCCGCGTGGCCGATAACGAAGCTATGGCAAAAACCAAAATGCTTCGTACCAGCCCGCAGAAACTAAACCTGGTGGCACAGTTGATCCGTGGCAAAAAAGTTGAACGGGCCCTGACGGACCTGACGTTCAGCAAAAAGCGCATCTCTGGCGACGTGAAGAAATGTCTTCAGTCAGCGATTGCGAATGCTGAAAATAACCACAACCTGGATGTGGATGAATTGGTCGTGGCCGAAGCCTGGGTTGGCAAAAACCTGACGCTGAAACGCGGTCGTCCGCGCGCCCGTGGCCGGTTTGGCAAAATATTAAAGCCGTTCGCGGAACTGACAATCCTGGTGCGCCAGGTAGAGGAGCAAACCTAATGGGTCAGAAGATTAATCCAATCGGGATGCGCCTGCAGATCAACCGCACCTGGGACAGCCGCTGGTTTGCTGAAAGCAAAGATTTCGGCAATTTGCTGCATGAAGACATCAAGATGCGTGAATTCATTAACAAAGAATGCAAGCAGGCTGGTATCTCGCGCGTCATCATCGAACGTCCGCACAAAAAGTGCCGCGTCACGGTTCACACAGCACGCCCCGGCGTTATCATCGGCAAGAAAGGCGCAGACATCGAAACCCTGCGCCAGAAATTGGCCGCGATCACCGACAGCGAGCTGCACCTGAACATCGTTGAAGTACGCAAACCTGAAATGGATGCGCAACTGGTGGCCGAAGGTATCAGCCAACAGCTGGAACGCCGGATTTCATTCCGCCGTGCCATGAAGCGCAGCGTGCAAAATACCATGCGTATGGGGGCCTTGGGTATCCGGGTTAACGTCGCTGGTCGTCTCGGTGGCGCAGAAATCGCCCGGACTGAATGGTATCGCGAAGGCCGCGTGCCGCTGCACACCCTGCGCGCTGACATCGATTACGCAAATGTCGAGGCCGTTACAGCCTATGGCATCATCGGCATCAAAGTCTGGATTTTCAAAGGTGAAATTATGGAGCACGATCCAGCAGCGCGCGACCGTCGCTTGCAGGAACTCCAGGAAGGCCCAGCACCTCGCGGTGCCGGCGGCCGTCGTTAAGGAAGGGTCTGAAACATGCTTCAGCCAAAACGCACAAAATACCGCAAGATGTTCAAAGGCCGTATTCACGGTCAGGCAAAAGGCGGCACTGATCTGACATTCGGGACATATGGCCTGAAATCGGTGGAACCCCAGCGGGTGACAGCGCGCCAGATCGAAGCCGCACGGCGCGCCATGACACGCCACATGAAACGCCAGGGCCGGGTCTGGATCCGTATTTTTCCGGACGTAGCCGTAACGTCTAAACCAACCGAGGTTCGGATGGGTAAAGGTAAAGGTTCAGTTGATTTCTGGGCCGCCAAAGTTAAACCCGGCCGGATCATGTTTGAAATCGACGGCGTAACCGAAGAAGTTGCCCGCGAAGCCCTGCGCCTTGCGGCGATGAAACTGCCGGTGAAGACACGGACAGTGGTACGCGAAGATTGGTGACCGGCGCGCTTTAACGCAACGAGGCGGAGGCAGCGTTTTGCTTGCAAATGCGCGTTCCGCCCCCGGTAAAAATAATAAGACCCCTGCTGAGAAATCGGCGGGGTTTTTTGTTTGGCACCCCTGTCACATCCGCGAAAGCGGAGGCCTCCAACAACGCAGCACCACCCCACAAAGATCCCCGCCTTCGCGGGGATGACACAACTGGTCGCGCGCAGCCAGGCCGCGCCTGATCTTCCCTGCGGGAAGGCGCCTTGCGCCCTCCCAAAGTCACGCGCAGCCCTTGTGTTTTGGTGGCGGTCAACCATGGCTTCGAGCTCGAAGCAGACGAAAAATGTCTAGGCATTCTTTGATTTCTACAGAGTGTATTTATGCGGAACAGGTACTAGGATTTCTTGTGGGGTAAGCGATAAAAATGATTAAGAAGCTTGTTGTTCGGTTTGCCCTAGTTGCAGTAGTTAGCTCGTGTGTTATAGGGGTTTTGGTCTTGTGGAATGGTTTTCCACCCAAATACATGGATTTAGACGATAGTAGAATTGTATCATTCGGCGAAGCGATTCAATCTCTAGACTTAGGCATAAGAGAATCAATTGTCGGCGGTAAGAAATGCACGGAAGTCTACTCGCTGAAGGATGGGCTGCCCGTCAAACTCATTTGCGTTGATTCTTAGTTCTGCGTTTGAACGGCATAATCGCCCAGAGCAACCTCACCCCCACGAATAATTAAAACTCACACTCACCCGCTCCGCCTCGCTCATATTCATCGGCACTTCGTGGCGCAGCCAGCTTTCCCATAGCAACACCTCGCCCACTTCCGATGCCACATACATAAAACTGCGCATCTCGTCCCGCGCGTCCGTCTTGCGCACCGGCGCTGCCATCATCATCGCCGACCGTGGGTCTTCAAACCTGATCGCGCTCGCGCCCGCAGGCATCGCCACGTAGGTGGTGCCGCTGATCACCGAATGCGGGTGGATGTGCGACGTGTGCACGCCGCCCTGGGGCAGAATGTTAATCCAGATATCATCCAGCGTCACTGACTTGCCGTCCAGATCAAACGCCAGATCATCGACAAATGCAGCGACATGTTTGTCCAGCGCCGTGACCAGGTCCTTAAATATCGGAGAACGCCACGGCAGATCACTTAGCGAGGCGTAGCTGGTATAGCCTGCAAAATCGTTCTGATCGCACCAATCCTGCCCGGCGCCGTCATCGTCAGCAATCGCCAAACAAGAGGTTTCAAGTTCGGCCGCATCGATGGCGTTGCCAAGCTCGGACAATTGCGCACGATACAGACGGGTGACGAATAGCGAGGATATTTGGGTCATACCATTTCAATACCCCAACCAGGGTTATTGGAACAATGCAATGTAGCGGGTTTTCGCAGAAAACCGGCGGGTCGCACGCCGGGGTAGTTGAATCGCATCAATTCCAAACCAACAATTATCACCCCACACGCCCCGCAACCGCCAAACCCGCCGCGACACCTGACGCCCAGGCCCATTGAAAATTATACCCGCCCAGCCAGCCAGTTACATCGACCGCTTCGCCAATCACGTACAGCCCCGGAACTTTGCGCGCCTGCAAAGTTTTGGATGACAATTCGGCGGTGCTGATGCCACCGGCTGTAACTTCGGCCTTGGCAAAACCTTCGGTGCCTGTCGGGTGGAATATCAGTTCAGTCAGGTGCTTCGCGGCCTCGCCAAGCGCGTGATCAGACGCATTGCCCAGTTCCGTCTCAATCCCGATCCGGGCTGCCAGCGTTTCGGCCAGCCGGGCAGGCAGGTGTTCGGCCAACGCGGCTTTTATATGGGACCGTGGCATCCGGCGTTTGGCGTCGATCAGGAATTCCGCGCCATCGTGGATAAGGGACAAGGATACCTTTTCCCCCGGCGACCAATAGGATGACACCTGCAAAATCGCGGGCCCCGACAATCCACGATGGGTGAACAGCGCCGCCTCTTGAAACGATTGCCCGCCAGCCTTCGCCACGACCGGGCAGGACACCCCAGAGATATCGCGAAACATCGCGTCCTGATCGCCCAGTGTGAACGGCACCAGACCCGGGCGCGGGGTTACAACGTCCAGCTTAAACTGGCGCGCGATCTCATAGGCTTTGCCGGTGGCCCCCATTTTAGGAATGGATGCCCCCCCCGTCGCAATCACCAGCTGCGGCGCCGTCGCATTTGCCAGCGTAAACTGCCCGTTCGCATGGGCAATCGCACCGATATCCGTACCCAACCGTATCTCAACCCCGCCGTGTTCACATTCCGCCAGCAGCATCGCCACA
>CAXMPY010000131.1:0-6107 GCA_964195275.1 uncultured Paracoccaceae bacterium
CTGAAATGGATGCCACTCGATCGTAAACGGATGGTCCGGCGTGGTTTGCAACGCCCGATCCAGATTGGTCTTGCCAATATAGCACCAGGGACAAATTGGGTCTGAAATAATATCAAGTTTGATCATAGGATGCTCCGGCATATGTCGGTATGTATTCCCGGTTTGAACCGGAATACCAGAGCATTCTAGATCAAATATTTGGCAGGGTTCAGATTGTCATATTCCTAAAACATCCGTTCGATGCTGCGCGCACCGGTTGAAATATCCTGCCCCAATCCGTCAACAGTTGCACAGGCGGCCAGCCCCAAGAAAATCGCCATTAAAATGAAATTTCGCATCATTCTTCCCACCACCATGTATCTGGCTGAAAGCCCAACCAATCGCCATACATTGGCAAACGCGGTGGAAAATGCAACTGCTTGACATGAGCAAGCCGGGAATGGTCGGAAAACCAAATCGGGATCACGTAGCGCCCTGTGGTCAAAACCCGATCCAGCGCCTTGGCAGCAGCGCGAAAATCGTCCTGGCTGTCAGAGGTTAAAAGTTCATCAATCAACGCGTCCGCTGCGGGGGAATTCATGCCCATCCAGTTGCGGGTACCAGGTTTGGTGATGCCTTCAGCCCCCCAATACAGGCGTTGTTCGGTACCTGGCGACAAAGACAGACCGCGACGATACCGCGCCATATCAAAATCATAGAGATTTGTTCGTTCGCGGTACTGTGCACTGTCGACAGTGGTGATCGTTGGAACAATACCGATCCGCAACAATGCCGATGCGTAAAGGTCAATAATTTGCTGGGTTTCTGTGGCGCCCTGACTCAGCAGAATTTCAAAGGTAAAATCTTTACCGCCTGCGTTTTTCAGTGCGCCATTCTGAACTGTCCAACCAGCGCTTTCCATCAATTCCAGCGCCTTGGCAGTTGCGGGGCGATTGCGTTCAGTACCGTCGCCCGCCGGGGGCGAATATCCCGCCATCGCACCGGGCAAAAGATCGGATGCGAACGGCTGCAACAATTCCAACACCCGGCCCTGTGCAGGGCCATCAGACATGCCAAGAACTGAATTTGAAAAATAGCTGTTGATCCGCCTTTGGTTTCCACCGGTGATGGTTTCATTAATATATTCAAAATTGAAGACAGTGATCATCGCCTCGCGAACGCGCCAGTCCTGAAAAATTGGATTGCGCGTGTTCATCACAAACCCAGTTATGCCAGACGGGCGTTTATGTTCGACCAATGATTTGACCACATCCCCGGATTGGACGCGTGGAAAATTGTACTGCGTTGCCCATTTGGCGGCATTGCCTTCACGATAGGCGTTTGCGTCGCCAGCTTTGAAAGCCTCAAAAACAATATCGCCATCGCCGTAATAGTCATATCTTATTTCGTCCAGATTTGCCTGGCCCCGCATAAACGGAACATCCTTGCCCCAATAGTCAGGGTCGCGTTTCAACGAAATAAACCGCCCGGTTTCAAAACTATCAATCGGGTAGGGCGACGAGCCAATAGGGATTAAGTCTACGCCACTTTCCTCAAAATCTCGGTCATCCCACTGGGATTTCTTGAGAATCGGCCGCAACCCCATCAACAACGCCATTTCCTGATTGTCGGTGTTAAAGGTAAACCGAACCGACATTGGGCCGGTTTGTTCCAATGTTTCAACCTGCTTCCAGGAATTATGATACCGGGGGTGCCCAACCGTCCCCAGTACTTCGTAGGACCAAATCACATCCTGGACCGTGACGGGGCTGCCGTCGGAAAAACGCGCCTCGGGACGTAGAGTGAATTCAACCCATTCGCGGTTCGGCCCGGTCTCAATCGATTCGGCCAAAAGGCCGTAAAGCGAGAACGGTTCGTCCCAGGAACGGCCCATCAGCGACTCGTACGCCAGAAAGCGAAGCTGCCAGGGCGTGCGCCCTTTCAGGATGTGCGGGTTCAGGGAATCAAAGCTGCCCGACTGAGCAAAAATAATTCGCCCACCCTTGGGGGCATCCGCGTTAACATGGGGTAACGACACAAAATCGGGTGGCATCGCCGGGTCACCAGCCATAGCTATGGCATGTGCGGGTTCGGCACTGGCGGCACTTCCCAGACCAATTACACCAAAAGTGAACATTGCGCGGATGACAGTTTGGAAAAACACCGGTCTCATTTTGGCAACAATCCTTATGATGCGTTGATTTGTTAGCTGAAAGTCTAACGAGGAAAATTAACCTTTTCAAACTTTTAGCTTGGAGGACGCACTGGAAAGGCCTATAAAGGTGTCACTGCTCGATAGGTTTCTTGCCTGTATGAAACCTGCCTCAATAACTTAACGCCCGCTTCGTGCGGGCGTTTTTTTTGGCAGATCTGGGTTTCTAATTTATATTGTCTGGGTGAATTACTTCACAATCTTCTTCTTCAGGAAATTATCCGCGTGTTATTTCCGACAACGGCAATTATCCTGAATTGATAATTTTGCAAGGGTGAACAATGTCGCTTTCCGGAAAAACAGCTGTGGTTACAGGGTCTACTTCTGGCATTGGCTTGGGCATTGCCCAGGAACTGGCGCGCCAAGGTGCTAATGTAGTTTTGAATTCCTTTACGGATACCGAAGACGATCACGCGCTGGCTGAAAAGATTGCTGCGGATTGCAATGTTCAGGCCCGCTATATATGTGCCGATATGTCCAAGGGGGCTGAATGCCGGGCGCTTATTGAAAAAGCCGGAACCTGCGATGTATTGATTAACAATGCAGGAATTCAGTATGTTGCCCCGATCGAGCATTTTCCAACCGAAAAGTGGGATGCGATCATCGCAATCAATCTAAGTTCGGCATTTCATACGATGGCCGTGGCAGTTCCGATGATGCGCGCAAACGGGTGGGGCAGGGTTGTTAACATCGCGTCAGCCCACGGCTTGCGTGCTTCGCCCTATAAATCGGCCTATGTCGCCGCCAAACATGGGATTGTTGGTATAACAAAAACAGTGGCCCTGGAAACCGCGCGCGATCCGATAACATGTAACGCGATATGCCCGGGTTTCGTTTTGACGCCGTTGGTAGAAGGCCAGCTTCCGGATTTGATGGATATCCACGGGCTTGACCGGGATCAGGTGATTGAACAGGTCATGTTGACCCGTCAACCGTCAAAGGAATTTGTTACAACCAAACAAATTGGTGGAACTGTTGTGTTTCTATGTTCACCCGCGGCGGACCAGATTACGGGAACGACAGTCAGTCTAGATGGTGGCTGGACCGCATTATAAAGATCTCATCAGTCCAACCGCTAACGACCACATCGTTAAGCCGATCAAAATGTCCAGAATTCGCCAAGCACGTTCGGATGACATTATTGGTGCCAATAGTCTTGCGCCGTAGCCGAGTGAAAAGAAAAATACAAATGATGCGGACGCAGCACCAACACCAAATGCCCACTTTTCATCAGCGTCTTCAAAGCCTGTTGAAACAGCGCCGACCAAACCCAATGTGTCTAGATATACATGTGGATTTAGCCAAGTCAGGGCCGCGCCAGTTGCAAGAACTGGCCATAACCCGGTGGTTTTACCTTCTAGCTCGACACTGTGGTCGCCGCGATATGCTGCTTGAAATCGTAACAATCCGTATACTATTAGGAACATCGCGCCAGTCCACGCCATGATCAACGGAAATATTGGATAAAGCGTCACTAACGCGCCAAATCCTGCAACACCGGCACCAATCAGTATTGCGTCAGAGACTGAACACAATAGACATAACCAAAACACGTGCTGTCGTTTCAATCCTTGACGCAGCACAAATGCGTTTTGCGCGCCAATAGCCAAAATAAGCGAAAAGGCCGTGAGAAACCCGGTACCAGTTGCCATAAACATAAGGGGCTAGTTCCCAGCGTCAGAGGCGACCGGAACACTGGGATCTTTGCCGTTCGGGTAAACCAAACCAGCAGAGATAACCAATTTCGCCGCGTCCTCGACGCCCATTTCAAGTTCAATCAAATCTGATTTAGGCACAAACAACAAAAAACCAGAAGTTGGGTTTGGTGTTGTGGGAAGAAACACTGAAATCATTTGTTCATCCAATGGAATACTCGCGTTCACCTCACCTTTGGCTGTCGTTGAAATAAACGCTATCGCCCACATGCCCTTTCTCGGATACTCTACAAGACAGGCAGTTTCAAAGGAATTTTCTTTCTGCGAAAATACCGTTTCTGCAATCTGCTTAATACCGCTGTAGACCGACCGGACCACCGGCATCCGGTTAACGACGCCTTCTGCCCAGACCAAAAATGATCTGCCCAAAAACCCCTTGGCAACCCACCCCACAAAAATCGTGAATAAAAAGAACACCACAACGCCGACACCTCGGACGTTGATCGATGTTTCTTCACCAAAAAGGCGCTTTAGAAATATGTCAGGCTGATAGGCGTTTGGCACAAATGGCAACACCCAGCTGTCGATCCAACCAACAAACGACCAGAACAGATAAAGCGTCAATGCGATCGGCAATAAAACGACCAGCCCGGTTAGAAAATTTGCCCGAACCCGTGCAAATAGCGAACGTCGGCGCCAAGGTTGCTTGTTTTCGCCGTCTTTTTCAGACATTTTTCGCCTATTCCAAAATACTAATTGATTTTACATATGTGGTTTAGCCTGTTGCCACAATCGAATGCTGAAAAATGCTGAGATTGCGACTATTTGGCGACCAATGCCTTGGCTATTTCGGCCCCTAACCGCGCGTTATTTAAGACCAACGCAATGTTTGCCTTCAATGATCGCCCTTCGGTCAGTTCATATATCCGCGTTAGCAAATAGGGCGTTACCTCTTTTGCCGAAACCAAATTTTTCTCGGCATCCGCCAAAGCGCGCGAAATTACCGGTGTAATTATTTCCAACGGGATTTCGTCATTTAGCGGAATTGGGTTTGCGATAAGCTGTCCACCTGGCAACCCAAGTTCACCTCGCATCAGATGGGCAGCAGCAATTTGTTGTGCCTGATCCATTCTTAACGGGGCAAGGATACCCGATGACTGGGACCAGAAAGCAGGAAAATCGTCCTGCCTAAAGGCGACCACAGGCACACCATATGTTTCCAGCACTTCCAGCGTTTTCGGAATATCCAAAATGGCCTTGGCACCAGCTGCCACCACCGTCACCGGCGTATGGGCCAGTTCGCGCAAATCCGCTGAAATGTCAAAGCTATTTTCCGCACCACGATGCACGCCGCCAATGCCGCCAGTTGCAAAAACTTTGATCCCGGCCAAATGCGACGCAATCATTGTCGCCGCTACCGTTGTGGCCCCATTTCCGCCTGATGCGATACAAGCTGCGATATCAGCACGGGATAGTTTTGCAACGTTCTTAGCCTGTCCAAGATCACTAAGCTGTTTGTCTTCCAAGCCAATGTATAATTCACCGTCAATGATGGCAATCGTCGCCGGAACCGCGCCGGCATCGCGAATTTCAGCTTCCACCAATCGGGCCGTTTCTACATTCTGGGGAAAGGGCATTCCATGAGTGATGATTGTGGATTCAAGCGCCACGATTGGGGCAGCCTTAGCACGCGCGGCCCGCACCTCTTCGCTGTATTTCATCGTTATCATAAATGTGTATCCCCAGACACGTAGTCGGCCGCAGTTTGCAATGAAGTTTTTAACGCCGATGCCCGATTTGCGCCGCTGCGTTCCGCGGCAATATGGGCGGCCATAAATGTATCGCCTGCACCTGTCACCCGGGTCACCAGTACTTTGGGCGGGCGCGCGGTTACAACACCGTTGGCATTGCCATCGGATGCGGATTTGCTGCCATCGGTAACAAGTACCCGGCGCGCACCGCGTTTCAACAAGCCCGCCGCACCATCTGCAGAAGATTTAAACCTGGTGTGGCAAAGCAATCCTGCTTCTTCCAAATTTAAGTAGATGGTGGTGCCGGTATGGGCCAGCAATGGCAATAATCTTTCCGCTTTGCCGGGGCTGGCAGGGGCAACCCGTAAATCGGCACGCGCAAAATATTGGCTTTTGGATATGTCCGACAACAAAGCCTCGGTCAGGTTACCGTCTAACGCAACCAGACCGTCATAGGGAGCGCTGGCATCCCCAAATGTACCGTCCTCCAATGTGCGTAAGATTTTGCTG
>CAXMPY010000132.1:0-6042 GCA_964195275.1 uncultured Paracoccaceae bacterium
CGCTGGTCTACCTGTCCGGGGGCTGTGCCGCAGGGCTTGTGATTGGGGCAAAAGTGCCGATCCTTTTGACCAGCCGCGCTGATCCTGCTGCTGCCCGCCTTGCTTCGGCAGCTTTGGCTGCCATCCAATCGACCAGCGTATCGTGACCTGGCTCATCACAATATCCGGCCTAAGCCCGTCTGACCTGCTGATCTTGACTGCAATCTGCTTTTTTGCCGGTCTCATACGCGGTTTTTCAGGCTTTGCCCTATCGGCAGTCGCGATGGCCGCCGGCGCCAGCATTCTGCCACCGATTGAATTGATCCCAGTGCTGTGGTGGCTGGAAATGACAGCGTCGACGATAATGCTGCGAGGTGGTTGGAAAGATGCCGACCGCCGTGTGGTTTTTGGGCTGGTCATCGCTTCAGCCATCGGTACACCAATTGGTATTACGCTAACAACGTCACTGCCGATTGAAACTTCGAAACTAATCGCGTTGACGCTGGTCGTAGCCCTGTCTGTCACCCAGCTCGCGAAAATTAGATTGGCTTTTTTTGCAACAAAACCAGGCGTTTATAGCGCTGGCCTAGCAGCGGGCATCGTCACCGGGCTTGCCGGTATCGGCGGCATGGTCATTGCGCTATTTGTACTGGCCCAAGACGCACCAGCCCGCAAAATGCGTGCCGCATTGGTATTGTTCCTATTCTTTGGCTCGATCACATCTTTGGCTACGTACTTGGCTTTTGGCGTCATGGACCAAAAGGCCGCAACCCGCGGCATCGTTTTCATACTGCCAACGGCCATTGGTGTGTTGCTTGGCCAACGCCTGTTCATCCCACGCTATGAACCCTACTACCGCCCGTTTTGCCTGTCTCTGCTAATCGCGCTGGCGACATTCGGCATATTGCTGCAGATCTTATGAAATTTGGTGTTACACCACCGGAATTTTGTCCTCGAACAAATCCAATTAATAGAATATTATTCTGGATGAGACACTGGCAGGGGGCACGATAAATGACCAAACACGTGCAGCCCAAACTGGACACCTCCCCCAAAGTATCGGACGAGGTTCGCAAAACCACCTGTTACATGTGCGCCTGCCGCTGTGGCATCAATGTTCACATGAAAGAGGGCGCAGATGGAAACAAGCAGGTCGCCTATATCGAAGGCAATCGCGACCACCCGGTAAACAAAGGCGTTTTATGCGCCAAAGGGTCCGCCGGGATCATGCAAATTAACGCTCCATCCCGGCTGCGCGCACCCTTAAAACGCACAGGTCCCCGTGGATCAGGTGAATTCGAAGAAATCAGCTGGGACGAGGCGCTTGAAATCGCCGTCGGCCATCTGAAACCAATCCGCGACACCGACCCCAAAAAACTGGCCTTTTTTACCGGGCGCGATCAGTCGCAATCTTTCACCAGTTTCTGGGCCCAATCCTACGGCACCCCGAATTACGCCGCACATGGTGGGTTTTGCTCGGTCAACATGGCGGCCGCTGGCATTTACACAATGGGCGGATCGTTCTGGGAATTTGGCCAGCCGGACTGGGATCGCGCCAAAATGTTCATGATCTTCGGCGTCGCTGAAGACCACGACAGTAACCCGATCAAAATGGGCCTGGCTAAGCTCAAAGAACGCGGTGCCAAGATCATCGGCGTCAATCCGATCCGTTCAGGCTATAACGCCATTGCCGATGAATGGGTCGGGATCACGCCGGGCACAGATGGGCTGTTTATCCTGGCGCTTGTACATGAGCTGATGAAAGCCGGCAAGATCGACCTGGAATATTTGGCCCAATTCACCAATGCGCCAGTACTGCTGAACGAAGATCCGAAATCGCCAGAGTTTGGCCTGTTGTTACGGGACAAAAATGGCAAAGCACTGGTCATCGACCGCAAGACCGGCAAACAAGCAGCCTTCGACAAATCCGGCATTTACCCTGATCTATCGGGCCATATCCGCCGCGCGGGTATCACTTATCGAACCGTGTTCCAGCATATGGCAGATCGCTACCTGTCAGACGAATATGCCCCGGACGGGGTTGCGGGGCGCTGTGGCATCCCGGCCAAACAGATCAAACGCATCGCTGCCGAACTGGCGCACACGGCGTTTAACGAAGCCTTTGAACTGCCGATTAAATGGACAGATTTTCGCGGCCACGAACACAACAGCATGCCCGGTCGCCCGGTATCATTTCACGCCATGCGCGGCATTTCGGCCCACGCCAATGGCTTTCAGACTTGCCGCGCGTTGCATGTGTTGCAAATTCTGTTGGGCAGCGTCGAGGTTCCCGGAGGTTTCCGCTTTAAACCGCCCTATCCCAAACCACCGGAAGCCCACCCCAAACCCCATGCCAAAGATACGCCGTGCAGCCCCTTAAATGGCCCGCATCTGGGCTTTGTACACGGGCCAGAGGATCTGTTGATTGATGAAAACGGCAAGGCCCAACGTATTGACAAGGCATTCACCTGGGAAAACCCGATGTCCAGTCACGGGCTGATGCATATGGTGATTTCCAACGCCCATGCTGGTGATCCCTATAAAATCGACACGCTGTTCATGTATATGGCCAACATGTCTTGGAACAGCTCGATGAACACCGGTGGTGTCATCAAAATGCTGACCGACAAAGATGAAACCGGCGAATATGTCATTCCTAATATCATCTATTCTGATGCCTATAGTTCGGAAATGGTGGCCTACGCCGATCTGATCTTGCCCGATACCACCTATCTTGAACGCCATGACTGTATCAGCTTGCTTGATCGACCGATTTCTGAGGCCGACGCGATGGCCGACAGCATTCGCTGGCCGGTGATTGAACCAGATCGTGAGGTGCGGGGTTTTCAATCTGTGCTGATTGATCTTGGCGCGCGCCTTGATCTGCCTGGTTTCGTAAACGAAGATGGCAGCGCCAAATACAAAGACTACGCGGATTACATCGTCAATCACGAACGCCGCCCAGGTGTCGGCCCGCTTTCGGGTTTTCGCGGCGATAACGGCGATAAGACCGGCCGCGGCGCCGTGAACCCCGAACAGCTGAACGCCTATATCCAAAATGGTGGCTTTCACGCAGCACATATCCCTGAACAGGCGTCATTCTACAAACCGTGGAACAAGGCCTATCAGGATTGGGCGGTCGAAATGGGCCTGTTTGATGCGCCACAACCCTATCTGTTTCAGCTATACGTAGAACCGATGCGAAAATTCCAATTGGCCGCCGAAGGACACGGCAACCAACAACCACCTGAACATTTGCGCCAGCAGGTCAAAACCACAATGGACCCGCTGCCGATCTGGTATCCTTCGGCAGAAGAAAGTGCGGCTGAATACCCCATCCACGCGCTAACCCAACGCCCAATGGCGATGTACCATTCCTGGGGTTCGCAAAATGCCTGGTTGCGCCAATTGCATGGGCGCAATCCGCTATATGTGCCAACTAAGATCTGGGAAGAAACCGGTTTTGTGGATGGTGACTGGGCGCGCGTAACATCGCCCCACGGTTCGATCACAGTTCCGGTGGCGCATCACGCTGCTTTGAACGCCAACACCATATGGACATGGAATGCCATCGGTAAACGCAAGGGGGCTTGGGCGCTGTCTGACGATGCGCCCGAGGCGACCCAGGGCTTTTTGCTGAACCATCTGATCCATGAACTGATGCCCCCCAAAGGCGACGGTTTACGTTGGAACAATTCTGATCCAATCACCGGACAGGCCGCGTGGTTTGATTTGCGCGTCAAGATTGAGAAAACAGAACCGCCGGGCGAAGCACTGCCCGCCTTTGCGCCGATCAAGTCAGCCGTTGGACGCGGCCCGCGTCAATTGGCCTGGAAGGTGGGAAAATCATGACCCAGTTGCCGCAAAGCACAGACCGTAAACTTGGCCTGGTGATCGATTTGGATACCTGTGTTGGTTGCCACGCTTGCGTGATTTCCTGCAAAGGCTGGAATACAGAAAACTACGGTGCACCACTGTCAGATATCGACCCTTATGGGCCTGATCCGACAGGGGTATTTCTGAACCGGGTGCATTCCTACGAGGTGCAGCCAACTGGCGATGTGGCCGCGCAAACCGTCCACTTTCCCAAATCCTGCCTGCATTGCGAAGACGCACCTTGCGTTACAGTTTGCCCCACCGGTGCCAGCTATAAACGGGTGGAAGACGGGATCGTTTTGGTCAATGAAGACAGCTGCATAGGCTGCGGTCTTTGCGCATGGGCCTGCCCCTATGGTGCCCGCGAAATGGACAAGGTCGCGGGCGTGATGAAGAAATGCACGTTGTGCGTTGACCGGATCTATAACGAAAACCTGCCCGAGGAAGACCGCGAACCTGCCTGCGTGCGCACTTGCCCATCCAACGCCCGACATTTTGGCGATTTCGCCGATCCGGACAGCAACGTTTCGCGCCTAAGTGCTGAACGCGGCGGCATGGACCTGATGCCGGAACTGGACACAAAACCGGTGAATAAATACTTGCCGCCCCGGCCGAAAGACACCGGCGATGACATTGATATCCTAGCGCCATTCCTGGATCCGGTTGTCGAGGCCACAGGCTTTTTAGGCTGGCTGGATAGAGCGCTGACCACCCTGCCCGGCGCCCCCAAAAAAGGCGCGACCTGATGCACCCGGCCCCGTCGGTTATCATTTTTACCGCCCTGTCCGGGCTTGGATTTGGCATGTTGTTTTGGCTCGGCCTTGGCCTGCCCGATGTTACGGGGCGCACCGCGTTCGTTTTCTTCTTTGTCGCCTTTGCCCTGTCTGTGGGTGGTTTGTTGGCGTCTACTTTCCACCTGGGCAATCCACAACGCGCACTTATGGCGTTTACCCAATGGCGATCCAGCTGGCTTAGCCGCGAGGCCTGGGCGTCGGTTGTGGCGCTGTCCGTTATGGGTATCTACGCCGGTTCCGCTGTGTTTTTGGGACTAAAGTTGCCCATTTTGGGTTGGATTGGCGCAGCGCTGTGCTTTTTTAATGATACGGCGACCACCGAGATCTACACCCCGTGTATCGTAGTCCAGCAAGGACAGGTTTCTTTGAATGTCGCGCCGGTCGTCGCGGCTAAGTTTAAGCACGGCTTCCGCGTCTTTCGCCATTTCCAGTGGCGATTTTTGCAGATCGGTCAACAGGGCGTTTGCTTGATCTGCAAAATGCCCGGACGGGTAGCGATCCAGATATGATGTAATGCTTGCCAGTGACCCCGCGGTGCGCGCACTGTCCCAAATCAATAGTTCTAATTCATCAATCGGTTCGTCGCTTTGTATTGTCGCAGGCACCGGCAAAAATGAGTGACTGCGCGACAAAAACCCAAATGCTGATACCCCACGCGGGGCCTGTTCGGCGGCGGCCATCGTACTGGTTCCTGGCACCAGCAATTCATCCCTGACCAATCGTACCAAGGCGCCGGTACGGCCTGAAAATACCGTAACGCCCTGGGCTATGTTGTTGGGCACGTAGCCATAGCTCAGCCCATCACCCAACCGTTGTGGATTGCCCGCGTCACCCACCAACAGAATTGAGCTGCCCGCCTTTTCCCCCAGAATATCCACGATCGCGCTGATCGGCAGCCCGTAGGCACCGGCTAGCAGCCCATCTTGGTGCTGGGCATCGGTTGCCACGAACCAGCTTTCGCGACTGGTCGAAAACACATGCCCGCTGATGAACACCAGAACCCGGCTGGCGGAATCAATTTCTTTGCGGATAGTTGGCGCCAGTTGTTCCATTGCCCGGCGGCTCATGTTGCGAATGACGCGAACATCAAACCCGGCATCGACCAAATCACCGTTCAAATCTGCGGCCTCGAATGCATCCCGAGATATCGAAAACTCTCGATAATCTTTGTTGGTAATAATCAGCGCTAGATTTTCGGCGGCCTGCGCGACCGATCCGAACATTCCCAGCAATAGGCCTGTGAAAATTATCCTGCTGAACATTACGTTCCTTGCCGTTCGTTGTTTCATTCAATCATTCGTAACTGCGCTGGTCGTCAATCACCTTGCCATCATTGGCCAGTACGCCTGACCCCACAATTTGCACGCGGCCTTTTAACTTTAGGACCGCCATA
>CAXMPY010000133.1:0-240 GCA_964195275.1 uncultured Paracoccaceae bacterium
AGGCGAAATGTGGACTTTGGGCCTCGAGTTGGGCTGTAGTAATTAAAGTATACATTGGCAGACAAAATCAAGAATATAGTGAGGACTCGAGCCGTAACCCGGCAACGGCAAAGCGCGGCGAGCGCTTGTTTCAAACCGCCGATACCGGCCACCTGAATATCATGGGCAGTCCAGCAGATGCGCTCTCCAGCAGAATGGAAACTTACAGGAAATACTTGGCGCGCCTCAAAAATGTCAGAT
>CAXMPY010000133.1:250-6021 GCA_964195275.1 uncultured Paracoccaceae bacterium
GGTCGTGTCGAAGGCGCTCGACAACCGGATCGCCTGCTTCGTCGCCATTACCGCGGCCGGAATTTGAGTGCTTGCCATCACTATCGTCAGGCTCTTCCGGCTCATCCGCCGGAGTTTGCGGGGCATCGGTCGGGGTCTGGGGATCGGTCGGTGTTGTCGGATCTGGGGCCGTCACGATCGTGACCGGTGTTGCCGGTTCTGTTGCCGTATTGGAGCCAAGTGCGGCTGCCACGAAATACCCCGACACAGAGGTTGTTGCCCGGCGGTTTAACAGTTCGCGATTTTCGGTCTGGATCAGTGGCTGATCTTCGCCGTAGCTGATCAGCGCTTCCAAACGGTCCGACTGGATACCTTTGGCGACTAGATATGCCACAACCCGATTGGCGCGGCGCATGCCAAGGTCATCATTGTAAGCCACATTTCCGACTTTGTCTGTGTGACCAAATACGCTGAAGCGGATTTCCGGGTAGCCTATGATCCACGCGGCCTGATCATCAAGGATCGCTTTGGCCTGTAAGGTTAGGGCGTCTTTGTCAAAGTCGAAATTTACCGTCGTAGTATTCTGGCGATTGAAGCGTCGGGAAATATCCGAAAGGGCCTGCTGCGGTGCCAGTGCCGGTTGAATATTCGCGCGCGTCACTTCGGGGGTTCCCGAACATGATGCGACGACGAATAAGCCTAAAAAAGCTATTACAAACTTGTTACCAAAAACCATTGTTACACCACTTGTTACGAGCTTAAACTGCTGAAGTTTTGGCTCGGCGAGCTGCTGAGTTATGCGCTTCAACGCCTTGAGACTAGACCTGGGGCAGGTCGGTCACCACAAATTTTAAATAATGATGGGTGTGGTGCCCGGATCCAGCGACAAAAATATTGAAATGTGGCAACTGTTCTGAAATTGGGCACAATCACGGTAATAACGTGGCTGAATTGTGTCACAAATGTGCTGGCTCGCCGGATGAGATGGCTGCAGTTCAGGTTAAAATCGCTAATAAGAAGGAAAATTTGGGTTACGGCTCTGGTATTAGGTTTGGTGACCCGGAACTCAGATTAAGGCACAATGTGTTCACTAACATGGATCCACAGTTGGCTGCCCGGGCGCACTGGTCGGGCTGACAGGGTTCGCGATGGTATCCGGCGGGGCTGTTGAACTTTCTCAACCTTTCGTAAATCGCAGCGCGGAGTGGGCCGACTTTTATGCAGACGCCTGGGGCATCGGAGCAGGTTTGCTGGTCGGCATCGCTGCGCATTATTTCATCAGATCGAAGTCGCGCAGCCGCCCAGAGTGACGGCGAGAGGGGCCATTCGCCCGCGACGGCAAGCCGGTCCGCAGGGACGGTCACAGGGTGCGGCCCAACACGCCTGGAAAAACGTTACTTTCCCAACTGACCAGATATGCGACCCGCTGCGCAACCACTCCGCCAACTCGCAGAAGCCGTCGCGCGACGTATACCAAGCCTATGATCCGCGCAAGCGACTTACGGGTGCGAATGTAATTCAAATTGAATTGCCGCCTTATTGCCGGAACCAGAAATATATGTCAGACCCAAAGCGTCGATTCCGAACAAGAGAGATTAGCAAATGGCCGATTATACCGCGCGGCGTACTACGATGGTTGATACGCAGGTTCGTCCGTCGGATGTAACAAAATTTCCAATTATTGCGGCCATGTTATCTGTGCCACGGGAAAGTTTTGTACCAATCGACAAACGGGAAACCGCCTATGTCGGAGAATGCGTTGATCTGGGCGCAGGGCGCGTGGTTCTGGAAGCCCGCACATTTGCCAAAATGCTGGACGCGCTTGATATTCAGCCCGATCAGTTGGTGTTGGATGTTGGTTGCGGTCTTGGCTATTCCAGCGCCGTGATTTCCCACCTAGCTGAAGCAGTGGTTGCTTTGGAAGAAATTGATGAAATGTCTGTTGAAGCAGAACGGCTGTTGGGTGAATACGGTGCAGACAATGCAGCGGTGATCAACGCAACATTAATAGATGGTGCCGCAAAACACGGCCCCTACGATGTGTTAGTTATTGAAGGCGCGGTGCATATTTTACCGGCAACCCTGAGCGACCAATTAAAAGATGGCGGCCGAATTGGTGCGATTTTTATTGAAGATGGGCTTGGTATTTGCCGCATCGGGCATAAATTGAACGGACGTATTTCCTGGCGTTATTCTTTCAATGCCAGTGCGCCAGTGTTGTCTGGGTTTGAAACGCAGGATGCCTTTGTCCTTTAGAAAAGGCTGCCAAGGCAGATATTTAGTCGGGCAAATGTCCGGGGGTGAGGATTTGTGATCAAACGACTTATTGTGTTGCCGATTTTTGCAATTGCGCTTTCGTTTTTTGCAGGTGGACCGGCACGGGCTGAAACACTGACCGATGCGTTGGTTTCGGCCTATAAAAATTCCGGATTGCTTGAACAAAATCGGGCACTGCTGCGGGCTGCGGATGAAGATGTTGCGTTGGCTGTGGCCGGGCTTCGGCCGGTTCTGAGCTATGCGTTGTCGTCGACCATTACAAGCGAGACCAAGACAACAAACAGCAATCTCGCGTTTAGTGCCAGTATGATGCTGTTTGATTTTAACCGAACCGCCATGCAGGGCGACGTGGCAAAGGAAAATGTACTAGCGTTGCGCGAAGCGCTTGTTTCAGTTGAACAAAATGTATTGCTGAACGCGGTTTTGGCCTATGTAAATGTGCTGCGCGACACATCCATTCAAAATTTGCGTGAAAATAATGTCCGTCTAATCGAGGAACAGCTGCGCGCAGCGCAGGATCGTTTTGACGTTGGCGAGATTACGCGAACCGATGTTGCGTTTGCACAATCTCGGTTAGCGGCTTCAAACAGTGCGCTCGCTGCTGCCAAGGGTAGTCGAGCAATTTCTCGGGAACAATATCGGGCAAGTGTTGGTCGGTATCCAGCAAAACTGACGGCAGTGCCATTGGCACCCGCGACAGCCTTGTCACTAGACGCCGCCCGGTCGGTTGCCCGCAATAATCACCCCGATATTGCGCAAGCAAAAAGAAACGTGACTATTTCAGAACTTAATATTGCGATTGCGGCGGCTGGCATTATGCCGTCGCTGTCGGGAACTGTTCAGGCCGGGGTCGATCAGGACGGTAATGCGGGCAGCTCGCTAGGATTATCGTTTTCGGGTCCGATTTATCAGGGTGGCGCGATTGCTGCCGGGCACCGTAAATCAGCGGCGTTGCGCGACGCGTCGCGCGCTGGCCTTCATCTGACGGGTGTTCTGGTGGACCAAAATGTCGGAAATGCCTGGGCGCGTGTATCTATTGCTGATGCGGGGTTGTTGGCGACTGAACACCAGATCAGGGCCGCGCGCGTGGCATTTCGCGGTGTTCGCGAAGAAGCGTCGCTTGGCGCGCGAACCACGCTTGATGTATTGAATGCCGAACAGGAATTATTGGATGCAGAGGCCAGCAAGATCTCGGCCCAGACCGACAGATATGTCGCTGTTTATTCGTTGCTTGCCGCGATGGGGTTGTTAACGACTAATCACTTGCGGCTTGGCATTACAACATATGATCCGGCTGCCTATTATAATGCCGTTAAAAAGGCGCCAACGCACGGTGTTAGCGCCCAAGGTAAGCGGCTGGACAGTTTATTGCGCAGCATCGGCAAAAAATGACGCTATATGCAGGCGGTTGTTTGGGATGCTTGAATTGTTTAGACTGATTAGCGTGGGGCAGAAGTAACTTGTAGTGTCAGAGACAATGACAAATTTTGAAATGGATGACGTACTGTCCTCGATCCGCCGCCTTGTATCGGGAGCGTCCGATGATGTGCCAGCGCCAGAGCCTGCAAAAGTTGACCGCTTTGTTTTGACACCAGCGTTGCGCGTGCGTGATACGCCGGTGGCGGACGTAGCTGAAGAACTGGATGGGGTTACTGATACGACACCGCCTGCCGAGCTTACCCAAGTGCTGACATCCGTGGTTAAAGCCGCCAAAGACGCAGCACCCCCCGAAGAAGCCGAACCTGTTGAATCTTCGCCTGAATTTGCAGCGATGGAAACGGCCTGGAAAGCTGAACTCGCAAAAGTTGCGGCAATCCGAGAAGGCGAAGTTGCCGGGGTAAATCAAGATCAGGCGGAAACGCAAGACCGACAATCCTTGGAAAATCAGATCGCCGAATTAGAAGAGGCCGTCGCCCACACAACCGACGACTGGGAACCGGACGGCAGTGAACCAGAGGCCAGCCAGCCGATGCGCCGACATATCTTCGAAGTCGTTTCAAATTCTGATCATAATGATCAAAGCGATGTGGAT
This sequence comes from uncultured Paracoccaceae bacterium, assembly GCA_964195275.1. Classification (GTDB taxonomy): domain Bacteria; phylum Pseudomonadota; class Alphaproteobacteria; order Rhodobacterales; family Rhodobacteraceae; genus NVTR01. The sequence goes on from CAXMPY010000133.1 coordinate 4,539, forward strand.
GATTTCGAATATGTCGATGACGGCGAATTGCCAGTATTTTCACATACTTCTGTTCCGCGCCCAAAACCGTATCTGTTATCGGACGTGGTGTCCGACGACAGTGTTGCAGAAAATGATACTGAGACGCCGATTGATGAAACCCGGGTCGATACGCCCAATTCTTCGACAGCTATTGTTGACGATGATGACGTTTTTTTAGACGTGCAAGCGTTGCGTACAATGATCACCGAAGTTGTGCGTGAAGAATTACACGGCAAGCTGGGCGAAACGATTACGCGCAACGTTCGCAAAATGATTCAGCAGGAAATTTCGCATGCGATCACGAACCTGCCACCGGAGGAAGATTTTTAAACCTCGCCGGCCAGTTCGTACAATTTATCCAAGTTAATGTGCCGTTCCATATGGTCGGCAAGCAGATCAAGGGTCGTGTCGACCATTTGATCGTAACCATATGCGGATGCTTCAACACCCAATTCCCGCAAGAAACTTTGGCGAAAATCATCACTGCCAAATAGCCCATGCATATAGCAGCCCTTTATGCGCCCATTCGCAGAACTCGCCCCCAAATTACGACCGTTCGCCAGAACCCAGGCGTTTTCACAATCCGGTCCGTTGGTGGTGCCAATATGTATTTCATATCCAGCTATTTCGTCGCCGGTAGGCAGATAATTGGCGATGGTTTGCTTTAGTTGTTTGTGTGCTGACATCGTCGTTTTGACATCAAGCAACCCCAATCCTTTGACGTGCGAAACCGGCCCCTCGATCCCCTCAGGGTCCGAAATTTCCTGACCCAACATCTGATAACCAGCACAAATACCCAAAACACGCCCGCCACGTCGGATATGGGCCGCCAGGTCGATATCCCATCCATTGGCCCGAAAAGCGGCTAAATCTGCGATTGTGCTTTTGGATCCGGGAATAAGGACGAGCTTTGCGTCGCCGGGCAATGGGTGGCCGGGTTCAATAATTTCAAGGCAAACACCGGGATCACTGGACAGCGGATCAAGATCGTCAAAATTTGCAATCCGATCCAGCTTTGGCACCGCAATTTTAACAGCGCCACCGGCACTGCCAGAAATATCCATGATGTCTTCGCCGGGCAATTTCCAGGCATCGGGGAACCAAGGCAATACGCCCAGTGACGGCCAGCCTGTTTGGTTGGTAATCTCGGTTAGCCCGGCGTCAAATAAATCAGAGTCGCCACGGAATTTATTGATAATAAATGCTTTAATCCGCTTTTCGTCACTGGACGAAAGCACGACCTGTGTGCCGACAATCTGGGCTATAACGCCGCCCCGGTCGATGTCGCCAATCAGCACAACCGGAATATCAGCGGCTTGTGCAAACCCCATATTGGCGATGTCGCCGGTGCGTAAATTTGTCTCGGCGGGGCTGCCAGCGCCTTCGACCAGAACCAAATCGACAGATGCCGCAACGTTCGCAAAACTTTCTAATACCTTCGGCATCAATTCGGTTTTCGCGG
>CAXMPY010000134.1:0-5908 GCA_964195275.1 uncultured Paracoccaceae bacterium
CGATGAACGGTTACAACATGGCCGCTGAAATGATCAATGCCGCGGGCGGTGTTGATGTTGGTGGCACCATGTACACCATCGAAATCAAATATTACGATGATGAAAGTACGCCTGCGCGTGGTGCAGAACTGGCCGAACGGTTGATCAGCCAGGACGGCGTGCAGTTTCTTCTCGGACCATATTCGTCTGGTCTTACGAAAGCGATTGCGCCGGTGACTGAAAAGCACGGCGTGCCCATGGTAGAAGCCAACGGCGCATCGCGTTCGTTGTTCACCAACGGCTACAAATATCTGTTTGCTGTGTTGTCCTCGTCCGAGCAGTATCTTGCCTCGTCCATTGATTTGGCAGCTGAACAAGCCGTTGCCGCTGGGCGCGAAGCGTCCAGTGTAACGATTGCCATGGCCTTTGAAAACGATCCGTTCAGCCAAGACGTGCGGGCCGGGGTCATCGACGACGCGGCGCGGTACGGCATGAAAATCATCATCGACGACAAATTGCCGAAAGAACTGAACGACATGACCTCAACATTGACAAAAGTGCGGGCACTGAAGCCTGATCTTTTGGTTGTCTCGGGTCACACCAAGGGTGCGCTGACAGCCATCCGCCAGCTCGACGAACAGAATGTCTATGTGCCTATGTTGGCCATGACCCAATGTGACAGTGCGGATATTGCCGGAAAATTTGGTGCCGCCGCGGAAAACGTCTTGTGCGCGGCGCAGTGGGCTCCGTCTTTGACCTATCAGGACGATCTGATGGGGTCTGCTGCCGAATTCGCAGTGAACTTTGAATCACGCTACGACTATGCCCCACCTTATCAGGCAGCAGAATCTGCCGCGGCCGTCATGGTTTTTGCAGACGCGTTTACCCGTGCAGGCTCAACCGACAAAGACGCGGTTCGTGATGCGTTGGCTGCGACTGAATTGGCAACATTCTATGGGAATATAAAGTTTGACGCGACTGGCAAGAACACCGCCAAGCCGATGATCCTGTACCAGGTACAGGACGGTGCTCTGCGTGTTGTTGGTCCTTCACAATGGGCAGAAACGTCGATCATTCACCCTATGCCTGAAAAATAGGGCTGATTAAACAGAAACGACGGGGGGCGTCATGTGCGCCCCCCTTTTTTTGGCATACCAGGGGGCCATATTTCCATGGACAACATATTGGGCAACATCAGCCTGCTGACGGATTTTGCGCCCGTCATCAATCTTGAGTTGATCGCCAACGGCCTACTGGTCGGCGCGATCTTCGGACTGATTGCTTACGGCATGGCCATCGTCTGGGGGGTGATGAATATTATCAATGTGGCCCAGGGCGCATTTGTAATTCTTGGTGGCTACGTCGCATTTTTCTTTGTCGAAGGTATGCTGAATGTCCTGCCTGGCAGCCCACAAATTATCTGGATTTTCCTGTCAATGGTTGTGGCCGCAGGCGCAGTTGCATTGTTCGCACTGATCGTGTTCCGGCTGGTGATTGACAAGGTTCTGGACCGCGACCTGTTCGTTTCGCTATTGGCAACATTTGGCATTGAACTGGTGATGCAACAGGGGATGAACCAGATATTCACCGCCGAAGAACGGGTGATCGACGCCCAGTTTCAGACCTTTACCTTTCTGAACAACATGCTGAATATTCCCGGATCGCGGGCTTTGGGCGCGCTGCTGGGGATTGGCGCAGCGGTATTGATTGTGTTTTTGGTGCGCTATTCCCGTTTTGGTCGCGCCATGCGGGCAACCGCCCAGAATCCACGCGCGGCGCGGATTATGGGCATTGATACCCGCCGGGTTTATGAAATGACCTTTGCCCTGAACGGCGCAATTTGTGGCGTTGCCGGATCGATCGTTGCCTTTGTTTACATCATTCACCCGTTTCAGGGTCTGATTTACACATTGCGTAGTTTCGTTATCGTAATTCTGGCCGGGGTCGGTAACATCCCGGGGGTGATTTTCGCTGCCTTCGGTCTTGGCGTCTACGAAAATTATGCCGGGTTTATACTGGGGCCCGAGTTTCAGAATGGCATGGTGTTTATCATCGTTCCAATCGCACTGCTGGTGCGTGCCGCCATCATGCGCCGCAAGCGTCAATACCTGAAATAGTAGGGGCTGATCGTGATTAAAACATCAACAACCCAATGGCTGATCGCGCTAGTTGTGCTGGGCGTGTTCATCGTCGCGCCTTGGATATTGCCCAACAACATGTCGCAACTGGTGGACCTGACGGTGTTCATTCTGATCGCCCTGTCCTGGGACATGCTGGGCGGCCAGATGGGCTATAATTCCTTTGGCAACATTCTGTTCTTCGGGGTTGGTATGTATCTGGTGGCCTCGATCCAGGTTTGGTCCGGGGGGTTTTCACTTACTGAATATAATTCGGCGATGGGCGGCAATCTTGAAAGCTTTACAGTCACCGCGCCAACGTTTGTAATTTCACTGCTTGTTGGCCTGCTGCTGGTGGCGATCCTTAATTTCTTTTTGGGCCTGATCGTTGGCTCGCAACTGTTAAAAATGCGCGGTCACTATTTTGCCATTGGTACGCTGGGTTTGGGTGTGGCCGCGGGCGAATTTGCCAGCACAATGGAGATTTTGGGCGCTGGTTCCGGTATGACCTTCATCCAGCCACCGGCCAGTATTGAACTGGCACCCCTACTGTATTTCACCGGGGTTTTCGTAGTCGCCGTATTCTTTGTTCTGCTGCGCTGGCTGTATTCCACGCGCTTTGGTTTCGTGATGAACGCCATCCGCGACAACGAGGACAAAGCCGAGGCGATGGGCCTGCCAACCCACAATGTCAAAGCTTTCGCCTGGGCCATCGCTGCATTTTTTGCGGCCATTGCCGGCGGGATTTATGGGTCGGCGAAAAACTTTATCGACCCCACCGAAATCGCATTTTCCGGCACCACGATCGGCGTATGGATGCTGCTGATGACCCTGATGGGTGGCAAAGGCACGATCTGGGGGCCAATCATCGGCGCGATTGTATTTCAGCTGTTCAAGGAATTCTTCTGGACGTTTCTGTTTGGCTGGCAACGAGTGGCGCTTGGGCTTTTGATCGTGATTATCGTGGTGTTCTTTCCGGGTGGCGTTATGGGCGGACTGGAACGCCTGCGAAACATCCTAGGCTATGGTAAACCCAGCGCGGGGGCTGAAACATGAACACCGAAGTCATGCTAGAAGTCGCCGATGTTTCAAAAAACTATGGCGGCGTGATCGCGAATGAAGACATTTCGTTGACTGTGCGCAAAGGTGAAGTTGTCGGCCTGATCGGCCCCAACGGATCAGGTAAATCTACACTGTTCGGGTCTATCTGTGGCTATCATCCCATCGACAAAGGCTCGATCAAGTATCGTGGCACGGAAACCAAAAAGATGCGCACGGCTGAAATTGCCCGATTGGGCATGGTTCGGACCTTTCAGCAGACCCATGTTTATAACGACATGGACTGTGTGCGGAACATGTTGATTTCACGCCCCGTTCGGTCTGGCGGTGTGCGATCTCTGCTGCATCGCCCCAAAATTGAAGACAACGACCGCGCCGAGGAATTGCTGGAATTTGTGGGCCTGGCTTCCAAGCGGCACCTGCTGGCCGGGTCACTGTCGTTCGGCCAACAAAAGCTGCTGGAATTTGCAATGGCGCTGATGAATGAACCCGAGGTTTTGCTGTTGGACGAACCCACGGCTGGCATTAACCCCACCTTAATCAATGGGTTGATTGATCGGCTAAAACAGGCGAACGAACGATTTGGGGTTACATTATTCGTCATCGAACACAACATGCGGGTGATGATGAACCTGGCCAATGAAATTCACGTCCTGGCGGCGGGTAGATTGATTGCCAGCGGGCCACCCAGTGAAATCCAGAACGATCCAAAGGTGATCGAGGCCTATCTGGGGGGGCATTGACGATGGCTGAGAATAACAAAACCAAGGGCTATCATCAGGGCAGCGTTGACACGGTTATGTCGGTTGATGATGTGGCCAAACAAGCCGCCGAAATGTCCAGTGCAAAGCCAACCCGCGATGATCTGTGGGCATTGGCTGGCGAGGATCCGTTTTTGACCATCGAAAATATGGTCGCTGGATATGGGGCAATGGATATCCTGCATAATTTGGATTTTGCCGTTGGCAAGGGCCAGTCGCTGTGTCTGATCGGGCCAAATGGGGCGGGCAAGTCAACCGTGCTGCATTCAATCTACGGCTTCACTGACATTAAATCCGGTAAAATATCCTGTCGCGGGCAAGATGTGACACGCCAGAAATCAAACCAAAAACTGGCCGAGGCTGGCATTGCCTATATCTTACAGGACAATTCTGTATTTCCAGACATGACAGTGCGCGAAAACCTGTTGATGGGTGGCTATCTAATGGACACCCCAAAACAGGCCGCGGCCAAGGCAGACGAATTGTTTGACAAATATGATCGGCTGGCGGCCCGCGCCAACCAACCGGCGCGTATTCTGTCGGGCGGAGAACGGCGGTTGTTGGAAATATCGCGCGCGTTGGTCATGGACCCCGAGGTGTTGCTGGTCGATGAACCTTCGATTGGGCTGGAACCGCGGTTCATAGATATGGTTTTTGATATCCTGCAAGACCTGCAAAGCAACGATGGCAAAACCATTATCATGGTTGAACAAAACGCCCGCAAAGGGTTGGGGTTTGCCGATTTGGGTTATCTGGTCGCCGGTGAGGTCGCAATGGCCGACAAAGGTGACGCTTTGTTGAAGAACCCGGATGTCGGGCGCTTGTTTCTGGGCGGATAGGCCAACCGAACGCGAACCTTAATTTCTTCTCACAGATGGTCCCCGTTACGCAGGCTTTCCAGCAAACGGTTGCGCAATAGTTGCAGGGCGGGGTCGGTGCCGGTGCTGCGCGAAGGCGCACTGGTTGCCGACCTTGGCCTTTGCCCAATAGGGGTACCCGCCATCCATACTTCTATGGTGCCTAGCGGCGGTGTGGGCCGGAAGCTGGTGAAATCACGCGCCACACCACCAACCGCATCGGCCACGGCCTGAGCGGCGCGCGTATCGCTAGCGTGGAAAAACCGCACATTCGTCCGGCTGACAGTGAAATTAACAATGTTCGGGTCGTTGGCCGGAAACCCGCTGCTGCGTAAATCCTGCACCAGTTGTTCAAGGCTATTTTTATTAAAGCTGGATGGCGCGTTCATTGACAGGTTTGTCAACTGAAACCCGGAACCGACAGGTTTCGCAACATAGGGTGCGGGCGCTTCGGGCACGATATTGCTAGCCGGATCGACCCGAACAGCAACGGGATATGTTGGCATTGTGTGACGTGGCGGTATCTCTGTTTCAACCGGCAGCGAAACATTTAGCGACGGTGTGGCCAGCAGGGAAACCGCAACATTTGCCGAAAGCTGAACTGCGCCAATTCGCACTGGTTCAACCGGTTGTGATACGATCTGTTGCCTTAACGTTTGCGGCGCGTTCAAAGCTGCGGCAACTGGCAGACGTACAAATTGCACGATAAATTTTTCGGGCAAGTTCTGTGCCGTGTCAGGTGGCAGTACGATTGCTGGTAATTCCCAGGACTGCGGATAAACAGCCATCGCGACGGGCGTCGGAAAGTCTTTCAGAATATAATTTGGTACAATTTCGCCCACCGCAGAATTGGGCGCAACGCCCTGAACCGAAGTTTCCGCCAGAGAAGCAAACAGTGGGCGATCAGCGCCCTGACCAGCTGTCGGCTGTAGGGTTAGAGAAATCGATGGCGCTGCGATTTCTGGTGGCGCCAATTCGGTCGGAATATTCGCAAGCAATGACGGGCCTGACAAGTCTGTCACCCCCGCCACGGTGGTCAATTCAGTTGTCGTGGATAATTGGCTGAATTTTGGAACAGCGACACCCAAGGCCGGGTTTGGTCTGGTATCTTGGGACGGCGTCCTCAGTATTGATG
>CAXMPY010000135.1:0-5883 GCA_964195275.1 uncultured Paracoccaceae bacterium
AAAGTTGAAGAAATCAACGCGTTGGAAGCCGAATACGAAAAGCTGAGTGACGATGGTATTAAGGCCAAAACAGAAGAATTTATCAAGCGTGCCAAAGGCGGCGAAGCGCTGGATGATTTGCTGCCAGAGGTGTTTGCAAATTGCCGCGAGGCCGCGCGCCGTGCGTTAGGACTCCGCGCCTTTGATGTACAGCTATTGGGTGGGATATTCCTGCATCAGGGCAATATTGCCGAGATGAAAACCGGCGAAGGTAAAACGCTGGTGGCGACATTTCCGGCCTATTTGCATGCATTGACCGGCAAGGGCGTTCATATCGTCACCGTGAATGACTATCTGGCCAAACGCGATGCCGAATGGATGGGCAAAGTTTATACGGCGCTGGGGCTAACCTGCGGCGTAATATATCCACAGCAACCCGACGACGAAAAGCATGAAGCCTATATTTCAGATGTAACCTATGCGACCAACAACGAGCTTGGGTTCGACTATCTGCGCGACAACATGAAGTCCGAACTGAAGGACATTAATCAATTACATCACAACTTTGCCGTTGTGGACGAAGTTGACAGTATTTTGATCGACGAGGCGCGCACGCCGCTGATCATCTCGGGCCCCGCTGAAGACCGATCAGAACTATATGTCACGCTTGATGCAGTGATCCCGTCGCTGACCGAAGAACATTTCACGCTGGACGAAAAAACCCGCAATGTCACGTATACCGATGAAGGCAACGATTTTTTGGAAGAACGGTTGTTGGCGGATGGGATATTGCCAGAAGGGCAATCGTTGTACGATCCTGAATCCACGACAATTGTGCACCATGTCAATCAGGGATTGCGGGCGCATAAGCTGTTTCACCGCGATAAAGATTATATCGTCCAGGATGACGAAGTTGTTCTGGTTGATGAATTTACCGGGCGGATGATGTCAGGGCGCCGGTTGTCCGATGGTTTGCACCAGGCGATAGAAGCCAAAGAACAGGTGACGATCCAGCCCGAAAATACGACATTGGCTTCGGTGACTTTCCAAAACTATTTCCGGCTGTACGACAATCTGGCGGGCATGACCGGCACCGCGTCGACCGAAGCCGAAGAATTTGCCGAAATTTACGGATTGGGCGTGGTTGAAATTCCGACGAACCAGGAAATTTGCCGGGATGATGAACACGATCAGGTTTATCGCACAACTACCGAAAAATTTGCAGGTGTGGCTGCGGAAATTGAAAAAGCCCACAAAAATGGGCAACCAATTTTGGTTGGCACGACGTCGATTGAAAAATCCGAAGCCCTGTCAGAAATGTTGAAAACCTCGGGCGTTCCACACAATGTTCTGAACGCCCGCCAACATGAAAAAGAGGCGCAGATAATCGCCGATGCTGGCAAATATGGTGCTGTGACAATCGCCACCAATATGGCCGGGCGTGGCACCGATATTCAGTTGGGTGGTAATGTTGAAATGTCGCTTTTGGCGGTTATGGCCGAAGATCCGGATACAGACCCCGAAGCAGCGCGTACAAAAATAGAAACTGAACATGCCGATGAAAAGGCCAAAGTTCTGGCGGCAGGTGGATTGTTTGTTTTAGGAACTGAGCGCCACGAAAGTCGGCGTATCGACAATCAGCTGCGTGGCCGTTCCGGGCGTCAGGGCGATCCGGGGCGTTCGGTATTCTTTCTGTCGTTGGAAGACGACCTGATGCGAATTTTCGGATCTGAACGGTTGGACAAGGTTCTTTCAACGCTTGGCATGAAAGACGGTGAAGCCATTGTTCACCCGTGGGTGAATAAATCGCTTGAAAAGGCGCAGGCCAAGGTTGAAGGGCGGAATTTTGATATCCGTAAACAGCTGCTAAAATTTGACGACGTGATGAATGACCAGCGTAAAGTCATTTTCGGCCAGCGGCGTGAAATCATGGAAACTGCCGACCTGTCAGAAATTGCCGAAGATATGCGTCACCAGGTAATTGATGATCTGGTTGATCAGTATATTCCAGAAAAATCCTATGCCGATCAGTGGGATGCGCAGGGGCTTTATGCGGCAATTCTGGAAAAAGTTGGCGTTGATGTCCCGATCGTAGAATACGCCGATCAAGAGGGCGTCGACGATACTGATATTCGCCAAAAACTATACGACGCCTCTGACAGTGTGATGGGCGAAAAAGCCGAGGCTTTTGGCCCGGAAACAATGCGCAGCATAGAAAAGCAATTTCTGTTGCAAACCATTGATGGCAAATGGCGTGAACACTTGCTGACGCTGGAACATCTGCGTTCAGTGGTTGGGTTTCGCGGCTATGCGCAGCGTGATCCACTAAGCGAATATAAGACCGAGGGTTTCCAATTATTCGAAAGCATGCTGGAAAGCCTGCGCGAAGACGTGACCCAAAAACTGGCGCAAGTTCGTCCGATGACGCCGGAAGAACAGGAAGCGATGATGCAGCAGATCGCTGCCCAGCAAGAAACTGCGCGGCTGGCGGCGGGTGGTGACCCCGTTGAACCGCCGATTGTGGGTAACTCCGCCAAAGCGCTGTCTGGGTTTGATGAGAATGATAAAGCAACCTGGGGATCACCGGGACGCAATGAGAAATGTCCCTGCGGATCGGGTAAGAAATTCAAACATTGCCACGGCAAGGTAGGCTGAAAACGCAGCGGTGAAATTGCGGTGATTGCGGCGGGACTTGGGCCGTGGTTAATTGAACCCTATTTTCGATCCAGATGTTGTTTAAACACCTCGAAGCAAACGCTAAATGTTGTGCGCGTGGTCGTCGGCGAAATATTGTCCGAAATTGTTCCGGTCATATGATCGGCTAAATCTTTCTTGATACTGACTTGGAAATAGTTGTTTGTGCGGAGGAGAGAACGATGATCAACCCGAAAAACCTAACAACGGCGGTCGCAACAATTGTTGTTGTCGCCGGCATTGGCTATGCGATGCAGAATGGCGGGGCAAACGCTAAACGAAATTCAGCCAATGAAGGGCATTCTGCAAACCAGAGCAATGTGCGGGCCCAGCCCAATCTTGTTGAGATTGCGGAATTCCTGCCGGTCCTGCCCAGTGCGCTGAACAGGTCGTTTGGACTGGCAACACCCGAAATTTCCGGTGCAATCCGCGTAGCAGCGGTGACCAGCGCGATTGATACCAATTTGCAGAACGATGCCCCAACACCAATGTTTTTGCCCAGCACGTGTGACGTTGAATTAAATGCTATGCCGCAGACCGGCGCGATGGTGCGCCTTGAACTGGATGCGCCCTGTTATCAAAATCAGCGCATTTTGGTCAGACATGCCGGGTTGGAATTTGCGGATATAACTAAGGCCGACGGCCGCTTTGGCGTCAGTGTCCCGGCGTTGAATGCTTTCGCCCCGTTTATCATGGTATTTGCAGACGGTACCGAAGCCTCGGCGAAAACGTTGAAATTGTCGCTGGATGGCTATGAACGGGTTGCTGTCAGCTGGGCTGGTCAAGCGGTGTTGCACGTACACGCAATGGAATTTGGCGCGAAATTCGGCGAAGCTGGGCACACTTGGGCGCAAACGCCGCAACTCAATGAAGGCAGTCCCGGTGGCACCCTAATCCAACTGGGCAATCCGAACGTAATGTCGCCAAAGTTGGCCGAGGTGTATTCGGTGAACATGGGTGAAATTGCGCATGGCGGTACGATCGAATTGATGGTCGAAGCTGAAATTAACGTCGATACATGCGCCCGCCAAATTAGTGGGAATTCGTTTCAATTGCTTGGGGATGGTTCCCTGAATTCTACCAGCATTTCCATTTCTTTACCTGAGTGTGGTGGTGAAAATGGATATCTTCTGTTGAACAATTTGTTCTCAGACATGAAGATCGCCGCTAACTAATCTTACTTTGGGGGAAGTATGGGCTATTGCCGGGCTGGTATAGGTGCATTTCTGGTGCTGCAAATTCTTGCCGCCGCTGCACTTGCTCAGGATGTCACCCTGACGTCACGTGACGGTTCAGTTGAAATTGCTGGCACGCTGTTGGGATATGACGGTGAATATTACCGTGTGGACACGATTTATGGTGCGCTGACAGTCGATGGTAGTGGTGTGCTGTGTTCTGGACCAGGGTGCCCGGATTTGGATGCATATGTCGCCCAAATCCGATTTTCTGGCGCCGCACCGGTCGGGAACCGGGTGTTGCCAGCGCTGATAAAAGCCTTTGCCGTTCAGCATGAATATTCCCTGACACAAACCTATGCGGACGATGCAATTGATTTTTATGAGCTGCACGATGCCAGTTCGGGTCAGATATCGGCAAGATTTCAGGTTCATATGACCAGCAGTGACGAAGGTTTTGCGGATCTTTTAGCTGACGAAAGCGATATCGCGATGTCATTGCGTGAAGTTTCAAAGCAAGAAGTACTGCTTGGCGCTGAGGCAGGTCTTGGCCAGTTTTCAACCGCTGCACAGAATCGTGTGATTGCGTTGGATGCTTTGTTGCCAGTCGTGTCGCCGCGAAACCCGGTCCAACAAATTTCACCCGAAAACCTGGCCCGCGTTTTTGCGGGTGAAATCAGCAACTGGAATGAACTGGGTGGCATCGATGCGCCGGTGGCGTTACATTTGCGCGCGGCTGGGTCTGCAGTGTTGCAGGTTTTCCTGGATCGGATAATTGAGCCATCAGGCCGCGCACTGGACGCCGAAATAATGCGTCATTCAACAAATGATGCGCTGCGGGCAGCAGTGGCGGCAGACCCGTTTGCGATCGGGCTATCAACATTGTCCGAACGGCACGGCGTTCAATCGCTGGTTCTGGCGGGGCGATGCGGGTTTCGCGCAGACGCGTCGCCGGAAAAATTGAAAGCGGATGACTATCCGTTGACCGCGCCAGTTTTCCTTTATTTGGGCAACCGTCGGTTACCGGCGATCGGCCGCGAATTTCTTCGGTTTGTAAATTCACCTGCCGCGCAAGTGGCGATACTAGGGGCTGGGTTTGTCGACCAGTCGATTTCGCGAACACCTGTTCAGCGGCAGGGGGATCGGCTGGCCAATGCCATTCAGGCGGCTGGATCCGATACCACTCTGGCTGAACTACAACGTTTGGTAACCGCCATGAACGGCACGCGGCGCCTGTCTTTGACGTTTCGGTTTGACGATGGTTCCAGTGGCCTGACTGCGCAGTCTCGGTCCAATATTACCTTGCTGGCCCGGGCGCTGGAAACCGGCGCAATTGCTGAAAGGGAACTGAGTTTCGTTGGCTTCAGTGATGGCGATGGTGGGGCGGGGGCCAACCGAAAACTTTCGCGTGACCGCGCAGCATCGGTACGCGCCGCCGTCGTGACCGCGGCGGCCACCGCCGATCCCCGGCGCGTGAAGTTAGGGATCGAAGGGTTTGGCGAAGCTATGCCAATGGCATGTGACGACACAGAATGGGGCCGTCAGATCAATCGACGGGTCGAGGTTTGGGCGCGATGATGGGCTAAAGATAGCCCGCCGCGTGGAAGCTAAGTTCGCGGAATTTGCCGATAATCAGGTGGTCATGCAATGTCAGACCCAAGGCCTGAGCCACGGTATTTATTTGTTCGGTCACGGTGATATCGGCCTCGGACGGCGTGGGGTCACCGAATGGGTGGTTATGAACCAGGATTAATGCAGAAGCGTTCAGTTCCAAGGCGCGCTTAACAACTTCGCGTGGATAAACCGGCACATGATCAACGGTGCCACTGGCCTGTTCCTCATCGGCGATCAGAATATTTTTGCGATCCAGAAACAGAATGCGAAATTGTTCCGTTTCCCGGTGCGCCATCGTGGTGTGGCAATAGTCCAAGACCGCATGCCAACTGGAAATCACGTGCCTTTTCATGACGCGGGATCGGGCCAACCTGTGGGATGCAGTTTCGATAATTTTTAGTTCACGCACAACGGCATCACC
>CAXMPY010000136.1:0-5881 GCA_964195275.1 uncultured Paracoccaceae bacterium
TACGACGTAGTTGTCGCGCCGATTGATGACACCATGCTAATGTCCTACTCGATGCATGGCGGTTTGCACAATCACGGTATGGATACGCTAAGCAACCGGTATTTGGAACATGATCCGATCCCGATCAAGCCACTGTTGGGCAGCGGCAAATCGGCGATTACCTTTGATCGGGTCCCGGTAGAAGATGCTGTGAAATATGCGGCAGAGGATGCCGATATCACCCTGCGACTGTGGCAGGAATTCAAACCTAAACTGCACCGGTCCAAAGTGACAACGGTGTATGAAACCCTTGAACGACCTTTGGTGCCAGTGCTGGCCCGCATGGAAATGGACGGCATTCAGGTTGACCGCGACGTGCTAAGCCGGATGTCCAACACATTTGCCCAGAAAATGGCTGGGTTGGAATCCGAGATCCATGAATTGGCTGGCGGGGCATTCAACGTGGCGTCACCCAAGCAACTGGGTGAAATTCTGTTTGATCAGATGGAAATCCCCGGTGGCAAGAAAGGCAAAACCGGGGCTTACGCGACGGGGGCCGATATTCTGGAAGATCTGGCAAGCGAGGGGCATGATCTGCCTGCCCGTGTTTTGGATTGGCGCCAATTGGCCAAACTGAAATCGACCTACACGGATGCGTTGCAGGAACATATCAATCCCGATACAGGACGCGTTCATACATCCTATCTAATTGCTGGGGCAAATACTGGGCGGCTGGCGTCTAAGGATCCCAACCTGCAAAACATCCCGGTGCGCACCGAAGACGGGCGGCGCATTCGCGAGGCGTTTGTGGCAGGCGATGGCAAGGCGCTGGTCTCGCTGGACTATTCACAGATTGAGCTGCGGATATTGGCCCATATTGCCGGAATTGATGCGCTCAAGGATGCGTTCAAGGCGGGCCATGATATCCATGCGATGACCGCCAGCGAAATGTTTGACGTACCGCTTGACGAAATGACACCGGATATCCGCCGGCAGGCAAAGGCGATCAATTTTGGGGTGATCTACGGCATTTCGGGCTTTGGGTTGGCGCGGAATTTGCGGATACCACGCAAAGAGGCGCAGGCCTTCATCGACAAATATTTTGAACGCTTCCCTGGCATTCGCACCTATATGGATGACACGGTGGCATTCGCGAAAGAGCATGAATATGTGCGAACCCTGTTTGGCCGCAAAATCCACACGCCGCAGATGAACGCCAAAGGGCCACATGCCGGATTCGCCAAACGTGCCGCGATCAACGCACCGATACAGGGGACCGCGGCAGATGTGATCCGGCGGGCAATTGTGCGGATGCACCCGGCAATCGAAGATTTGCCCGCGAAAATGCTGTTGCAGGTGCATGACGAACTGATCTTTGAAGTGGATGAAGACGCGGTTGACGCCACCATAGATCGCGTGCGTGACGTCATGGAAAACGCGGCGATGCCCGCCGTTCAGTTGGATGTGATACTGACGGTCGATGCAGGCCAGGGCGCAAACTGGGCCGAGGCACATTAGAGATGGCGATGCCAGCGATGATCAAGGGGTCAAAATGGTTGTGTTAAATACTTGGCTACCGTCGAACAATTCGACGCAATTCGGCCAACATAAGTTGCAAAGGTGAAGTTGAAACACCGCACAATCATTTTTTCTTGGCCCGATAGAAAAAAATTCGGGTGATGTAATCCAACGCTGATTGTCAGTGCTGCTAAAATAATGTCAGCGAATCCTTCAGTTGACCAAAGTTCGGTTTCAGTTGCACCTGCCACATGCCCAACTGCTTCAGGGCAGGCGTTAACCATTTTCCCACTTTGTCGTCGGCATTTGGACTTGAATATGTCAGAATTGATGTCGGACGATGACAGGTAAAGGTATATATCACATCGCAGGGCGCGTGTGATGAAAGGCCAGTAAATACAACGGTATTGTGGACAATTTTACAAATACTTCGGTGGTACCTTCGGATCCGAACAGTACTTTCCGGGCAACATTGGCGGCGACCTTGCCACCCGAAACCAAAACACTTTGTTTCCAACAAGAAACTAAACGAGCACGTAGGCGACGAACAATTATCTGGTTTGCCCGCCATGTTGTCGACAGTACCTGAAACATTTGGTTTTATTACGGGCCAAGTTTCAGACGTAACGAGTAAATTTGTTTGGCAGGTTAACGAGTTCAGGTTTAAGGGGTAGAATATGCTAAACGTTTGGTTGCGTCGGAGGTTGCAAGTTTTGCAACCTCCGGGGTTTCAAAACCCCAGGTCACCCAGAACAGGTTTCTCAACCTAGTTCTGCCGACAATATTATCGGAAAGAACTGCCCGCCTGACCAAAGCCCAAACCAATTTTCGCCACCAACAACGTGATGCGCACCGATATCCACCAGCCGATAAAAACTTTTGCGATCTATCAGGGCCTCAAGATTGGTACGGATCAGGATGTAAGGCGCCGGTTCACCGGTTTCCGGATCACGTTCCACCCGGATCGGATTTGCCGGGCCAGCAACAGCTTGGTCATCCACGTTTGTAATAAATTTCAGAGTTTGGTCAGTCGCGGAGTTTGAAACAGAGAAATCAACAGCAACGAACGGCGCGTCGTCAACCCTAATCCCCACCTTTTCGACAGGCGTGACCAGAAAATAGGCGTCGCCATCGCGCCGAATTACGCTGGCAAACAACTTTACCAATTCGATCCGCCCTATTGGCGTTCCCAAATAGAACCAGGTGCCATCGCGCGCGATCCGCATGTCAAGATCACCGCAAAACGGCGGATCCCACAGATGGACCGGGGCAGGGCCACGTTTATTGGCCTTTCGGGCCGCAGATGCGATACCTTCAGCATTGGGGGTAACGATATTTTGTCCGCTCATTGCTTTTGCCATTTGTAAGGGGCGCAATAGTTCCATTTAATGCACCATATTAGAAGATACAGGAGAATTGGAATGGCTGATGCACCGGACCTTGTGGCCGACATCGAAGCACTAAGTGAAAAACTGGCACTGGCCAAGGCCAGCATCGCCAAACGGTTTATCGGCCAAGATGGCGTTATTGATCTGGTCTTGTCCGCCCTTTTATGTGGCGGGCATGGGTTATTGATCGGTTTGCCTGGGCTTGGAAAGACCCGTCTGGTGGATGCAGTATCTACTGTTATGGGGCTGCATGGTGCGCGCATTCAGTTCACGCCGGATTTGATGCCGGCGGATATTTTAGGCTCAGAAGTGTTGGAAACCGCCGATGACGGTGCGCGGTCATTCCGGTTTATCAAGGGGCCAATTTTTTGCCAATTGCTGATGGCAGATGAGATTAACCGCGCTTCACCGCGTACCCAGTCCGCGCTTTTGCAGGCAATGCAGGAACAAATGGTAACGGTTGCCGGGCAAGAACACTCCGTCGGGGTGCCGTTTCATGTGTTGGCGACCCAGAACCCGATTGAACAGGAAGGGACTTATCCCTTGCCCGAGGCACAGCTTGACCGGTTTTTGGTGCAGATCGACGTGGATTACCCCAGCCGGGATGCTGAACGCGAAGTTTTGATCGCGACCACTGGGTCCAGCGAAGAACAAGCGCACGAGGTATTTACAGCTGCCGAACTGATCGCCGCGCAGGAATTGCTGCGCCGGATGCCCGTGGGCGAGGCCGTGCTTGAACAAATTCTGTCGCTGGTACGCGCGTTTCGGCCAGATGATGTCAGCGCGTCCAACGCAGTTCGTGAAAGCGTGAATTGGGGCCCGGGGCCGCGTGCCGCGCAGGCGTTTATGCTAACCGTTCGGGCGCGGGCATTGCTGGATGGCCGACTTGCCCCGTCACCAGAAGATGTGGTGGCCTTGGCGCGTCCGGTTCTAAGTCATCGTATGGCGCTTAGTTTTGCGGCACTGGCCCAGGGCGAGACATTGACCGGTTTGATTGCCACAACCGTTGCTGGATTAAGCCAGGTGGCGAACGCCGCATGACCCGGGCCGCCGCCCTTCGCAGTCGCGCCGAAGACTTATCTGCACGACTGCCTGCCTTGATGGCAGACGCACAGTATTTGGCCGCGACGGTAATGTTGGGCGCGCATGGGCGCCGGCGTTCCGGACTGGGCGATGAGTTTTGGCAATATCGGTCGGCCGCAGCTGGGGACCCCGCGCGTTTGATCGACTGGCGCCGTTCGGCGCGTTCGGACGCGAATTTTGTGCAGGAAAAAGAATGGCAAGCCGCACAAAGCGTTTTGGTGTGGGTAGATCAATCCCAATCAATGGGGTTTGGATCGGCCAAAGACCTGCCAACCAAGGCCGACCGCGCGCGCCTGCTGGCGTTGGCGACCTCGATACTGTTGATACGAGGCGGTGAACGGGTGGGTCTGGCGGCATTGGATGGCCCGCCGCGACAGGGCGAAATTCAGCTATCGCGCATTGCCCGCGCTTTATGCGGCCCTGATGACACTGTTGAATATGGCGTGCCAGGTTTTAGCGGCATGCTACCCAATTCGCGGGCGCTGTTTGTGTCTGATTTTTTCGGAGATATCGGCGTGGTCACAGCCAAATTGGCCCAGGCTGCTGATCGCGGTATCAAAGGCGCGCTCGTGCAGGTTCTTGACCCGCAAGAAGAAACATTTCCATTTGACGGGCGCACCATTTTTGAAAGCATGGGCCGCTCGGTCGCGCATGAAACACTGAAAGCATCTGATTTGCGTGGCCGGTACTTGGAACGGCTGGCCGAACGCAAAGATGCGCTGGCCATGCTGGCGCAGGGCACAGGGTGGCAATACCATTGTCACCATACGTCAGACACAGCGCAAGCGGCACTGCTGTGGATCTACGCCGCGCTTGAGCGTGCGTATTGATGTTTACATTGTTTGGCATAGGGTTCAGCGCGCCGTTGCTTTTATTGGGCCTAATGGCGCTGCCGATCCTCTGGATTTTGCTACGCGCGGTGCCACCGGCCCCAATCCGTCGGTTGTTTCCCGGCGTGGTGCTATTGTTGGGTTTGACGGATGACGAGACTCAGACTGACAAAACCCCCTGGTGGTTGTTGCTGATCCGAACCCTGGCAATTGCAGCGGTGATCATCGGATTTGCTGGCCCCGTTCTGAACCCGAAAAATGACCAGCCCGGCACCGGGCGACTGTTGGTTCTGCTTGATGGTACTTGGGCTGACGCCCGTGATTGGCCCGCACGGATTGAACGTGTCGAGGCGGCGATTGACCAAGCTGTACGCCATGCGCGCCCGGTTGCTATCGCGGCACTTACTGATTTGCCCGCCGGCACCCTGCCGTTTCAGGCGGCAGACAGCTGGCGGTCCAGATTGGCGGGGATTGAACCAAATCCCTGGGAACCGGATGCGGATACCGTTGCGGGCTGGTTGGCCCGCCTGACCGGAGATTTTGACACAATCTGGATGTCGGATGGTTTAGCACGTGACGGGCGGGCGGCAACGTTGGCAGAACTTCAGAAACATGGTGCGGTCACACTATTTGAAAGCCCACGCCCAGTTTATGGGTTGCGCCCAGCTGTATTTGAAGATGGCGCGGTCATTCTAACTGTACAGCGCGCGCGCAGCGATACCACTGCCCAGGTCGCACTGGTGGCCCACGGTCCTGATCCTGCGGGTGTGGAAAGGGCATTGGTTCGCGCCACAATATCATTTGAGACGGGCATTGATCAGGGCCAGGTCAGCCTGTCATTGCCCCCCGAACTGCGCAACCGCGTGACGCGATTTTCCATCGCCGGTGTTCGGTCGGCTGGGACCGTTAGTTTAACTGATGACGCGTTGAAAAGACGAGAGGTGGCACTGGTTGCCGGGCGATCCGATCGCGAAGGGCTGCAATTACTGGCGCCGACGCATTTTTTGCGCCAGGCGCTGGAACCCACTGCAGATCTGATTGACGGCACCCTTAGCGATATCCTGTTGGCAAATCCGGATGTGA
>CAXMPY010000137.1:0-5869 GCA_964195275.1 uncultured Paracoccaceae bacterium
GCAATATCGTCTACAACGATCTGGCTCTGGGGCCCTGCACAGCCGTTGCTGCCATCGAAATACTGAAAACCCTGCCACTGACGATCGAAGGCCTGGATGTGACCGTTATCGGCCATTCGGAAATTGTTGGAAAACCGATTGCTTTCCTGCTTATGGGGTTGGGTGCGACGGTGACAGTTTGCCATCACATGACCCGCTCGGTTGCGATGAAAAGCCGGGCCGCAGATGTGGTGTTTGTGGCGGCTGGCAAACCCGGATTGGTCACCGGTGAAATGCTGAAACCCGGCGCGGTGGTGATTGATATTGGTATCAACCGGATCGAAACTGCTAATGGTCCAAAAACCGTTGGCGACGCCGATTTTGACAGCTGCGCCGAAGTCGCCGGTTGGATCACCCCGGTTCCCGGTGGCGTTGGCCCGGTGACGGTGGCAACACTGATGAAAAACGCGGTTTTGGCCACGCGAATGCAGATGGACACTTACCGCGAAACATTCGCAACATTCGAGAACTGATCGCCTGCGTTACGCGGCATATGCAGTGGTGCGATTAGCTGCAAAAACGTCGCTCAATTATGGTGAAAATCCCCACAAAACGCGGCAAATCCCATGACCCGCAAAGAAAACGGGGCATGGGCCGATTTTACTGTTGCCCTAGCACGCGGCTACGGTACGGGCGGTCAAAACCTTAACCAAATTCGCGCGATATTCAGATGTGCCATGCAGATCGCTGATCATGTCGGATGCATCTGCCGACAGTCCATCAACGGCGCTGGCATCAAAGTTTGCGGACAGTGCCGCCTCTGCTTCTGACCAACGATAAACGCCGTTTTCAGATGCGCCGGTCACTGCAACCCGTACGTCGCCGCCATATTTGGCGACCATAACACCAACCAGGGCAAAGCGTGACGCCGGTTGTTCGAACTTTAAGTAGCACGCGGCGTCGGGGATCGGGAAATCAACCGAGGTGATAATTTCGCCGTCATCCAACGCAGTGTCGAACATGCCCTGAAAGTAGTCATCTGCAGCAATCGAACGGTTGTTGGTATTTACCGTTGCACCCGAGGCCAGAACGGCTGCTGGATAGTCCGCCGAAGTGTCGTTATTGGCCACACTGCCACCAATTGTGCCGCGATTGCGCACTGCCGGATCACCGATGTTATCAGCCAAAGTCGCCAATGCCGGATACCCGCTGGCACCCGCCGCGACGTCAGCATGGGTGGTCGAGCCACCAATGCTAAGGGCACGCCCCGAAAGTGACACACCTTGCATCTCGGCTATACCGGCAAGCGATACAAGTTTGCTCGGACCTGCCAGACGCATTTTCATTGTGGGGATCAAAGTTTGACCGCCACCAAGCGCAGTCGCGTCCTCGCTTGCTAGGGCGGCGACGGCTTCAGCGACGCTTGAACGTCTTTCAAAATCCAATTCATACATTGTGTTCTCTCCTCATTTCGCTGCTTGAATGGCTGACCAAACCCGGGATGGGCTGACCGGCATGTCGATATGGGTGACCCCAAGGTCAGACAAAGCATCAACCACTGCGTTCACCACAGTCGGCGGCGATCCAATTGCCCCCGCCTCGCCGCAGCCCTTGGCCCCAAGTGGGTTGTGGGTACAGGGCGTCAGGCAGGTTTGGTCGACGTTAAAGAACGGCACGTCGTCGGCGCGTGGCATGGTGTAGTCCATGTAGGACCCGGTCAGCAGCTGGCCGTTTTCGTCGTAGACGCATTGTTCCACCAGCGCCTGGCCGATGCCCTGACCCAGACCGCCGTGGATCTGACCCTCGACGATCATCGGGTTGATGACGTTGCCCACGTCATCGGCGGCAGCGAAGGAGCACACCGTAACTTTGCCGGTATCGGGGTCAACTTCGACCTCGCAGGCATAGGCACCTGAGGGGTAGGTAAAGTTAGCCGGATCATAAAATGCGGTTTCCTCAAGCCCCGGTTCCAGAACGTCGTGCGGGTAGTCGTGCGGCACGTAGGCCTTGAACGCCACCGCCGCGAACGCTGTCGATTTGTCGGTGCCGGTGACGTTGAAATTGCCATCTTCAAATATAACATCGGCCTCTGAGGCTTCCATCATATGGGCCGCGATCTTGGTCGCTTTGGCGATAATCTTGTCGGTGGCCTTGACGATGGCCGAGCCGCAGACCGCCATTGAGCGCGAGCCATAGGTGCCCATGCCGAACGGGATTTTCGAGGTGTCGCCATGCACGATGTCGATGTCGTCCGCATTCATGCCCAGCATGTCGGCGACGATCTGCGGGAACACGGTTTCGTGCCCTTGTCCGTGGCTGTGCGACCCGACCATCACCGAGATGTTGCCAGTGGCGTTCACCCGCACTGTTGCGGCATCATAAAAGCCCACACGACTGCCTAAAATTCCCACAAGATTGGCCGGTGCCAGACCGCAGGATTCGACGTAAGTACTGATGCCAATGCCGCGCAGTTTGCCGCGGCTTTCACTGTCGGCCTTGCGGGCGGCAAAACCCGCCAGGTCGGCGATCTCTTCCAGTTTGTCGGTGAGCGCGTGGTAATTTCCGCTGTCGTATTCCAGTCCCGACGCCGTGGTGAACGGAAATTGTTCGGGCTTGATGAAATTCTTGCGGCGGATTTCAAGCGGGTCGATACCGAGTTCGCGCGCCGCTTTGTCGATCACGCGTTCGATCGAATAGGTCATCTCGGGTCGGCCCGCGCCGCGGTAGGCGTCAACCGGTGCGGTGTTGGTGAACACGGTTTTCAGGTTCACATAGGTATTCGGAACCGCATAATTCCCAGCCAGCATTGTGCCGTGCAGGAATGTCGGCGTCGCAGTCGAGAAGTTCGAAAGATAGGCCCCGACATTTGCCCGCGTACTGGTGCGAAAGGCGATGAACGTGCCGTCGTTTTCGCATGCCAACTCGATAGTAGTTTCGTGATCGCGGCCATGGGCGTCGGCCAGAAATGACTCTGACCGAGTTGCGGTCCATTTGACCGGGCGACCCAGCTTTTTGGATGCGGCCAAAACCAGCGCCTCCTCTCCGTAGTGATAAATTTTGGAGCCAAATCCGCCGCCGATGTCGGGGCCAATGATGGTCAGCTTGTTTTCCGGAATGCTCATGACGAAAGCCGCGATCAGGAGCCTGGTCAAGTGCGGGTTTTGTGAAGTCGTTGTCAGCGTGTAGTGGTCAGTGCCGGGGTCGTAATCGCCGATCGATGCGCGACCCTCCATCGCATTGGGGATCAACCGGTTGTTCACCAGGTCCAGCGTGGTGACATGGGGTGCGGCCTTGATGGCGGCGTCGGTGGCTTCGCGGTTATCTTCGATCCAGCCCCAGTCAAAACAACAGTTGTCATCGATTTCATCGTGAACCCGATTGTCGCTGTTGGCCAGTGCCGCAGCCATATCAATGATCGCATCCAGCTCTTCGATTTCTGCGTCAATCGCCTCGGCGGCTTCCTGTGCCTGCGCAAAAGTTTCGGCAATCACCGCGCCGTAAGCGTCACCAACATGGCGTACTTTGCCATGGGCCAAAACCGGACGTTTTGGTTCTTTCATTGGCGTGCCGTCGCGGTTGTTGATCAACCAACCGGCCGGATTTCCGCCAACGTCGACGAAATCTTCACCAGTGAAAATCGCCAGAACGCCGGGCATATGCTCCGCCGCAGAGGTGTCAATTGACTTGATCCTGCCATGCGCAATATCTGAACGCAGGAAACAGGCATAGGCCTGACCTGGCAGCGTTATATCATCTGTATATTGTCCTAGCCCGGTCAAAAACCGCGTGTCTTCGCGACGTTTCGGGCTTTCGCCAATTCCATTTACTTTAGCCATTGATATTCTCCCGTTTATCCATTTGCCCGGTGCAAAGCATCGGTGCCGATCCGGCTAGCCCAGCTGATCTGCGGCGGCCTGGATGGATTTGACAATGTTGTGGTATCCAGTGCAGCGGCAAATATTGCCTTCCAGATGGTCGCGAATTTCCGCTTCGGATGGTTTGCTGTTTGCAGCCAGCAAACTTGACGCTGCCATCACCATCCCTGGCGTGCAAAACCCGCACTGAAGGCCGTGGTGTTCTTGAAATGCGGCCTGAATTACACCAAGTGAACCGTCGGCGTTTGCCATGCCTTCAATTGTTGCCACTTCGGCGCCTTCGGCTTCCAGCGCAAACATTGTGCAGGCTTTGACCATTTTGCCATTTACATGAACGGTGCAGGCACCGCATTGGCTGGTGTCGCATCCGACATGGGTGCCGGTCAAACGTTGCCCTTCGCGCAGAAATTGCACAAGCAACGTGCGCCCTTCCACATCACCCGTCACGGATTTACCGTTCACGGTCATTGTTACAGATGTCATAAATACCTCCCTGGATTGTAGACTTGTGGTTAGCTGAAAAAACCCTTCAGCCAATTAAAATATTTGCCGATCATACCGGTTGTTGCAGGATCTGTGGTTTCTGAAATCGTCGGTTCAGCTGCAACGCCCTCGACGGCGGATTGGAAATTTTCGAAAAACTGATCTGCGTTTTTTTTGGCCACGCCGTCGATCAATCGCGCACCGAGACTGGCAATTTTTCCACCAACCTGGGCTGAAACAACATAGGCAATTTGGGTGCCGCCTTGGGTATCTGACAGCGTTACTGTCGCCCCGCCTTTAGCGTAACCCGCAGGCCCACCCTTACCCTGGCCTGAAATTTTATAGCTTTCTTTGGCAACAATATCGCTCAATTCAACTTGCCCTTTGAAGGTCGCCTTAACGGGGCCAATTTTTTGGGTAACAACTGCATCAAACCCGGATTCAGAATTTCCTGTCAACTCAGAACAACCCGGAATGCTCGCCCTCAAAATGTCAGGGTCGTTCAGCGCCTTCCATACAACTCTTCGACTTGCTGCGATATTTCGGCTGCCACTTAGATCCAATTCAGCGTTCCCCAAAAGTTATTAGCAGCTTCAGCAATTCCCTGGCTTCCATTGAATGTGTATTCAATCGCAACAGCTGAGTCGACAGTTAAGTTGACATCTCTTTTGCCCGGCGCCACGCCTTCCAATCTTCCTGGGTATCCAGATCAATTTTTGCGCCCGGTCCGTCAGTTTGTACGTCAACAAGATAATCTGATGCGCCGGCAATGACATCCCGCGCCCCTCGATCGCCGGTTAATGAGCCAAGCGTTTCAAAAAATCGGCGGCCAAACAGCACCGGGTGCCCGGGCATTCCGTCTTCTGATATAGCCCGGCAAATCTCGCGATTTTCAGAAGGATCATATGCCGAAATCAAAAGGTCCAAATGCTGGGGCGTCACATCTGGCATATCACCCAATGCGATGATTACGGCATCGCAATCTTGCGAAACCGATTTCAAACCGGCGGCTATTGATGCCGCCATTCCCGATTGCCAGTTCGGAGATTCGACCAAATTGATATTTAGATCAGCAATCGCTGCTTTTCGTTGTTCGTGTTCGGGCTGAATTACAACGTTCACCCGCCTAACCTTTGAGCCCAGCATGACATTTGTTGCAACTCGTAGCATCGGTGTTCCGTCGACATCCTCCAGCAATTTGTCGCGGCCCTGCATCCGGCTCGAGCCACCGGCTGCCAATAATACAACTTCGATTTTTGGGCGGTCGGACAGCTGAGTTTCACCGGCGCGCGATTGGGTTCGCGTTGGTATTTCTTTCAGCAACCCGCCAACACCCATTCTTGCGATGCTGTCGTGGGTAACGTCAATTCCAGCGACCAACCTTTCCAACACCCAGTCTGCACCATTCAAGGCAGGTGAGCGCGCACAACCAGGCAAGCCGACCACCACTTTTGGCCCAAGCTGACCAAGAAACAGCAGGTTTCCCGGGTCAACCGGCATTCCGAACCGGGTGAGCTTTCCACCCGCAGCAA
>CAXMPY010000138.1:0-2696 GCA_964195275.1 uncultured Paracoccaceae bacterium
GACGGTCAGGTCAGCCTTGGTCAGACCGTTCTGAAAGGCACAGCCCGCAAGGTGCGCCGCCTATCAACCGGTGGCTATGATGTTGTCGCTGGATTTGCTGGGTCAACCGCCGATGCATTCACCTTGCTTGAACGTCTAGAGGCCAAGTTAGAGGCGACACCGGGCCAACTAGCACGGGCATCAATTGAGCTGGCGAAAGATTGGCGCACCGACAAGTACCTTCAAAAGCTAGAGGCGATGTTGATCGTGACAGATGGCGACGTGCTGTTGATCATTACCGGGGCGGGCGACGTGCTGGAACCCGAACATGATTGCGCGGCAATTGGGTCTGGTGGCAACTTTGCTCTGGCGGCTGCGCGCGGGTTGATTGAATCCAAAAAGTCCGCCGAAGATGTCGCGCGCAAAGCGATGGCGATTGCGGCGGACATTTGTGTTTATACAAACGGCAACCTGACGGTTGAGAAGATCAAAAAGTGAACTGAGGCAAACAATGACCGACCTTACCCCGCGTGAAATCGTCTCTGAACTAGACCGCTTTATCATCGGCCAAAGCGCTGCCAAGCGCGCGGTGGCTGTGGCGCTGCGCAATCGTTGGCGGCGTCAACAACTGGGCGACGATTTACGTGACGAAGTGTACCCAAAGAACATTCTGATGATCGGGCCAACCGGTGTTGGCAAAACCGAGATCAGCCGCCGGTTGGCCAAACTTGCCCGCGCGCCGTTTATAAAAATTGAAGCCACCAAGTTCACCGAAGTTGGTTATGTTGGCCGCGATGTTGAACAAATTGTCCGCGATCTGGTTGATGCAGCCATTGCGATGACCCGTGACCACATGCGTGAAGAAGTTAAAGCCAACGCACACCAGGCCGCCGAAGATCGGGTAATCGCCGCCATCGCAGGCGAGGGCGCGCGCGAACAGACGCTAAAAATGTTCCGCGACAAACTGAAACGCGGCGAATTGGATGATACCGAAATAGACTTAGAACTAACCGATAATTCAAACCCGATGTCGATGTTTGAAATACCGGGTCAGCCGGGTCAGATGGGCGGCGCAATGAATTTGGGCGATATGTTTGGCAAAGCATTTCAGGGCCGCACGACAAAGCGAAAACTGAAAGTGTCAGAAAGTTACGACCTTTTGGTTAGTGAAGAGGCTGACAAACTGCTGGATGATGAAACTATTAACAAGGCCGCAATAGACGCTGTTGAACAAAACGGTATCGTATTTCTGGACGAGATTGACAAAGTTTGCGCCCGATCTGACGCGCGTGGTGGTGATGTTAGCCGGGAAGGTGTGCAGCGCGACCTACTGCCGCTAATCGAAGGCACAACTGTGTCCACCAAACACGGGCCCGTCACAACCGACCATGTACTGTTTATTGCGTCGGGCGCGTTTCATACTGCCAAACCCTCTGATTTGTTGCCCGAACTTCAGGGTCGGTTGCCAATCCGGGTTGAACTGCGGGCACTGACAGAAGACGATTTTGTGCGCATTCTAACCGAAACAGACAACGCCCTGACGTTGCAATATACAGCGTTAATGGGCACCGAAGATGTCACGGTAAAATTTGAAAAGGCGGGCATCAGGGCCCTTGCCCATATTGCCGCCGAAGTTAATCAAAGTGTCGAAAATATTGGCGCCCGGCGGCTATATACGGTGCTTGAGCGGGTGTTTGAAGAGCTGTCATTTACCGCACCTGACCGAGCAGGGGACAAAGTTACGGTGAATGCCAAATTCGTCCAAACCCATCTGGGTGACATTGCTAAATCAGCAGATATCGGGCGATATATGCTCTGAATGGGTTATTTTCACTTCCTGAAACAAAACGCCCGCTGGTTGGCCGCCGCCGCTCTGGTGACGTTTTCGTCCAGCTACGGACAAACGTTTTTCATATCGCTTTTTGCCGGTGACATTCAGGCAGAGTTTGGATTGTCACACGGTGCCTGGGGCGGCATTTACACGATCGGCACAACATTATCCGCAATAGCGATGGTCTGGGCGGGCGTGTTAACCGATAATTTCAGGGTTCGGGTTTTGGGACCGGTGTTTTTAGCACTGTTGGCAGTTGCGTGCCTGTCGATGGCGCTGGTTTCTAAAGGCTGGCTATTGATACCGGTGGTATTCGCGCTGCGCTTTACCGGGCAGGGCATGTTAAGCCAAATCGGTACCGTCGCGACGGCCCGCTGGTTCGTGGCAACACGCGGTCGTGCGCTGTCGGTTACATCACTGGGGTTTTCAGTTGGCAGCGCAATTTTACCAATAATTTTTGTCGCGCTGCTGGAGTTTTTCAGTTGGCGCAGCCTGTGGGTTGTCGCCGCCGCATTGGCGTTGCTGACGATACCGATCCTGATGTTGCTTCTCAGGCAGGAACGAACGCCTCAGTCAATGTCGAATGATCGACAGGTTGCTGGCATGAACGGGGTCCATTGGCAAAGGTCACAGCTGTTGCGGCATTGGTTGTTCTGGCTGATGGTGCCAACCCTGATTGGCCCAGCTGCGTGGGGAACTTCGCTGTTTTTTCAGCAGGTTCATCTGGCCGAGGTCAAGGGCTGGACTCATCTTGAATTGGTCGCGCTATTCCCACTTTATACTGGCGCAATGATTGCCATGACGATTGTGACAGGTTGGTTGGTAGATCGTTTTCAAGCCAATCGCGTCATGATGTTTTATTTGTTGCCTTATATAGTCGGTTTCT
>CAXMPY010000138.1:2706-5405 GCA_964195275.1 uncultured Paracoccaceae bacterium
CCGAAACATTGTTTGCAGGCGCTGTTGGGTTGATGGTTATCGGTATCGCCGGCGGTATCAGTAATACAATGGTGCCCGCCTATTGGGCCGAACATTGCGGCACCCGTCATCTTGGGTCGATCAAGGCAGTTGTTGCCGCTATCATGGTTTTCGGTTCTGCCATTGGGCCGGGCATCACTGGATGGTTGATTGACCGGGGGATCGATTATCCGGATCAGATGGTGGGCATTGCTGGATATTTCCTTGTTGCCGGGGTTCTGACCATTATCGCGTCAACTAAGGCACGGCCGCTGCTAGCGACGGCGCCGTAGGTAGACGTAAAGGGCACCATCGCCGCCGTGTTTTGCATGGGCGTCCGAAATCTGCTGAACCACGCCACCGATTGGAGCCTGCCGCAACCATTGTGGAACTTGATATTTCAACACCCCTTTGCGAACTGGTATTGGCCCAACATCAACTGTGATGCGGCCCTTGCCGGTTATCACCAAAGCCAGTCGGCAGCCGTTTGTGTGGGCGTTCAGAATAAACCCGATTAGCGCCGGGTGGGCCTGGGCCAATGTCATGCCGTGCAGGTCAATCCTTGCTTCAGGAGTGATCTTCCCCTTTTTCATGCGGCCAAAGCTTTTGCTGTCCATCTGCAAAGCGGGGGGTGAAGACACTGGTTTGCGGGTCACTGGGACAGCGTGTGTTTGCCCGATCCGAAACGCAGGTATTTCAAACGTGGGCGGTTCTGGCGCAATGGATTGGATCGCGTCGATCAGGATTTGTTTTTTGGGCTGGTGCAGGGGCACCGTGCTTTGCCTGACTTTATCCCAAAGCGCTTGTTCTTCCGGGCGAACGCCCCGGGGTCTTCGGGCGGTCACGGTTGCCCAGCTTTGGCTTTTGAATAGGCCAGGTCTATTGGCAGCAGCACGACCATGCGGCCGGGATCGCGAACTTTGCCAGCGGATTTGCCAGCCGCATCACCGGATCCAAAAAAGATATCTGCGCGCTGCGCGCCCTTGATCGCAGATCCGGTATCTTGTGCGATCATCAATTGGCGCAACTGCGACGGCCCGCCCTTTTCAATCCAAACCGGGGCGCCCAACGGAACAATGTCCGGATCAACGGCAACCGTGCGCATGGGTGTGATTGACCTGTTCATCGCACCAAGTGGCCCCTTGCCGTCGCCCAAACCCTTCAGCTTTCGAAAAAACACGTAGGACGGATTGAATTGCAAAAGATCGGCACCCAGTTTTGGGTTTCGCAGGACCCAATTTCGGATAACTTGGGCCGAAACCTGATGTGGCTGATATACGCCTTGGCGCACCAGCTCTTTGCCGATTGAACGATACGAATGGCCGTTTGATCCACCATACCCGACGCGCATTGTAGTACCGTCACCCAGCCGGATCCGCCCCGACCCCTGTACTTGCAAGAAAAATACATCAACCGAATTGTCCACCCAGGCAATTTCTAGGCCGCGGCCCGCAAGGATTTGTTGATTTTCAATGATGTGACGGGTGTGCCATAGGGCGCCGTTGATTAACTCGGGGGGCATTTGGTAAATTGGGTAGCGATACTTGCTTGTTTTGTGCCGAGAACCGGCCAGTTCGGGTTCAAAATAACCGGTGAACAGCGTTGGTTCGCCATCTTCGATCAGGACTGGGCGAAATAGCAATTCAAAAAACACGCGCGCATTGGGCTGGCTGGTTGCCAGTGCGCAGATCGACGGCCATTCGATTTTATTCAGATCGCCGCAGGTTTCACGAAAAACCACAAGCGCGGCCTGATGATCGTCGTCGGGCCAGCCATCCAAATCATCAAAAGACAGAATCGTGTGTCTGGTTTGTGTGATGGCCATCAGCGGCATAGCCGCGACAAGTGTCGCGACGATAACCGCCAACCAATCAAGCTTCATTCCCCGGTTGCGACCAATTGCCAGTTTGGATCGTCAGCCCCAAGTTTGCGGGCAAATGTCCAGATATCCTTTTGTCGCTTAACTTCGTCTGGGTTGCCTTCAATTATTTTA
The DNA here is from genome assembly GCA_964195275.1 of uncultured Paracoccaceae bacterium. Classification (GTDB taxonomy): domain Bacteria; phylum Pseudomonadota; class Alphaproteobacteria; order Rhodobacterales; family Rhodobacteraceae; genus NVTR01. The sequence continues at coordinate 4,718 of CAXMPY010000138.1, forward strand.
TCCGACTTATCGCGCACGACCGAAGTCATTTCACCAACAAGTTTCACCGTGACCTCGCCAACTTTGGTCTTTTTATTGAATTTTGCGCCTGCCAGCGACAATTCCCGGACGCCGCTGAATTTAGCTTCGATTTTCAGGCCTTGCTTTTCACGGGCAGCAACAACGTCGGCAAAGGTTTCAAACACTTCGTCGGACAGAAAAGCGCGTATATCTTCCAGGTTCCCATGTTCAAAAGCCATCAAAATCATTTCGTAGGCACCGCTCGCGCCGCCCAGAAACTCTGAGACACTGAAATCAGGTTCCGCCGATTTCATTTCGGCCAGTGCCTTGGCTTCCTTGCTACCTTCTTTAACGTGGTCTGTAATGTCACGATCAGCACCACCTTCGATCACTTCAAATTTTCCACGCGCCGCTTGGGTGCTTGGTGCCGCAACAGGTGGTTTTTCAAACCCGTCGCGGGATCCTAAAACATTCTTCAGCCGAAGAATCAAAAAAATCGCAATTCCGGCAAGAACCAGAAGCTGGATAACAGCAGAATTCATCTTTACCTCATATCGGGTGTTGGGTGGTAACGGGCTTTGTTGGCACTTATGTAGGACAGGGCCGCAGTCAAGTCTACTGTGGCACAAACTGATGACAAGAGGTTGATATGTGGTTGTTTGTCCTATTTTTGGCAATTCCGCTGATT
>CAXMPY010000138.1:5415-5788 GCA_964195275.1 uncultured Paracoccaceae bacterium
GTGGTGGACATTGGGAATTGTTGTTCTTACCGCCTATTTGGGCACCCGATTGATCCGCAGTCAGGGCGTAAAGGCGCTAAATGATTTACAGTCTTCCTTTAGCGAGTTGCGTGATCCCACAGAACCACTGGCCCACGGGGCAATGATTCTGTTTTCAGGTGCCCTGCTGCTGACGCCTGGGTTTTTTACCGATGCTGTCGGGTTTGCCCTGCTGGTTCCGGCGGTACGCAGCGCGGTAATCAAATACGTCCGCGCAAACGCCAATATCCAAACGTTTTCAGCAAACACCGGACCGGCGCAACGGCAAGAACATACCGGCACCGTCATTGATGGTGATTTTGTTGAGGTCGACCAAAACCCCGAACAAAAAGAG
>CAXMPY010000139.1:0-5785 GCA_964195275.1 uncultured Paracoccaceae bacterium
ACGGCCCTCAGTTATTGTGCCATTGCAAACTTAGCATCGACGAACGGCATTTTTAAGTCCCTGGGTGGTAAATTACATAAAGCCAAGCTCAAGTCGGGCACCATCTGACATCATTTCCATGCCCCAGGGTGGATCCCAGACCAGTTCGACATCAACGTGTTTCACGCCAGCAAGCGGTTCTATTGCATCCGCAACCCAGCCGGGCATTTCGCCAGCAACCGGGCAGCCTGGCGCGGTAAGCGACATTAACACCCGAACTTCGTTTTCAGTATTGATATCAATGGTATATATCAGACCCAGATCGTAAATATTTACCGGTATTTCTGGATCATAGACCGACTGACAGGCACCAACGACATCGCCATATAGCGGATGACTGGTACTTGAAGGTTGAATTACTGGGGTACCTTCGACGGGGTTTGTGTCAGCGTTCATTGCAGCCTCAAATATTACTTGACTGATTATATAAGGATTACAGCGTGCCACGTCCAGTGGTGACAATTGTGCTTTTGGTTTCGCTGGGGTAGGCGGGGCAAATGGGCCACAAGTTTTCTTATTCGGTATCAGCAACAGATGGCAATGCCCGGCGCGGTGTCATTCGAACGCCGCGTGGTGATATTCAGACACCAGCATTTATGCCGGTTGGCACCGCTGCAACTGTGAAAGCAATGTTGCCCGAAAGCGTGGCGGCGACCGGCGCTGACATATTGCTGGGCAACACCTATCATCTGATGCTGCGCCCAACCGCCGAACGGATTGATCGCCTTGGCGGTTTGCACCGTTTCATGAATTGGGATCGTCCGATCCTGACCGATAGCGGTGGTTTTCAGGTCATGAGCCTGTCGGATTTGCGCAAAATGTCCGAAGATGGTGTTCGGTTTAAATCCCATATCGATGGGTCTCAGCATTTGCTGAACCCCGAACGTAGCATGGAAATTCAGCGTTTATTGGGGTCTGATATTGTGATGTGTTTTGACGAATGCACGCCTTATCCCGCCGATGAAGAAACTGCGCTGGCCAGTATGCAACGGTCAATGCGTTGGGCTGAACGATCGCGCGATGCGTTTGGTGATCGCCCTGGACATGCGCTATTTGGCATTCAACAGGGCAGCGTGTTCACTGATCAGCGGGCCGAAAGTGCCGAAAAACTGCGCAATATCGGGTTTGATGGCTATGCGATTGGCGGTCTGGCCGTCGGGGAAGGGCAACAAACCATGTTTGACGTGCTGGATTATGCGCCCGGTATGTTGCCGAACGATAAACCGCGCTATTTGATGGGGGTTGGCAAGCCTGATGATATCGTTGGTGCCGTCGCGCGTGGCGTTGATATGATGGATTGCGTGCTGCCATCCCGATCCGGGCGCACGGGGCAGGTTTTCACCCGCCGCGGGGTGCTGAACATCAAAAACGCGCGTCACGCTGATGATCCAAGACCGCTGGATGAAGATTGCACTTGCCCGACCTGTCGCCATTATTCCCGAGCCTATCTGCACCACGTATTTCGGGCCAAGGAAATCATTCAGTCAATGCTGCTAACGTGGCATAACCTGCATTATTATCAAGAACTTATGCAAGGGATGCGCGCGGCGATTGATATGCAGCGGTTTTCCGAATTTCAGACATCTTTCAAGGAGTTGCGCGCCGCCGACGATATTGAACCAATCTAGGCCAATATTGCGGATTCGTAGCGGCCTAGTTCTGGCTCTACTAATCTGTGGCCGTCGGCTCCAAATTTTTCCGGAATCAATGTAAGCAATTCCACCCGGCTGGCATTTGTTACTGCCGTTAATGATTGCTGCCCAGCAAACAAGGTTTCACACTTTAACCCGCAACAGGTTACGGTTCGGTGGCTGGACAACAGGATGTGGAAATATGCGACGCCATCGTACGGCAATTAACTGGTTATTGTTTGACCATCCACCAGATGCTTGGCTGGGCACAGGGCTGAATCCAATCCAAAATTCAGCGCCAGCCGCCAGTCGTCCAATAGTATTCGGTGATTGGGTGATATAAAAATGTCGCGGGTCGGGCTGTTGTGGCCCAAAGCACCGGCAGCGATTTTGATTGGGCGCAAGCCTGGCGTCAGAATCAGTTTACGCTGGCCTAGTTTTCGCGAGCCAATCCAAAGAATGGCTTCTGGTCCCATGTCGGTATCAACTATATCGCCGACTTTTAGATGTTTGATGGCGACCGGCCCGTATCGCGTTTCAATGTTGCTACCGCGGGCAAAGCAGATTTTTATGTCGGTTGTGGTGTCAACATTGGTGATTGCCAGCGCGCCCTTTGGCATTGCGTCCATGATGGCATACATTTCAGCATCAGACGCAAACAACGTTTCGCTGTTGGCCAACAGGTAATAACGCTGACCGCTTGTATCGTCGGTGACGACAAAAATTTCTTCCCCACGCAAATCAAAGCCGTTGACGTCTGCCAAGTTGTTTTTAATTGGCAGGTTGCCGTAAAATTCGATAGTGAACGTTGTGGCAACACCATCAACATACATCAACTGTCCGGGTCAGAACCACCGCCATTATATTCCAACAGCACGTCGCCGTTCGGGACAGCCTCAGGGTCAACGTCAAACACGATCTCGGTTGTGGGCACTTTGTTCGTGCCCTGTGAATTCAAAGACGCATTATTGGCATTAGAACTGTCGCCACGCGCATAAAACAGTACTGACATTTTGCCCACTTTCGGTATCGGCCAGGCTGGGTTTGTGCGGCCAAGGCGACAATTCCATCAATTTGCGTCATAATTGAGCGGAAATAGCGGAATATGGGTGAAGTCAGCTGATATCGACAAGGCCCTTGCACCAGCGGCACCAATTCACCGAATTTGGGGTTAATTTCAGCAACCGCCTTGTTCTCGGCAATATGTGGCGTCAAATACTGCAAGTAAATGTGGTTTGCGGTTGAATTGCGGTGGCGAAACACCAAGTATTGAGACCAAGAACGCAGATCGCCGAAGGTTGCCAATCATAGGGACCAGGCATCTGGCTAACCGAGGAAAAATAAATGACCGAGCAACTTGCCCCATCTTACCCCGTCTTGCCATTGCGCGACATTGTGGTGTTTCCACATATGATCGTGCCGCTGTTTGTCGGCCGCGAAAAGTCTGTGCGCGCACTGGAAGAAGTGATGCAGGAAGACAAGCAAATATTGCTGTCCAGCCAAATTGATCCCGGCGTTGACGAACCAACGTCTGATGGAATTTATCGGGTTGGCGTTTTGGCAAATGTTTTGCAGTTGCTGAAACTACCGGACGGCACCGTGAAAGTGTTGGTCGAAGGCCGCACGCGCGTCAAAATCACTGAATTTCTGGAAAATGAGTCCTATTTTGTGGCCCATGCCGAGGCGCTAAGCGAAAATTCTGGGGATGCAACAGCGGTTACGGCCCTGCTGCGTACGGCGACGAAAGAATTTGAACGCTACGCCAAGATTAAAAAGAACATTCCCGAAGAAGCGCTGTCGGCGGTTGCTGAGACGACCGAACCAGCAAAGCTTGCCGATCTTGTGGCCGGTCACTTGGGTGTAGAAGTCGAACAGAAACAGGAATTGTTGGAAACCCTGTCGGTCGAAGAACGGCTCGAAAAAGTCTATGGCCTGATGCAGGGCGAAATGTCGGTTTTGAAAGTCGAGAAAAAGATCAAGACCCGGGTGAAATCGCAAATGGAACGCACCCAGCGAGAATACTATTTGAATGAGCAAATGAAGGCCATTCAAAAGGAATTGGGCGACGGCGAAGAAGGCAAGAACGAGATTGAAGAACTGGAAGAACGTATTGAAAATACGAAATTTTCCAAAGAAGCCCGCGAAAAAGTCGACTCTGAACTGAAAAAGCTAAAGTCGATGTCACCAATGTCGGCCGAAGCCACGGTCGTGCGCAATTATCTGGATTGGATGATGTCGATCCCGTGGGGCATAAAATCCCGCGTCAAAAAAGATTTGGGGCGCGCCCAAACTGTGCTGGATGACGATCACTATGGGCTTGAGAAAGTCAAGGAACGCATTGTTGAATATCTGGCCGTGCAACAGCGGTCCAAAAAGTTGAAAGGCCCGATCATGTGTTTGGTCGGACCACCCGGCGTGGGCAAAACATCGCTTGGCAAATCTCTGGCGAAAGCCACGGGGCGTGAATTTATTCGCATCTCGCTTGGCGGCGTGCGCGACGAAAGTGAAATTCGTGGTCATCGGCGTACCTATATCGGATCTATGCCCGGTAAGATTATTCAGGCGATGAAAAAGGCGAAAACCAATAATCCGCTGATTTTGTTGGATGAAATTGACAAAATGGGCCAGGATTTCCGTGGTGATCCGGCCAGTGCCATGCTGGAAGTACTGGACCCGGAACAAAACTCAACATTCTCCGACCACTATCTTGAAGTCGAATATGATCTGTCAAACGTAATGTTTGTCACCACGGCAAATACTTACAACATGCCCAGCCCGCTGCTGGACCGGATGGAGATATTGCCGCTGTCAGGATACACCGAGGATGAAAAACGTGAAATCGCGTTGCAGCATCTCATTCCGAAGCAAACCAAAAATCACGGGCTTAAGAAGACCGAATTCAAGATTGAAACAGCCGCGCTGCAAGAAATCATCCGCACCTATACCCGCGAAGCCGGTGTTCGGAACTTGGAACGTGAAATTGCCAAACTTGCCCGCAAGACAGTTACCAAACTGGTCAAAAAGGACAGTGAAAGCATCACCGTCACGCTGGATAACCTTGAAAGCTTTCTGGGTGTTAAACGTTTCAAGTATGGCCTTGCAGAACAGGAAGATGTCATTGGCGCCGTCACCGGCCTGGCCTGGACCAGCGTCGGGGGTGATTTGCTGACGATTGAAGCATTGCGCCTGCCGGGTAAGGGCCGGATGAAAACCACCGGCAAACTGGGCGATGTCATGAAAGAAAGCATCGATGCGGCGTCTTCGTATGTTCGGTCAATCTCACCTGAATTGGGGATCATTCCACCGGAATTTGAACGTTTAGATATTCACGTGCACGTGCCAGAGGGCGCAACACCCAAAGATGGCCCCAGTGCTGGTGTTGGAATGGTCACAACGATCGTGTCTGTGCTAACGCAAATACCGGTGCGCAAAGATATTGCGATGACTGGCGAAGTTACGTTGCGCGGCAACGTATTGCCAATCGGCGGACTAAAGGAAAAACTGCTGGCGGCGCTGCGGGGTGGCATCAAAACCGTTCTAATACCGGCGGAAAACGAAAAAGACCTGACAGAAATTCCGGATAACGTTAAAGATGGGCTTGAAATTATACCGCTTGCCCATGTGCGCGATGTTCTGAAACACGCCCTAATCCGCCAACCCGAACCTGTGGAATGGGATGAAAAGGCCGAAGCGGCAGCGCGTGCTAAGGCGGCGCTATCTGCGGCGGAAAACCCAGGCGCTACGGCGCATTAATCCAACGCTGAGATTTAAGAACAAGCGCGTCCATACAGGGCGCGCTTATTTTATGTATGTGTGTTTCTACTATTCATGTTTGCCGGATTGTGATTTGAAAATCTGGTAAGTGATGCTGACAAAAAATGGGGTGAGCATCCGATGCCTTCAAATGAACCAATCAAAACGACCAATGCGAAAGCTTCGACTGCTAAATCAGTGGTTGCAGAAAATGTTGAAACCCCGTCGGATCGGCCGGTGCCGCGCAACCAAATCCTGGGAAAGACAAAAACATGGCTCGCCGCAAAGAAATGGTCGAACGGATCGTTGCGTCCACTGGTCTAAAGCCCAACGCCGTTAAATCGGTATTGGATTCAGTTTTG
>CAXMPY010000140.1:0-5774 GCA_964195275.1 uncultured Paracoccaceae bacterium
GGGACAATAAATCGGGCCGCGCCAACTGTGATTATTCTTACCACATGGCGATCACCTGGTGGGGCGAACAGGTTTTTAATGAAATGGAAACTGTCGTGAACGAACGCGGCATCAACACGTTCAAACATTTCCTGGCCTATAAAGGCGCGTTGATGGTGAACGATGACGAGCTTTACGCCAGCTTCAAACGCTGCGCCGAATTGGGGGCGACGCCACTGGTCCATGCCGAAAACGGTGATGTGGTGGCGGAATTGTCAGCGCAATTGCTGGCCGACGGTAATACCGGCCCCGAGGCACACGCCTATTCCCGCCCGCCACAGGTTGAGGGCGAGGCGACCAATCGCGCCATCATGATCGCCGATATGGCTGGGGCGCCGTTATATGTTGTGCACACCAGTTGCGAAGATAGCCACGAGGCGATCCGGCGCGCCCGCCAACAGGGCAAGCGCGTGTGGGGTGAGCCGCTGATCCAACACCTGACGCTGGATGAAAGCGAATATTTCGACAAAGACTGGGACCATGCAGCCCGCCGGGTGATGAGCCCGCCGTTTCGCAATAAACAGCACCAGGACAGCCTGTGGGCTGGGTTGCAAAGTGGGTCACTTAGTGTTGTGGCCACCGATCACTGTGCCTTTACCACCGACCAAAAACGCTTTGGTGTTGGCGACTTCACCAAGATCCCCAATGGCACCGGCGGGCTGGAAGACCGTATGCCGATGCTGTGGACCTACGGCGTGACCACCGGGCGGATTACCATGAATGAATTCGTGGCCGTTACATCAACAAACATCGCCAAGATTTTGAATTGTTACCCAAAAAAAGGTGCGATACTTGTCGGGGCGGATGCTGATATCGTGGTTTGGGATCCTGAAAAAGAAAAGACCATCAGCGCCGATGGTCAGCAATCAGCGATTGATTACAACGTGTTTGAGGGTAAGCATGTAAAAGGTTTGCCCCGGTTCACCCTGACCCGTGGCTTTGTCGCAATTCACGACGGCGAAGTGCGTACGCAAGAGGGCCATGGCGAGTTTGTAAAGCGTGATCCGAACGGGACTGTTAATGTGGCACTGAGCCAGTGGAAAGAACTGACAGCGCCTCGGCCCGTTGAACGCACTGGTATACCGGCCAGTGGGGTTTGATGGCAGACATATCTGACAAGCTAGCACCAGTTGTCTCAGCCAGCGAACTGTCTTTGACGTTTGCGACGAACGACGGGCCAGTCCATGCGTTGCAAGACATAAACCTGACGATCAACAAGGGCGAGTTTGTTTCGTTTATCGGCCCCTCCGGCTGTGGCAAAACCACGTTTTTGCGGGTGATCGCGGCGCTGGAAACCCCGACTGCAGGTCAAGTGACTGTCAACGGCATGACCCCGGATGAGGCGCGGCGCGCGCGGGCCTATGGTTATGTGTTTCAGGCGGCGGGGTTGTATCCATGGCGCACCATTGCCGGAAATGTGAAATTGCCGCTGGAAATTATGGGGTTTTCGAAGACAGAACAGATCGAACGCGTTCAAAAAGTGCTGGATCTGGTGGACCTTGGCGGGTTTGAAAAGAAATTTCCCTGGCAATTGTCCGGCGGTATGCAGCAGCGCGCCAGTATTGCGCGCGCATTGGCGTTTGACGCCGACATTTTGCTGATGGACGAACCTTTTGGCGCGCTGGACGAAATTGTGCGCGACCATCTGAACGAGCAATTGCTGCAGCTTTGGGCGCGCACGGAAAAAACCATCGCGTTTGTCACCCATTCAATCCCCGAGGCGGTCTATCTTAGCACCAAGATTGTGGTGATGAGCCCGCGCCCGGGCCGAATTTCGGACGTGATCGACAGCCCCTTGCCAAAGGAACGGCCATTGGAAATTCGTGACAGCAAAGAATTCATCGATATCGCGCATCGGGTGCGCGAAGGATTGCGGGCGGGGCATGGCGATGGATGATTTCATCGCCTCAGTCGACAAACGCCGGTTCTGGTCCAACGTGGTTGGCTACGTCATTGTCGCCTTGTTGTATTTCCGTGGGCCGGAAATGGCCGGGTTCATGGGGCAGGCGGTCTGGGCCTATATCTGGTTTTATCCGATCTATTATGTCGGCATGCTGATCTATCGATATGGTCGCGCAAAGGCGGGCAAAAAGTGAAATCAGTGCTGCCCATCGTGACGGTTCTGTTGGCAATTCTGGCGATCTGGTACGCAGGTGCGGTCTGGATGAACAGCCAGTGGACACTGGATCAGGCCGAGCGGCGCGGGGAGACTGTTACTTTTGGCGAAATTCTGACCGATACAATGCGCCAGGACCGCGCGATTCTACCCGCGCCTCATCAGGTAGCGGTAGAACTGTGGAAGACCACAGCCCAGCAAAAAGTAACATCAAAACGCAGTCTCGTTTTTCACGGCTGGATAACTTTGCGATCTACGCTTTGGGGCTTTGCATTGGGGGCGGCTGTTGGGCTGTCTTTGGCGGTTACCATAGTTTATTTCCGGGTCATGGACATGAGCGTCATGCCCTGGGCGATCATATCCCAGACAATTCCAATTGTGGCGCTGGCGCCGATGATCATCGTGCTGTCAAATGCGGTAGGCATTGAGGAACGAATTGTGCCCAAGGCGATCATATCGGCGTATTTGTGCTTCTTTCCAATTCTTGTCGGAATGGTCAAAGGCTTGCGGAGCCCGGATTCCATGCAATTGGATCTGATGAAAACCTACAGCGCCAATGCAGGGCAAAGTTTCTGGAAGCTGCGGCTGCCCAATTCGATGCCATTCCTGTTCACTTCAATGAAAATTGGCATTGCAGCGGCCCTGGTGGGGACAATTGTTGGCGAGCTGCCAACAGGGGCTTTGCGCGGGCTTGGGGCGCGCATTCTGGTCGGGGATCAGTTTGGTCCGCCGATCCGAATTTGGAGCGCACTATTTTCCGCAGCAATCCTGGCCGGGAGCTTGGTGGCATTTGTAGGCTTGCTACAGCGCGTCACCTTAAAACGCATGGGGATGGACCATTGAGCTGGCTGGCAGGAGCCATATTGTTTTGGCTGGGGGCCATTTTGGTCAATATTCGCATTGCGGGCTCGCCATTGCAAAAGCAGCGCTGGGCACGGATATTTGTGCCCGTGTTGTTTGGCATCACAATACTAGTGCTATGGGAGGGGCTGGTGCGGGGCTTTGGCGTCAATCGCGTAATTCTACCACCGCCGAGCGAAATCTGGGTCAAGTTCATTTCTGAGGGCCCGACGCTGTGGAAAGATTTCGTGCAAACCGTGGTCAAGGGTGCGTTGTCTGGGTATCTGTTTGGGTGCGTTGCCGGGCTTAGCGTAGCGATATTGGTGGACCGGTCACAGTTTTTGCAAAAAGGGTTGCTGCCCATTGGTAATTTCGTGGCAGCGTTGCCCATTATCGGCATCGCACCAATTATGGTGAAATGGTACGGTTTCGGCTGGGAAAGCAAATCCGCCGTGGTGGTGGTCATGGTGTTTTTCCCGATGATGATAAACACTGTGCAGGGCTTGCGGGAGACCAGTGCCATGCAACGTGATTTGATGGTCACCTATGCGGCGGGTTATTGGCAAACTATGTTCAAGCTGCGGTTGCCCGCCGCGATGCCGTTTGTTTTCAACGGCCTGAAAATCGCCACGACGTTGGCCCTTATTGGGGCCATCGTTGCGGAATATTTCGGTTCACCTATCTTTGGCATGGGATTTCGAATTTCCACCGAGGCCGGGCGGCTGGCCATGGATATGGTTTGGGCTGAAATACTGGTTGCGGCCATGGCGGGCTCGGCTTTGTATGGCACGGTGACATTGATTGAGAAGGGGGTGACGTTTTGGCACCCATCACAGCGAAAATAGGAACGAACAAAAAGACGAAAAGAAACGAAACGACCTAAAACAAAACGGGAGAAAGACAATGAAGAAACTAATCTTGGGAACCGCAACAGCGATTGCATTTGCGGCACAAAGTGCCGGTGCGGCCGATGATATGACGATCCAGCTAAAGTGGGTGACGCAAGCGCAGTTTGCCGGCTACTATGTGGCACTCGAAAACGGGTTTTATTCGGATGAAGATCTGAATGTGACGGTGAAACCTGGTGGCCCAGATGTGGCACCGGTTCAGGTGCTATTGGGCGGCGGCGCGGACGTGATGGTTGACTGGATGCCATCTGCATTGGCGGCCCGTGAACAGGGTGCGCCGATTGTGAACATCGCGCAGCCGTTTGCAAGCTCTGGTCTGATGCTGACGTGCCTCGCTGAACATGGCATTAATTCACCTGCCGATTTTCCGGGACATACACTGGGCACATGGTTCTTTGGTAACGAAATCCCGCTGTTGGGCTGGATGGGTAAGCTGGGCTATGCCACGGACGGATCTGAGGGCGGTGTGACCATTCAGAAGATCAACTTTAACGTCGATCCACTTTTGCAAAAGCAGGTCGAGTGCGCCACAACCATGACCTATAATGAGTACTGGCAGGTCATTGATGCGGGCATTTCGCCGGATGAGCTGGTGGTGTTCAAATATGAGGACGAAGGTATTTCGACGCTGGAAGACGGGCTGTATGTGAACGAGGCCAAGCTGGATGACCCGGCTGAAGTGGACAAGCTTGTAAGGTTTGTGCGGGCTTCCATGCGCGGCTGGAAATGGGCTGAGGCGAACCCGGATGCGGCGGCGGATATCGTGTTGGAATACGATGAAACCGGTGCACAGACTGAAATGCACCAGCGTCGCATGATGGGCGAGATTGCCAAGCTGACCGCCGGATCAAACGGTGCACTGGATGAGGCGGCGTATGATCGCACAGTCAGCATCGTTCTGGATGGTGGTGTGATTTCTGCGGCTCCTACCGGTGCCTGGACCAGCGTTATTACGGATGCTGCGCTGAATTAAACGCAGTACATATTAAGAATTGTGGCGCGACCCTATGCGGGGCCGCGCCATTTTTTTTGCCCCGCGGGGCGACGCCTTTGGCGGGGATATTTTGGAAAAGAAGAAGCCGGGCGGTTCATTTATTTGGGGCAACACTGAACCGAACTGGGCGGGGCAGACACTTATGGCATATGAAAGGATATGCTGGGCATGAAGCAAACAGAAAAAGCGTTGGAATCATACTTGGTTTCCAGCGCGCAGACTGGGGATCGCGGTGCGATGGATCAACTGATCCGGCTGCGCGGGCCCCGTCTGTTGGCGCATGCCGCACGTTTGCTGGGTGAAACCGAAGGCGCGCGCGATGCGGTTCAGGACGCCTGGGTCGAGATCTTTCGCGGTATCAGCGGGTTGCGAGATACCGGTTTATTTCTGCCCTGGGCGTTGCAGATCGTTTCACGTCGCGTGGTTCGGGTGATAAAGGGACGGCAACGGGACCGCGCCATTGCGTCGGAATATGCCCATGAAGCGGACCTTCAAACACCCGAAGCGGGACCGCTGGCCAGCGACGCGGCAAAAGTGCGCCAGGCAATCGGCCGCTTACCTGCCAATCAGGCGGCAACAGTTGCCCTGTTTTATCTAGAGGAATTAGGTGTGGCCGACGTGGCTTGGGCGATGGATGTGCCGATTGGTACGGTGAAAACGAGATTAATGCACGCGCGCACCAAACTGCGCGCAGAACTTGAAAGGACATGTGATGGAAAAGCTTGATGCGATGATAAAAGAGGCGCTTGAGGTCGAAGATAGTAAGATTTGGGCCGACACCGAGGAACTTGGCTGGTTTGCGCTGGGACTGAACCAGTTCCGGGGCAAGTTGGGATGGGTCACCTGGGTCATAATGATCGCGCAGACCGCCCTGTTT
>CAXMPY010000141.1:0-5772 GCA_964195275.1 uncultured Paracoccaceae bacterium
TCATGTGGCTTGCCAGCGCATCTTTATCGATGGTGGCGTCCAGCATATCAAAATCCAAACGTCCCTTTAGCGCACTGATTGAACCACCCGTTACCGGCAGGGGCACCGCCACAGACAGCAAATGTAACGCCGAATGAACCCGCATATGACCAAGACGCCGATCCCAGTCCAGCGTTTGCGTGACGCTGGCGCCAATCGGCGGCAGCGCGGCTGGCACCCCGGGAACCAATATAATTTCTTCGCCCTGCCCTTTGATTGCGGTGGCAATAACCAGCGACGAATTACCCCAGGCCAACGCGCCGCTATCCCCCGGTTGGCCACCACCGGTTGGGTAAAAGATCGATCGGTCCAAGATCACGCCGCCCTCGGGCGAATGCCCGGTTACGCGCCCTGTGGCAGACGCCAGGTAAGAATCCTCTCGGAACACAGGGTTGGTCATTTGGCTTTCGGTTTGGGTAGATTTTTCTTCGTGGTGCCCAGAACTTCCGGGTTTCGCAACCAAAGGTCCCGCTGTGCGAAGGGTATTTCAATATTCTCTTGCGCAAACCGGCGCACAATCTCGTGGTGAATTTCGCTTTTCACGGTCAGAATAAAATTCACGTCCCGCAGCACTGCCCGGATTTGAAAATCCAAGCTATCCGCCCCAAAGCCCACCAGATGCACCGACGGGCTGGGGTTAAGCGAAACCATCGGATGTGCCTTCGCGATATCTTCGAGAATTCCCTGTACCTTCACCGTGTCCGTACCATAGGCGACGCCGACCGATATCACCGCCCGCCCGATCAAGTTCCCACGGGTGTAGTTGGTTACAGCACCGGATACTAAATCTGAATTCGGGATGATCACATCGGTTCGATCAAACGTCTCGATCCGTGTTGAACGAACAGAGATTTCGCGAACGGTGCCTGAGTATCCGGCGACATCGATCCAGTCCCCTTCGGCAATTGGACGTTCGATCAACAAAATCACCCCTGATACAAAGTTAGAAACGATGTTTTGCAAACCGAAACCGATGCCAACCGACAAAGCCCCTGCGACAATTGCCAGCGATGACAAATCGATCCCTGCCATTGTAATTGCGATCACCGCGGCTGAGAAAAAACCCACATATCCAAGACCAGATACAATCGCAGTCTGACCACCCGTTTCGATATTGGTCTTTGGCAGAACTGTGGTCCGTAGAGTTGACTGAAATGCCCGCGTCAACACGTAACCAACGGTGAATATTAACGCGAAAGTCAAAAAACTGGTCGGTGAAATTTGCGTTTCACCAAATTGGAAGCCCGCCAAAAACCGGGTCCACATTTCTGTTAAGTCAGCCGTTCTTGCACCCCATATCAATGCGAAAAGCGGTATTGAACCAACAATGATTGCAAAGCCGACCAACACCGGGATCAGCGCGGCGCGGGCTGTTTCATCGTCAGAACCTGTCATCACGGCATAAATATCCCGCGCAAGGGCTGACAGCACCAGCATTGCCGCCAGCAATCCGATGGTTAGGATCGTCGGAAATATTACCGCTGAGGCGGCGGTATTATACCCAATAGCCGCCACGATGGGGCCGGCGATGCCAACTGCCACCAGCGCCCAACCCAACACTTCAACACCACGAGATCGAATGCTTTGTTGGCCATCGACGTCAGATTCAAATATTGCAAGGTTCGCTAGTACAATTCGACCAAACCGAAATAAGAGGAACCCGGAAATCAAAATGATTGGGGAATGTAATACGACACCTGTAGTTACCGCATAGCTTTCAAATACTTCAAGTCGGGACAGCAATTGATCGACGCCCAAAAGGACGGCAAGCGCTGTGGCAAGATTGCGCAAAGTATTCGCTGTGCCATCCGGGATTTGAAACAACATTGCCGCACTTGGCTGGCGCGGCAATAGACGCAAAGACAGCCAACGCCCGACATAGAATGCAATGCCGATATTAACAGATCCGTCTACAATCAGCTGACCGCGTAACCCCAACATATCCGTGGAAAAAAGCGCCTGTGCAAAAGCAAATATGCCCAACAGCGGTAGAACCACTTGGCCGATCGATGCAACAAAGCCGCGCATCCGGGCCTGAGCTCCCGATGCTGTACGTTGAACGATGGCGGTAAGACTTACCATCCAGGAGCGGCCACGCAGCAACAATACGGCCGCCACGATCAAGAAAATCAGGGTCTTGGCCAAATTATTCTTCAGCCGCTTTTGCAGTGCTTCAGAACCCCACGCGGTCTGGATTTCAGACCGTGCCCCAGCGATGGACGCACCCAAGGTTCGCCACGCGTCGGGCCATATTGTCGGATTTGCTGGCGATGGATTTAGTTCAAACAACTGCGCGGCTTGTCGGTTACGAATAAGATTGTCTATTTCTTGAATTAGGCCGTTTGCCCGGCTAAACGCCTCGACAGCGCGCAACTGAGGCGCCTCCAACTCACCCAGCTGTGCAGTCAGTTCTGCCCGTCTTATGGTCAGCTCCGCCGGTTCAACGCTGCTGCCTTCCGGCGGCGGGCCCAGCGAGTTTATTTGATTTCTGTGTGTTGATATCCGAGCTTTATTGACGTCCCGTGCCGCAGTGAACTGGGACCGCCAGTCAACCAATTCTGACCGCAAACCCTCCAGCGCGGTGTTGGATGCGCGTCCATTTTCGGTGGCAACTTCCGAACGGGCGGCAACTTTTCCCCAAAGGACATAGTCTGGTACTTCTGTGCTAGTTTGCGCAAATGCAGCCAGATGGGCAGGGTTGAACAAAAGACTACTGGTGCCCGACCCAAGCAATAAAATCAGCAGTATCGCGATATATCGTGTCATTACCCTTCAAACACCTCTGGCAAAATGCGACCGTCACCGTTTAGCCAAACGGGCACTGGCAATTCTTTTTCACGCAGGTAAGCCGGGTTGAACAATTTGGACAAATACCGGGTTCCATAATCACAAAGTGGCGTGACGATTTTATGCCCCGGTCCCATGTCGCGGGCCATACGCATCGCACCGGCAATATTAATGCCCGACGATCCGCCAAGGCAAAGACCTTCGTATTCCAAAAGATCAAAAATTATTTTAAGCGCCTCATCGTCAGGTATTTGATAGATAAAATCTGGGTTCAGCCCTGCTAAGTTGGCGGTGATACGCCCCTGTCCGATCCCTTCTGTGATCGAACTGCCGGTCGCCGCAAACTCACCCGTTTTGTAGTAACTGTAAATCGCTGATCCCATTGGATCGGCCAAGCCCATTTTGACGCCTTTGGGCTGCAACGCCATCGCAACCCCCGCCAATGTTCCGCCGGATCCAACGGAACAGATAAACCCATCAACATCGCCATCAGTCTGGTCCCAGATTTCAGGCCCGGTGGTTTCGTAATGGGCTTGCCGGTTCGCAATATTGTCAAACTGGTTGGCCCAAACCGCACCACCGGGTTCGGTTTTAGCCAGGGTCTGCGCCAGCCGTTCTGAATAACGCACATAGTTGTTTGGATTTTTGTATGGAACCGCTGGCACTTGCACCAGTTCGGCACCAGCCAGCTGGATCATTTCCTTTTTTTCCTGACTTTGGGTTTCAGGAATGACGATGACGACTTTAAATCCAAGTGACGCACCTACCAAGGCCAGCCCAATACCGGTATTGCCTGCTGTACCTTCAACGATCGTACCGCCTGATTTTAATACGCCGCTGGCGACAGCGTCACGGATAATAAACAACGCAGCGCGGTCTTTCACCGACTGGCCGGGATTCATGAATTCGGCTTTACCAAGAATTTCGCAACCCGTGGCTTCGCTTGGTCGTTTCAAGCGGATCAACGGGGTATTTCCGATACTTGCTGCCAGATCAGCCTTGACTTGCATGTCCCGCCTCCAGGGTGCGCCTATTTTGTCTTTATTTAGGCTGGCTACTATGGGAACTCAAGCGGCGTTGCGGATAAGGTCACGATGCATACCCAAGCAACGCAATTTGGTCAGTATTGGGCCGGGTTCCACACCGCGACAAATACAGCGCACGCCACGATTTCAGAATTCTCGCCATAAAGTTTCGGCACCGATTAATATTTTTTCAGTATCAATGCAGTTCTTGTATGCGCCGCGACAGTCGTGTGTTCGTAACTGTATAAAGTTTTTGCCTGCAGCGCTGCGCTGGCTCAATTCCGTCGATGAAATTTCCCAATCAGGCTAGTCCCAACGCTTTGCCACCCATTCGGTTAACCAGCCACCAAACAATCCGCCAACAACTGCGGGTATTATGACGGACGGAACAGCAATCAATGCCGCGAACTCCAACATAAACTCGACCATCGATTTAAGCGCGTCCATCGGGCCTTTGAACCGTTTATCTATCGAAAATTGCAGCATTTTTTGACCGGCGAAAAAGAAGATACCCCAAAACGCGATCAGACCGGCGCTGGTTAAACCATAGCCAAACCCGGACCGGGTGCCAAACCCTGCGCGCCCACCAGACATCCGCCAACCGCTGACAAACCCAATCGCTGCCAGGGTTACATTCAACAATCCAACCCTGGTCCCTTCTGGCAACAGCGGTTTGATCAGATCACCACTAAAATATCCGAGGGCCGCAAAAAACAATGCGGCGATCACTTTTGGAAATGTCAACATTTTGCTAAGCCGGTTTTTTGACTGAAATTTGTGTTACGTCACAGTTTCCGCTGTGAAACGCTGCCGCGCAAGAGGTTAGATAATAATTCCACATCCGGCGAAATCGGTCATCAAAACCCAATTGGGCGATCTGATCCCATTTTTCGTTGAAAGTATGGTGCCACCGCCGCAAAGTTTGGCTGTAGCTTTCACCAAATTCGATGGATTTCGCCACGACAAGACCTGCGCGTTCCACTTCGGCGCGCAACGCAGATCGGCTGGGAATCATACCGCCTGGAAATATGTATTTCTGTATGAAATCAACACCTTTCCGGTAGACCTCAAAGCGGCGTTCCTGCAGCGTGATGATTTGCAAAGTGGCCGTTTTTCCGGGCTTTAACCGTTCGCGAAGCGTATCGAAATAGACTGGCCAATATTTTTCGCCAACCGCTTCAAACATCTCGATGCTGGCAATGCCATCATACAATCCAGTTTCATCGCGGTAATCTTGCAACTTAATATCCACCAAATCCGTCAACCCAGCGTCCTTAATCCGCTGAACTGCGTAGGCATGTTGTTCTTTTGAGATCGTTAAGCCAGTAACTTTCAGACCCCGCGAACCGGCCGCGTATTCGGCAAATCCCCCCCAACCGCAACCAATTTCAAGCACATGATCGCCCGGTTTTACACCCATCTGATCGACCATACTTTGATACTTTTGCAACTGCGCAACTTCAACGCTTTCCTGCCCGGTCTCAAATTTGGCTGATGAATAGGTCATGGATTCGTCTAACCACAAGCGGTAAAATTTGTTGCCAAGATCATAGTGATACGAAATATTTTTGCGTGCTTGCCGACGGGAATTGCCGCGCAGCCAATGCCGGGCGCGTTCAAACGCCCGAACAATACCCATACCAGGAAATCCGTCATACAGATTGTCATTCTTGGCTTGGATCAGGTCCATAAACGCCTGCAAATCAGGTGTTGACCACCAACCTTCAAGATAGGCGTCACTAAAACCAAGATCGCCCTCGCGGATCAACCGGGTAAACACGTCAGGGTTGTGAATGACCATTTCGGCGGCCGGACCAGACCCCTTACCGGTTGCGCGGAATCGCCGGCCATCCGGCAGTACCATGTCCAACCGGCCTTTTTCAATTTTTTGTGCTATTTCAAATACTTGTGAAAAGTATTT
>CAXMPY010000142.1:0-5759 GCA_964195275.1 uncultured Paracoccaceae bacterium
TTGTCATGCCACATAGCCACCCAGGCGGTATCGCAAGCCTGCTATATATGCTGGAACCGGGCGGGGATGCTGAAGATATTGGTGGGCAGTTCATGTTTGCCGATCCACGGCTTGCCCCTTGTTGTCGCCAGCAAAAGGGTTTCATGACAACGCCGTCCGCACCTAGAATTGATGCAGGGACGATGGTGATGTTTCCAGGTAATGCGGTGCATATGGTTACGCCCTATCGGGGGCGTTCACCGCGTATCACGCTGTCTTGGGATCTAAAGCCGGCCAATTCAACCAAAACAGCTGTACCGAAATTTATGACCCGCCCAACCTAAGCGCTGATGCTTTCAGCATTGCCATTTGCAAACCAGTTTGTTGAGGTTGATTTCTTAGTCGCCGAAATTCAGATTCTGAATAGCCGACCGGAAATAGCAAATTTCACAACGCCAGAAGGATTAAGTGCAGGCTTCTGTTGCCAGGTGCCTGCGAACCCCGCCTTAGGCTGCAAAGCTCAAGGACTTAAGTTTCAGCAAACTCGCACTGCTTACGCAGCGAGAGCCATAGCTGGAGCACGGTTGTCATTTGCAACTGTACGTTTTGAACCGATAACGGTGGTATCTAACCGAAACAAAGCTAACCCCTTTAGACGTTCGTCGATCCTATTTCGGCCCCAAAATCCCCAAATGAAGGATGTTTGGTGGAGCCGCCGGGTACCGCCCCCGGGTCCGATCCGCGTATTACAAGCGCGTTTATGTTTATAGTTCCGTCAGACGGAACGGTTTGTATATAGCGACTACTGGTCAGGTTTTCAAGCGAATGTGGCGGTAAATTGGTTGCGTGACGGTAGGGTGCGCGGTGCCTGGGGCGGGGATATTTAAGAAAAGAAGAAGGTGAAGCGATTGGGTCAATCAAACTGTTTGACAATCCTTCGCCAGGGACAACACTGATGGCGAAACCTCCATGGTATTTCTGAGCAGGTTTTGCAGCTTACGAATTGGATGCCGCGACATGATTTCACCGACCTATTGCCAACAGATGGCACGATACAACCGTTGGCAGAATACCAGCCTGTATCGGGAAGCTGCGGGCTTGACTCAAGATCAGCGACGCGCCGATCGCGGTGCATTTTTTGGGTCGGTACAGCGCACGCTTTGCCATATCTTAACCGCCGATCACATCTGGATGAGCCGGTTTGACAACTGGGATATGCCCAAGGCGCGCGGCGACAAATCGCCGGATTGGATCACAGACTGGAACGAATTGACCCAAGCCCGGAATTCAACAGATCAGCGGTTGATCCAATGGGCAGACGCCCTGGATGATGGTGCGCTGTCCGGGGAAGTTAGCTGGCAATCGGGGATCAAGACCGCGGATGTTTCCGCGCCGCTTTGGTCGCTGGTCACCCATTTGTTCAATCACCAAACCCATCACCGGGGTCAGGTGCACGCACTGCTGACCGGCTATGGGTGCACACCTGACGCAACAGATTTTGGCTTTATGCCGCTAACTTTGGAGAACTAAATGTTTAAGGCCCTGCTAATCGATAAAGACGCCGACGGTAACACCAGTGCTGCTGTTACTGAACTGGATGAAAGCCGATTGCCCAAGGGCAACGTTACCGTCGCCGTCGAATATTCAACGTTGAACTACAAAGACGGCATGTGTTTGGGCAGTGGCGGCGGTTTGGTGCGTGATTACCCGCATGTGGCGGGTGTCGATTTTGCTGGCACTGTCCACGCGTCCGGCGACGCGCGCTATTCTGTTGGTGACAAGGTGATACTGACCGGATGGCGGGTTGGCGAATTACATTGGGGCGGTTACGCGCAAAAGGCCCGCGTTGATGCGGACTGGTTGGTGCCGCTGCCACAGGGCTTAACTACGCGCCAGGCAATGGCGATCGGCACCGCTGGTTTTACGGCGATGTTGGCGGTGATGGCACTGGAAAATCAGGGTCTAAAACCGGATCAGGGGCCGGTATTGGTAACGGGTGCAGCAGGTGGTGTTGGGTCGGTTGCGGTCGCGATACTGGCCAAACTTGGCTATGAAGTTGCCGCCGTGACCGGGCGCGCTGACACCGAACCCTACCTGCGCGACCTGGGCGCCAGTCAGATTGTGCCGCGCAGCGACATTAACGAAGTATCAAAACGGCCCTTGGAACGCGAAACCTGGGCCGGGTGCATAGATGCCGTCGGTGGCGACATGTTGGCCCGAATTCTGGGGCAGATGAAATACAAGGCCAGCGTCGCATCATTGGGGTTGGCGGGGGGCGCGCATTTGCCTGCGTCAGTGCTGCCCTTCATTTTACGATGCGTGAATTTGCTGGGGGTCGACAGCGTTATGCGACCCTTTGCAGACAGGTCCGCGGCCTGGCAGCGGCTGGCGCGCGATCTGCCGATGGAAAAGCTTGAGACAATGATCGTCCCGGCGGCATTGGCTGACTTACCTGAACTGGGACGCGCAATACTTAAAGGGCAGATCAAGGGCCGGGTAGTTGTCGATGTGAACGCCTAGCAACCTGTCGATACCAACAAAAATGGCGCCAGGGTAAACCGGCGCCATTTTAGTTTTTGGTTGTTTTCTTATTCAGCGGGTTGTGATTCTCCACTGCCAGAAGCGTGTTTTTCACGCACGCCGTCGCGATATAGCGCTTTGGCCAGCGACACGCACATTAGGCCCATCACAATCGTGAATGGTAGCGCGCCGATGATCATCGCATTTTTCAGCGCATCCATCGGGTTGTTGTCGCCGGCAGCTGCCAGCAATGTGCCGATTACGGCCGTCAGGATCAAACCCCAGACGATGCGGTGCTTGATGCCGGTTTCCTGGGCGCCACCTGACATGATGGTGTTCATCACTAATATGCCAGAGTCAGCCGACGTAACCAGGAAGGTCATGATCAAGATCACACACATGATTGTCAGCGCTGATAAGAACCCGCCATCCAACATCTGTCCAAGTGTAGCAAACAGCTGGTTGGTCTGCGACGCCCCAGTGATAGCCCCACCTGCGCCGCCGGTAAGTTCCAGATCAATTGCGGTGCCGCCAAGTATGGTCATCCAGGCAAAGCAAACCAGCGCCGGAGCGATAACACATCCGATGATGAATTCGCGAACAGTGCGCCCCTTGGAAATGCGAGCCAGGAATAGGCCGACAAATGGCGAGAACGCGATCCACCAAGCCCAGTAGAACGTGGTCCAGCTGGATTGCCATCCAAACTGTCGGCCATCGTTGCCAGCTGCGTAGACTGCTTTGAGAGTTTCTTCATCTAACGCTGCAGCCGCGCCGGTCAGCCCCGACTTGAAGCCTTCAAAGCTACCCCAAGGTCCAGTTGCACCAGACATCAGGTCACCCGCAAGTGGCTTGGCGGCTTCTGGCAAAGCGGCGACAAATGCGTCTGCCGATTGTGGTCCATAGGCACCAAAACTGATCGAGAAGAAATTGATCAGATAATCCAGTATCGCCGAACCATAGGTTGTCATCGCAAAAGCGAACGAGCCAAAGAACACGAATGTGAGGAGCAAGATCAATGAAAGCACCATGTTAAGGTTCGAGAGATACTTGACGCCTCGTCCAACACCCGACACGGCAGATATAATCGACATAGCCATGATCACAATCAGACCGGCAATAAGGCCTGCCTTGGATGGTGTTGGCACTTCGCCACCCATATTCATGATCCATTCAACCCCGGTGATAGCATAGACACCGTCAATAAACTGGCTGACGCCAAATCCGATAGTGACAGATACGCCCAGGATCGTAGCAACCACACCCAACACGTCTACAACATGCCCAAGTGGCCCGTTCATCAGGCTGCCAAACAAGGGTGTCAGCGCCGAACGAATGGTCAGGGGCATATCACGTGTATAAGCGTAATAGGCTAGGCTGAGGCCTGTCACTACATAGATCGACCATGCATGAAAACCGTAATGTGCAAACGTGTAGCGGTATGTTGATCGCAGTGCTTCTTCTGAATTGCCGGCGACTTCGCCTGAAACCACAAGTGGATTAGATCCCCACAGACCCAAGGGTTCTGCTGTAGCAAAAACCATCAGGCCTACACCCAAGCCTGCACCAAACATCATTGAAAACCACGAGAAATTCGAAAATTCCGGCTTTTCACCTGGCACACCCATAACCTTGCGCCCCGACTGCGGCAGTATCGCCACGACCAGCAGGAAAAAGGCAAAGAAGCCGACGATCACAATGTAGAATTGGTTAAAAATTTTGAGTAAATTGCCGTTTAGGCTGCCTAACGTGCTGTTCGCGCTGCCTGGAAAGACTAGGGCCCAAAGCACCAGCGCAACCATGATACCCTTACTTATTAGGGCGATTGGTAGGCTGTTGTTCTTATAAAATCCGTCAGATTGCTTGGCAATCTCAAGGGCAGTGAATGGTGGTTTGATCGGCATAGTGTCCTCCCTGATACCGTTTGCATTCCCCAGTTGGGGTAGGTTGCCTCGAATCGCGTCTGCCTCTTAATCGTGCAGTTACGTGATCTGGTTATCACAGATTGGTGAATAGCGCAGCCTATAGCAAGGCAAAGCATGAACCGCGCCAAACCCACAGTTAATTTCCGACAAGTTTTGCGGCAGAAACGTCACTACTTGTCTGCCAGGCGGAGCTTTAAGCTTGTGTTCCCATCAGCATGAAATCATCCATTGAGTCATGAAAAAACTAGATATTGAATTTGTGCGGGCCCAATTCCCGGCATTTGCTGAACCATCCCTGCAAGGGCAGGCGTTCTTTGAAAATGCCGGTGGATCATATGCATGCAGGCCAGTCGTTGAGCGTTTGAACCGGTATTACCGGGAACGCAAAGTACAGCCCTATGCGGCCTATGATGCCAGCCGCGTTGCCGGTGAAGAGATGGACGAAGCCCGGCTGCGATTGGCGGCAATGTTGGGGGTGGAGACAGAAGAACTTAGTTTTGGGCCGTCCACCACCCAAAATACCTATGTTCTGGCCCAGGCCTTTGGCCAACACTTGTCCGAAGGCGACGTAATAATCGTTACGAATCAAGATCATGAGGCGAATTCAGGCCCTTGGCGGCGGTTGGCGGATCGTGGAATTGAAATTCGTGAATGGCAAATTGACCCAGAGACAGGGCACCTAGATATTGACGCACTGTCGCAGTTATTGGATGACACTGTACGGTTGGTGGTTTTTCCGCAGTGTTCCAACATTGTGGCCGAACTGAACGACGTTAAAGCGATCACATCAATGGTTCATTCAGCAGGGGCGGTGACCTGTGTTGATGGGGTATCCTACGCACCACATGGGTTTCCGAATGTCGGCGATTTGGGCGCGGATATTTACTTGTTTTCCGGCTATAAAACTTACGGCCCCCACCAGGGTATCATGGTGATCCGACGTGATCTGGGGATGTCGCTGCCCAATCAGGCACATTGGTTCAACGGTGATAGCCTGTATAATCGATTTACACCTGCAGGCCCGGACCACGCGCAGGTGGCTGCCTGCGCTGGAATGGCCGACTATTATGATGCGCTATATGCGCACCATTTTGATGAACATGTCGGAACGGCAAAGCGAACTGAACGGGTGCATGATCTATTTCGCGCCCATGAAACCGAATTGTTGCAACCGCTACTGGATCATCTGTCAGAGCGAAATTCTGTGCGTCTGATCGGGCCTGACAGGGCCGACCTGCGTGCACCAACCGTTGCCGTCGAATTAGAGTCGCACGGTGCGGATGTCGCGGCGGCATTGGCACCACATGGTATTATGGCGGGCGGCGGGGATTTCTATGG